>CALVQN010000052.1 GCA_944358135.1 uncultured Bacilli bacterium
AAAACATAATCATCCTCTTTTCATGTTTAATTATTCTAGCACAAGATTAAAAATAAGTCAAAAAAATGTGGGAATTAAAGGATCCCACTAATGAAATTTGAAACATTCCCGCCCATATATAAAGAAACGAGCTATATAGGCAGGATATAACTGTTTATATAACATAACCATTATAACATAAATAAGCACATTGTCAATATATTTTGTTCCAATAGCCTGCATTTTAGCCGAACTACGAAGAACTAATTATTTTTTAACTCATTAATTCTTTCTTGATAATGATCTGATTTACAGACAAAAGAACCACTTACAACAATATCAAGATCAGCCACTTGTTTTATTGTATCCTTATTTATTCCACCATCCATTTCTATTTGAAAAGATAGATTATTTTGACGTCGATACTCCAATAATTCTTTCAAACGTTCAACTGACGAAGAAATAAATTCTTGGCCTCCTGCACCAGGTTCTACACTCATAAGTAAAACCAAATCAACTAAAGATAAATAAGGCATTAACTCATAAAGATCCGTATTTGGCTTTATGGACAATCCAACTCCTATTCCTTGTTTTCTAATCTCTTCAATAGTTTTCACTATATCTTTTGTTGCTTCTACATGAAAAGTAATATATTTAGGCTTTAATTTAGCCAAATCAGAAATATAAATAATAGGATCAAAAACCATTAAATGAATATCTAACGGTTTAATATGCTTTTCCAACAAAGATAATACTTCTGAAATAGTAAAATTTTTTGTTGGAACAAAACCACCATCCATAAGATCAACATGAATATAATCAGCATCAGTTGCTTCAATTAATCTTATTGTATCTTCTTTGCTATATTTACTACTTAAATATGAAACTGATATTTTCATCCTCCACCTACTTTACAAAATTACAATAATCTTCATATCTTGATTTTAAAATATTTCCCTTTTCTACTTGTTTCTTTACTTCACAGTCATGCTCCTTTAAATGCATACAATTTTTAAATTCACATGGATATTTTTGAAATTCAATAAAACTATCCCGAATTTTCTCTTTAGAATATTGATTCAAATCTAATGCTGAAAAACCTGGAGTATCCGCGATAAGAATATCTTGAACCAGAAAAAATTCTGTGTGTCTTGTTGTATGACGGCCTCTACCCAAAGCTTCACTAATCTCTCCAGTTCTAAGATTTAAAGTTTTATCAATTTGATTAAGGAAACTAGATTTACCTGCTCCTGTTTGTCCTGTCAAAACAACAGTTTTCTTCTTAAGATATTTAAGTAATTTCTTAACTTTTAAATTGGTATACACATGATAACCAATTTGCTGATAATATTTCATAATTTTCTTTAAATCTTTTATCTCATTTTTACTCAATAAATCCAATTTTGTAAAGCAAATAACTGGTTCAATTTTAGCAAGAGTAATACTAGAAATTTGTTTATCTAATAAATACGTAGATAAATCTGGCTTCTTGACACTAGTAATAATAAGAGCAACATCAACATTACTTATGCTAGGACGAACAAGCTCATTTTTTCTCTCTAATATATTTAATATATAATGATTTTCAGGATCAATTTCTACTGCATCACCAACAAGAGGAGTAAGTCCACTTTGACGAAACTTACCCCTAGCTTTACAATCATATAAATCTTGATTTACTTTAACAGTATAAATATCACTAATATTTTTTACAATAATACCTTTTAACATAATCCATTCTCACAATTTTCTCCGTCCTCACCGTTATCTACAGGTGCTTCTGCTACTCTAATTTTAAATGACTGACCAGCAACAACCCTTTGTCCTTCAGGTCTAGATTGATAATAAATTGCTCCAGGTTCATACTCACTTGTTTCCACATATTCAATTTCTACTTCAAGTTCATAAGTATCAGCAAAATCTTCTACATCCTCTACTGTATACTCGCCACTAGTAAAATCAGGATAATTGGTAACAATATTAGGAATATAAAGAGTTATATTTGTACCTGCTGAAACCTTTTCTCCTGGTTCGATAGATTGATCAATAATAACTCCATCTTCATAAGTCTCTTCATCTGTTTCTTCTACATCGCGTCTTTCAATCAAAACATATAATCCTAAAGTTTCAAGTCTTCCTTTAACTTCTAAATAACTTTCACCTGTATAATCCTCAATTTCAATCTGTGTATCTCCAAGAGAAACATATAAAGTTATAGTTGTTCCTTCTTTTCTTTCACTACCTACAGCTGGACTAGTCCGTACAACCCGTCCTTCTTCAATATCTGCCGAAGAAACCTCTCTTTGTTCATCAGATACAACAAATCCCGCATTTTGTAAAGTATCTATTGCTTCACTCACTGTCATATCACTAACATCAGGAACTTCTATAGACTTCCCTCCCGTAAGCATAGGAATAAATACAACAAGAGCAGTTATAGCTACCACTAAACCAGTAAAAATAAATGCTAAAATTATCAATAATTTATTTTGTTTTTTCAAATCATCACCTGTTATCTTCTTTGCAATAACCTCATCATCTCCCACCTTTTCTTTCTTAACTTCTTTTTCTTTCTTGCTATCTTTAACCATTTTCATAAGTTTAGCATCATCTGTATCAACTTCAGGATATTTAAAACTTATAATTGGTTCATTTGCCCTTGCATCATCCAAACAAGTAAGTAAATCATCATGCATCTCTCTAGCATCATTATACCTGTTTTTAGGATTTTTAGCTGTAGCTCTTTTAATAATATTATAAATACTATTAGGAACATTAGGAACTTTTTCTCTTATATCAGGAATTGGTTCTTTTAAATGTTTAAGAGCTATTTCAACAGCATTATCTCCTTTAAAAGGAAGTTCTCCAGTAATAAGCTCATACATGACTATACCCATAGAATATATATCACTTTGCAGGGTTGAACCTTGTCCACTAGCTTGTTCTGGCGGAAGATAATGAACACTGCCCATTACTGAATTAGTCTGCGTAAGCTGTGTTGCATTCATGGCCATAGCAATACCAAAATCAGTAATCTTAACTAGCCCATTTTCTAAAATCATGATATTTTGCGGTTTAATATCTCGGTGAATGATATATGAATCATGAGCAGCCGACAACCCATCCGTAATCTGGAGCATTATATCTACCGCTTCACTTAAAGTAAGTTTTCCTCGTTTCTTTAAGAGATTCTTCAAGTGTTTACCTTCAATATATTCCATAACAATATAATACTCACCATTATCTTCACCAACATCATATACTTCCACAATGTTAGGATGAGACAAACTCGACGCTGCTAAAGCTTCTCTTTGAAATCTTCGTACAAATTTCTCATCATTAGACAAATCACCACGTAACACTTTAACAGCAACATTACGATCAAGTATAGTATCATAAGCAAGATAAACATTAGCCATGCCACCCTCACCAATTGACTTGATGATTTGATAACGATCACTAATCTTTTGCCCTTTCATGATCATTGTTCTTTACTCCTTTCATTAATAACTAAATAAGCAATAGAAATATTATCTGTTCCCCCTCTAGCATTACATTTTCTAATTAATTTACTCACCTTTTCTTCTATTTCCAATTCTGGATCATTTAATACTTTCTCTATCTGTTCTTTAGTAAGCATATTAGTTAGACCATCACTACAAAGAAGTATTCCATCAACATTCATATCAACAACATCGAATATATCTAGCTCAACCGTATTCGCTGCCCCTAAAGCTTTCATTAAAACATTTCTTTTCGGATGAAATTTAGCTTCCTCTTCTGTTAAATTCCCTGCTTGAACAAGCAAGTTTACTAAAGTATGATCTTTAGTTACTTTATGTAACAATCCATTTTTCATAACAAATCCTGAAGAATCTCCAATATTACCAAAAATAAGATAATCATGGGTAAGAAGTGCTACAACAATAGTAGTCCCCATACCAGTCGAATCAGGATTTTTACTAGCATACTCAAGTATATTCTTATTAATTTCATTTACATTATCATTAAGCCAATTAACTGCATCCAACTTTGAACCAATAGAGGATATTTTATTAAATCTACTTCCTAAAGCTGTTATTGCCATAGAAGAAGCTACTTCCCCTTTTCTATGTCCTCCCATTCCATCACAAACAATCATTAAATATTCATTATTTGCATTCTTAAGAATAGTTACAGAATCTTCATTATGAGTCCTAATCTTACCTGTATCGGTTAAATAAAATGATTTCATGTATTCTTACTCCCTCTTAATTGTCCACAAGCAGCATCAATATTACTTCCAAACTCTTTTCTTATCGTAACATTAATCCCTTGCTTTTTTAATTCATCATAAAATGCTTTTATTTTTGTTTTACTACTCCTATTAAATTCTAAATGATTCGTCTCATTATAAGGAATCAAATTCACATATATATTCATTCCTTTAAATAATGCTGCTAAACTCTTAGCACATTCTATACTATCATTTACATTATTAAGCATAACATATTCAATAGTAACTCGTCTACTTGTAACTTGCAAATAATCACGAATTGCCTCAATTAATGTAGGTATACTATACACTTTGTTTACAGGCATAAGCTTACTTCTAAGTTCATTCGTTGGTGCATGAAGGGAAATAGCTAAATTAACTTGAATAGGAAGTTTAGAAAGTTCATATATTTTAGGTACTAACCCACAAGTTGATATAGTAATATGTCTAGCACCAATCTGAATTCCTTTAGCATCATTGATAATACTCACAAACTTAATTACATTGTCATAGTTATCCATAGGTTCACCTATACCCATAACGACAACATGACTAATGCGGACACCTAAATCACGTTCAATAACTAGTATTTGTTCAACCATTTCATAAGCTTCTAAATTACGTCTCTTTTTAAGCCTACCCGATTCACAAAAGCGACATCCCATATTACAGCCAACCTGACTAGATACACAAACGCTTATACCATAATCATGCATCATCACTACTGCTTCAATATATTCATTATCTCTAAGTTTAAATAGATATTTATAAGTAAGATGATCTTCTTGCTTTTTCTCTATCTCAATCATAGTTGTATCAAAATCATATTTAATTTGTTCTCTAACTTCTTTCTTTATATTACTAAACTCTTCAATATCCCATACTCTTTTTTGATACAACCACTCAAATACTTGAACTGATTTAAACTTTTTCTCTCCAATACTTAAAAAGTATTCTTCTAAATCACTCCTCGTCATACCAAACAAATTACGCATCGAAATCACCTAAATTACTAAAACTAAACTTATATTCATAGCTATTATCTAAGCTAGTTACAGAAACATCAGTTATAGATATAGCATCTTCACTCAAATTAAGAGTATATCTATTAAATTCATCTTCTGCATAATATACAGGATAAGTACAATCACACATCGTATCCTCATGTAACCCCAAAACATTCATAATATCAAATACATGAGCCAAATCCAAATACTGAGTATCTATTCCTAAATAAAAATCATTAATCAAAGTTCTATCATTACCCACAACTTGATATATTCCAGTACTATCCAAATAATAACGAATAGTACCACTTAAACTAGTCTTATATCCTTCTTCATAAGTAGTGTGTCTTTCTCCTTCAAACAAGTATGTAGCATCTCCTATTCTTATATCATAAGTATATTCATAAGTACTAGAAAGTAATTCTTTCTGCATAGTCTCTATTGTAGGTAATACTTCTGTATTTTCATTATTTTCTTCAGGTGTTTGTTCCTCTTGAATATCATTATTAGTAGGTGTATAATCTCTCGTAATAGAAGAAGAAATTCCTAAAAAGATAAAGAGAACAACAAAAAATATCGCCCAATAAATTAACTTGAGATAAGCTCTACCCTTAGGAGTTGACTTCATCTTTTGATGCCATTTTCTAAATTTACCTGGTTCCTTCTTAACTTTTTCTTTTTTCATACTTTCACCTACTCAATTACACTAGCTTTTAATTTATCTTTATCTACACCATTTAAATAATCCCTGACATTCATTTCCTTCTTACCAAATGGTTTTAATCTTGTAATATAATATATTTTATCACTACAATTAATACCAATAGCATCTTTCAAAATATCACTAATCTTACCAACTTCACCTTTTCTAGTATCACCAACATAACCATCTAATACTTTTACTTCTTCTCCATTTAAAGTAAAGTTAGCAAGAGGATGAGAATTCAAAGCACGAACATGATTGTATACATCAATGGCACTTCTATTAAAATCAATATGTTCATCTTCTCTTTTAATCGTATAAGCATATGTTGCTTCATCATTATCTTGAGGAACCCTATTATTAGTACCATCAATTATACTAGGAAGTACTTCTCTAAGTAATTCTGCTCCTAAAGTACTTAATTTAGTACTTAAGGTATCTAAAGTATCATCTTCTTCAATAGGTATACTTCTTTTATCAATCATATCTCCTGTATCCATGCCTATATCCATATACATAATCGTAATACCTGTTTCAGTATCTCCATTCATTATTGCATGTTCAATTGGAGCTCCTCCTCTATATTTAGGTAAGAGTGATGCATGAACATTAATACAACCGAGTCTTGGTATATCTAATACTTCTTTAGGAACAATTTGTCCATAAGCACAAGTAACAATTAAATCAGGTTGATATTTCTTTATTTCTTCGTAATCGCATCTTATCTTAACTGGTTGAAAAACAGGAATACCATACTCCATTGCTTTATTCTTAATAGCAGATGGAGTAAGTACTTTCTTTCTTCCCACGTATTTATCAGGTTGAGTAACAACAAGTACTACATCAGTTAATTCTTTTAATGTATCAAGTATGGGAACAGCAAACTCTGGAGTACCCATAAAAACAGTTTTAATCATGATTAATCACCAATATAATTTTATCAAATATTTAAAGTTTAGTCCATTCTAGCAATAAAAAAGCTGCTTATCTATGTCAAGATAAACAGTTTATTTACATTTAATTTACAAAAGTGAACAGCTATGAACAGTAGTGAACAGCTTTAGTCATACGGATATTTCCATATGACTAAAGCTTAAAATTTTTTTGCGTGTAGTAATTTTCTCATTTTTTTCTTATATTGTCCTACTAATCAAATAAAGTTATAAATAAGTATATTTTTGCTAGTTTGTTGGACGCACTTTTTTGCTTACAAACCCGCATAAACACTAGGTTTATTCAAAACTGTCCGTAGCTAAGCTTTTTATTAGGTTCTACCTAGGATTGCCAAAATCTGTCAGGACTTAAGCTACCACTTGATAAGGTTGATCAACCGTACCTGCACCCTCAATTCGTACATCAGCCTTCAGATTTATGACAGGACGCACACCATACACGGTATACACTGAGCCGCTGCTGAGGGAGCCACTCGAAGACACATATTGCACATAAGCTCGACCCGCAGAATAGAAATATTGCGGAGACATTGTCCAATAATACTGACCATTGTATAAGTAATAACTTCGATTTGCAGTACTATATACTCCTCCAGCAAAGGCTACTTCATCGGCGGCGATTAGTCCTACTGGTTCTTTAATAATATCACTACTTGTACATGATAAACTTGGACTTTTATTTGTGTCTAATCTTTCTCTTGCTGCATAGTAATGTATAGAACCTGTGCTACTCCATGATGATCCACTCGCCATATTCCGATCACTACAGAATCCTACGTTTGTATCAATATACTCTGCATAATCATCTAGATTACTGCTACTATACCACGATTGTAATACATCTAATATAGTACTATCTGTTGTCTGGCCATGCTGTTGTTCCGTTGTGTACTTGAATCCTACGTGCTCACTTCGATTTCCACTACTATTGAAAGCAATTTCTTCTCCATTGTTTATCATAGTTCCTGTACCTGTTGTCTCAGCGCTTGTTCCATTATAGATTAATCTTACTGTTCCATCTCCATTGACTCTGACAATTCTCCAATAGAATCCTCCAAATCTTACCCAATTATCCGTTGGTGCTCCTGCAAAATAATATGAAGTTCCTGCCCAGTCTGTTGTTTCATACATAACTCCTGTTGTTGTATTAGTTACTGCTGTACTAAAATCATCTCTTACCAAAAAATTTTTATCTGCTAAAATATAATTCGCAGCATTTCCCTTCCTATATGGTCTAGTAAAATACGCTGTGCATATTGTTCCTGCTTGTGTTAAGCCATCTACAGTTAACTCTCCATTTTCATATGTCATATTAACACCTGATGCTTCTACTCCATTTACTTGGCATGAACTTCTATTAGTATCAAATACATATCCTGAAGTAGGTACTGTATCTGAATAATCATATACATAATCTTCATCATCTTTTTCTACCATTACTGCCACTAAATTAAGATCAGGCTCTGCATCACTTTCTTCTACAGTAATTTCTCCACTAAATGTTCCTCCCATATCTATATTTTGACTCTCTTCTAAATTTGGATATTCTAATATTACATAGTAATATACTTCTTCTCCTGTTGGTGATGAATTGATAAATTCATCTCCTATTAATTCTATTGTTGTTTCTTCTTCACTTGTTGTTATTGTTCCTTCTGTTATCGGACTTCCTAAACTTTCTAAGTTACTTATACTACATTCTTCATAATATATCTTTGCTCCACCCATTACTTCACTTTTCTTTTCACAACTACTACTTACTTCTATACTACTACTTGTTTTATATACAGTGTAGTTTAATGGTGTATTTAAAGTATTAGTCCCCTTCCATATTACATTATAAGGAATTAATTCATTATTCCCTGTTGCAGTTACTCTAATACTTGATATACTTTGATGTCCTGGATAAATATCTAGATCGTTAAACTCTAATGTTCCTTCTACAATTAAAGTAGAATCCTGTATAGTAGTAGTACTACCTGTTACACTTGTACCATCACCACCAAGTAATACTGATGCAGTAAAGTAAGCTAATGATACTCCTACTACTAATAATAAACTTGTTACAATAATAATCATTTTCTTATTCTTTTCTCTCATTACACTCCTCTTCCTTACTAGAACAAATTTTATAACATATTTTATTGTTTGTCATGCGATTCGACAAAACAAGCTAAAACTAGTCAAATATTATCAGTCTATGATAATATTCTATGTTACAATTCTAGTATAAACTATTATTGAGTATAGTTCAATTATTTTGTGAATATTTCCTGCTAAAATGTTACAATTCACAGCCAAAATAATTTTAAACACACAAAAGAGAAGCAATGAATTATTATTTTTGCTTCTTTTCTTTG
>CALVQN010000053.1 GCA_944358135.1 uncultured Bacilli bacterium
TTAGCAATATGTCTTTGATGTTTTGCACAAGCACCAGTCATACGTCTTGGCATAATCTTTCCTTTATCATTAATATATTTATTAATAATCATAACATCTTTATAATCTACGCTTTTACCAGCACACATTTGACATATTTTTTTCTTCTTACGATAAAATTCTGCCATCTTTGTTCCTCCTTTTTTAATTAAAATGGTAAATCATCATCACTTAAAGTAATTTCTTCACCAAAATCTTTAAACGGATCTTCAGAAATGTCTGTTGTAGGCACATTTGCTACATCCATTGGTGTACTATAGTTATTATTTGATGCATAGTTATTTGCTTCATACCCACCACTTGATGGATAACTATTTCCTCCCATATTATCTTGAGTGGCACTACCTTGATTATCACTTCTTGATCCTAAGAAAGTAAGATTATCAACTAAGACCTCAGTAACATAACGTTTAGTTCCATCTTGAGCAGTATAATTTCTAGTTTGAATTCTACCTTCAATGGCAATTTGACTTCCTTTATGACAATACTTAACTAAATTCTCAGCTGCTCTTCTCCAAACAACACAGCTAATGAAATCAGCTCCACTATCTCCACCATTTTGGGGCGTAAAAGGTCTACTTACTGCTATAGTAAATGTAGCTACACTAACATTTCCAGCTGTTGTTCTAAGTTCTGGATCTCTTGCTAATCTTCCAATCAAAATTACTTTATTCATATTTTACTCCTCATCTAACTTAATAATTAAATGTCTTAAAATTGTTTCATCAATTGATGCACGACGATCAAATTCAGCGATCACTTCTTTAGAAGCTTCAACTCTTAATACATAATAGTATCCACTAAGTTCTTTCTTAATTGGATATGCGAGTTTTCTTTCGCCCATGTCCTTTGCCTCTACTATTTTACCTTTACCATCAGTAATAATCTTCTTCATATTATCGATAGTAACCTTAATCTTATCAGATTCCATAGTAGTTTTCACAATGAACATAATCTCGTAATTATTCATTTTTCCACCTCCTCATGGTCTATTCGGCTTAAAAAATAATTTTAAGCAAGGAGTAATTTAATACTCGCTACATAGTATAACAAAAAAATGGGAAATTGTAAACTAAAACCCACTTAAATTATATGAAAAAAGAAAAAAAGAAAGACAAAAAACTCTATTCATTTAACACTAAATATAGCATCAAACAAAATAGAGTTTCTAACTGGCAACAATATAACAACCATTGCCATTAATAGTATAGTCAAAAATTATTAATTTATACCTATTTTTTAATAAATTTTCTTCCACTCTTCCAAGCCTCTCCAACTTTTTCACCAATCTTATAATACCCATTCTGAAATTGATCAAAAACAAAAGCATTTAATTTAGTTGGATCAACATTACCCTCTTCGTCTATTACTTTAGTATCAGCAATAACATTAACAATCTCACCTAATACTCGGAATCCTCCATTTACGGTATGCTCGAGCTCTACCACTTTACACTCAAGTGTCAAAGGATAGTCAAGTATAATTGGTGCATCTACTCTACTACTCTTAACCGCATGCATACCAGTTCTCTCAAACTTATCTTTAACATTCCGTCCTGATACAGTACCAAAATAATCAGACTCTTCTAAATGTTCTATATCAGCAATACTTAAAGTAAAAGCCATTCTATTCTTTATATTATCAGCGGTTTGATGAGTTTCTGTAATGTTTAAAGCAACCATATTATCATCACATATGCCACCCCATGCCATATTCATCACATCTACTCTCTCTTGTTCATCATAAGTCGCAATCATTAAAACAGGCATCGGAAATACATAAGGTTTAACACCCAAATCTTTTTTCATTAAATCCTCCTCTGCTATCTACTTATATAATAACATCAAAAGATAAATTTTACAAACAAAAGACATTTTCTTTACAATTTTCTAGTTAACTCATGTAAATCATGAATAACTCTATTAAAATTTTAGCTATTATATAAATTTAACTAGACATGCATGTCATACCTTTTTTTAATCCACCAATTTAACTCCTTTAAAAATATAATGGTCATCTACTCTCTCAAAAGTATATTCATAAGTACTAGCACGATCTATATAATCATCAATATTAATATTTAACTCTACTGTTGGATCATGATCAAACTCATCTATTTTTTCTTTTTGAACCACATTATTATAAATAGTAACATGAGAATAATCTATATCCCAATCCCAATATACATAAAGAGATTTCTCAGTAATAATAATGTTATCCCCCTCTTCTCTTGCACTTACAATTTCTCTAACAAAGTTTTGATACATATCTCCACCACAACCAGGAATTAATTCATATTGTTCTAAATCACTGTTATAGGAAAATCCACAATACTCATCAAATAAAAGATAGGTACGTTGATGTTTAACTTCTTCTTTTCCAAAAATACTTACTATTCTTCTATCAACATCCTCTTTAGAAATAACTTCGACATTTACATCTTGATCACGGATATAATCACTTAATGCAACTACTAACATATAATTATCACTAAGTCCTCGATTCTCATAAAGATCAGACAAGATAAGTCCGTCTTCAGTAGGATTAACCTCTTTATATAAATCTTGAACTAATTCTGAATGAATATCCAAGTTTTTGTTTCCACAACCACTAAACATGAATAAACCTAGAAAAAGTAATAATATTTTCTTCATAACACACCTTACCTTCTAAACTTATTATACACTATATAAACTACGCTGTAAATCACACATTTACTATCTAATATGAAACATGCTATAATAAATTAAGGAAGTGAAATCATGATTATACAAAATAAGGAAAAAGGAAATAAAAAATATTATGAAGAAATTATGTATATATCTAGTAACTACTACATATTTAAAAAAAGACCTAAAACAAAGGTGCATTCATTACTTAAAGTATTTATCTTTTATACTTTATTTTTTCTAATATTTTCTATTGTTTTTCTATTTATTCCCAATATGTATATTATATCAGTCATATGTTTTACATGTTTTTTAATATACGGATATTTATTTATAGAAACAAACTACAAATTAAAAGAATTTTTAAAACACAATAATTCCCTTATTAAAATAAACGAATCAGGAATTGAAAACACAGAAGAAAAACAAGTAACTACTAAACTATATTGGGAAGCAATCGAATACGTAATTATCAATAAATATTCAATTTGCATATTACCCAAAAACTTTGCTTACTTTGCTATATTTATAAACATTACTGCTAAAAAACAAGTTTTAGAAGCACTTACTAAATATAATAAACTAGATTTACTAATAGATAATAGAGATAAATACAAGTTAAAAGCACACCATTAAAAAGTGTGCTATTTTTACATCAATGGAGCAGGTGATGGGAATCGAACCCACGTTATCAGCTTGGAAGGCTGAAGCTCTACCATTAAACTACACCTGCATTTATATCAGATAATATAAATTATATCATATTATCTGAAAATTTCAACTATATTTTATAAATTTTTGTGTTTTTCTTAGCAAATTTAAGTATTGCTACAATAGATATTATGCCAATAGGGATCATAATATACCCATAATTAAAACCAGTTTGAGGATTATCTATAGGTTCATCAGGATCAACAACTATATCTGTATTAGAACAATCTTCAACAAATTCTTCATAAGTCACTGAATTACCATTAGAATCAAAATAATACTTATTATCTATTACTGTACAAGTATAATTACAGCATTGTTCATAATACTCTTCTTCAGTAACTTCAGTACCATTTTCTCCATAATAAATTCCATCTAAAATCATACAAACATAATTCTGTGGTTCTTCATAACTAGCACCATTAGGCATAAAACTAGCTTCACATTCAGTATCGCTCATATTGCCAGTATAAACTAACTCAGCGATAGTAAATGTACCAGAATGTCCTGTATCAGCAGTAAAACTTACTTCCGTTGAAAGTCCATTATTACTTGTCCAATCATCATAAGTTTTAATACTCTCCAAATTTACATTAGTAAGAATTAAACTACCATCAACTTGATTAATTTCCTCATCACTAGTTACCACAATATAACAAGTCATATAAAATGTTCCATCGCCCAAATCATGTTTACTACTACAATAATATCCATTAAAATCAACTGCAGCATTAACATTTATAGGCACCACCATAGTAAGAACACATAATACTACTAATAATATTTTTCTCATTTCAAAACCTCCCTGATTTGATAGTTAATTATCTTAAAGCTTTTAACCTATTTTGTCAAGAGTCTAAGCCTACATTTTATTACAATTTTGTTAGATTAGGCAAAAGACTTCCCTTAAGAGAAAAATCTTGATATAATATTAGTAGTTGTGATAAGTATGATAAAGAAGTTTAAAAATTGGTTAAAAAGTGATAACAGAGTATTTGCAAAAGGAATGTGTTTTTCCAAATTATTTATTATTTTTGTACTCGGAAGTTTTCTAGGAGTAATTTATGAAGAGATTATTGGCTTTGTAAAAAACATTTATTTAAGAGGAGAATGGTTTTGGCCTTGTCGTAAAGGTGTAATATACGGACCTTTCAATCCCCTTTATGGAGCAGCCATTGTATTTTTAATATGGTTACTTGGAAGAAAGAAAAGGCATCCAGCAAAAACATTTTTATATGGAGCAATACTAGGAGGAGCAATCGAATATATTATTAGTTTGTTAATGGAACTAGTGCTCGGAGTTGCATCTTGGGACTATACAGGTCGTCCCCTAAATATCATGGGAAGAACTACAGTATTGTATATGATTTTCTGGGGATTTGCAACAATGATTTTAATTCATTTTATTTACCCTATCCTATCCAAATGGATTGAAAAAATTCCCTATAAAATTGGCAAACCTTTAGTAACCATATTAGTCATCTTTATGACACTAAATATGATTATTTCTTGGACTGCCTTAGGTAGATCCGTCTTAAGAAATAAAGGATATGAACCATTTACCATTATTGGCGAAATATATGATAAAATATACCCTGATGAATTCTTAAAAACAATATATACAAATATGAAATTTGTAAAGTAGGTGCAAAATGATTTTAGAAACAATTGGTATTATTTTAATTATAATAGGACTTTTAATATTATTTACCACTTCCTTTTTATCAAGATTAAACCACAATTTTCCCAAGGAAAAAAGAAATGAATTAATGAACTTTTGCATTTTAATTCCTGCTAGAGATGAATCCAAAGTAATTGAAGATTTATTAATTAGCATTAAAAATCAAACCAAAAAAGTAAACATGAAAGACGTTTATATTATTGTAGAAAATGAAATTGATCCTACAGTAAAAATAGCTAGTAAATATGGAGCAACAATATTTATCAGAAAAAGACTAGATTTAAAAAGAAAAGGCTATGCCCTCGATGAATGCATTAAAGATTTAAAAGAAAAAAACATATATTATGATGCCTATTTTATTTTTGATGCTGACAATGTCTTAGACAAAAATTATTTAAAAGAAATGGAAAAATCCTATAAAGAAGGATACGATATTGCAACAGGATATAGAAACTTAAAAAATGGTAATGACTCTTTAATATCCGCTTGTTCAGGAATAACCTTTGCTTTTCTAAATTCCAATGGTAATGAAACCAAATCTAAACAATCAAGGAATGTAACTTTATCTGGAACAGGCTTATTTATAAAAGGAGAATTAATAAAAAAGTGGGGCTCTTTCCCCTTCCATTCCCTAACCGAAGATTATGAACTAACACTATATTCAATAGAGCATAATATAACCAGTGTATATAACAAAAATGCCATCTTTTATGATGAACAACCAATAAAATATAAAAATACAATTAATCAAAGGACCAGATGGATAAAAGGATATTTTTCTACTAGAAAAAAATACATTCCTAAATTTCGCAAACTTTTAAATAATAATCCCAACTTTGGTTCTTTAATCAGTGAAATTAGTGGTATGAAACCATATATTATCATGATTATTGGTGCTATATTATACGTATTAAATCAAATTATCATGCTATTTAAAATACATGATTTAACAAACCCTATAACCAAAATATGTTTTACAAAAATAATCTTAATTATCATGTTAGCTTATATCCTATTTGCATTTATGACTGCTTACATTATTTTAAAAGACAAAGACAAGATAAATATGTCAGAGTCTATGCAAATCAAAACAATTTTATTTAGTCCTATATTTTTCTCAACTTATGTACCATGTGCACTAAAAGCAATATTAAAAAAAGAAGTTAAATGGGAAAAAGTAGAACATACAAGAAAATGGAATAAGTAATTATTCTTTTTTTTGATAAAAAAAAGGAACTCTAATCTTTAGAATTCCCTATTATAGACAACAAATGTAAGAATATATTAATAAAATCTAAATACAACTGAAAAGCACCAGTTATCGCTACTACATCATGATCAATACCACTATTACCAAGTATTTTCACTTTCTGAATATCATAAGCAGTAAATCCAAAAAAGATAAGTAAAGCAATAATAGAAATAATTAAATCAAAAGTTGAATTAGCTAAAAATAAATTAACAAAACAACAAATGATAATAGCAAATAATGCCATAATTAAATATGTCCCAATTCTATTCAAATCTACATTAACAAAATATCCTATCGCTCCAAATATAGCAAATGTAACTGCAGCAATTAAGAATACATACATTACACTACCAATTTCAAAACCAATAAATACACTTGAGAATGTTAGACCGCTAACAAATGAATAAAGTAAAAAACATATTTTAGCAGTTATAGGCTTCATCTTATGTACTCTAGCTGAAAAATAAATAACTAAAGCAAACTCCAAAATAATTACTAACCAAAATATAGGTCCTCCAAAAATAGATAATACCATATTTTCATTAATAGAAACAATATAACCTGTTAAAAAAGTAACAAGCAATCCTGCAAACATCCATAAAAATGTTTTAGATAATAATTGATTCATTTCATCCTCCTCATATTTATATTATATCATACTCTATTATTTTAGTAAACTATACTTGTTTTTTAAAAAAAGAATAAAGAACTCCCATAATTAGTATTTCCATTCCCTCTAAAATAACAAAAACAGGAAAATACTGTAAAAATGGAAGTAACTTTATAATAAAAGGTGGTATAACCCCAGTAAAAAAATAATTTGTATCAAAATAAAAATTAAATATTTTCATAAAAACATATAAAATATTTAAAACAATAACAAGCCTAATCACATGTTTAACTTCCATTTTTTTAGGATATAAATAAAATGTGAATAACCCCATAATTACTAACAAATGATGACTAATAATATAAAGATAAAAATTAAATGATTCCCAACAACTTGGAACATCAAAAAAAATAATCGCAGGAATTGGTCCTAAAAAAGCCAAAAAGTATAAATAGGGATATAAACTTTTTTTCTTAAATAAAATAACAAAAATGTAAAAATAATTAGATAAATAACAAAGATGTAAAGGCAACATTGTTTTATAATCAAAAGAATGATAATAAAAACTAGATACATATAAAATAATCATATTAGCAAGTAACAAAAGAGAAAAACCCACAACAATCCTTCTTTTAGTTATCAAAGAAAGTTGGTTGATTTTCTCTCTACTTACATAAATCAAAATTAACCCAGCTAAAACCATAATCATCAAAAACCAATGAGTTTTGCCAAATAATTTAAAAGGAATAGTAATATTTTCATCAACAAAAAATTCTTTTAGCATCATACTAACATATATGATTAACTAAAAGAATTTATTAAACATTAAATCTAAAATAAACTATATCTCCATCTTGCATCAAATAGTCTTTTCCTTCTAGTCGAAGTTTACCTGCCTCTTTTACCTTTAACTCACTTCTATATTCATATAAATCATCAAAACTCATAACTTCAGCCTTAATAAATCCTCTTTCAATATCGCTATGAATTAAACCTGCGCAAGACTTAGCATTCATTCCTTTTTTAAAAGTCCATGCCCTACACTCATCAGCTCCAGCTGTAAAGAAAGTTTCTAAACCTAAAAGTGAATAAGTAGCAAATATTAATCGATCAAGTCCACTACTATTAATGCCAAGCTCTTGTAAAAATATTTTCTTATCATCATCATTTAACTCAGATAATTCTGATTCCATCTTACAACACATGACAATTACACCAGCATTTTCTTTTTCTGCATATTCACTCACCAATTTGGTATAATGATTTTCCCCTAAAACAACATCATCTTCCAAAACATTAGCAACATAAATAAGTGGTTTTAATGTGATAAAACTAAAGTTTTTCATGAGTAGTTTCTCCTCTTCAGTAAAATCAACTAATCTAAGAGGAATATTTTTCTCCAAATTTTCTTTTGCTTTTGTAAGTACTGCTACTTCCGCAACAGCTTCTTTATCCTTTGTGGTTTCAGCTTTTTTCATAATTTTATTAAGCCGATTTTCTATAATTTCTAAATCAGCTAAAATAAGTTCCACATTAATAATTTCAATATCACGAATTGGATCAGTCTTCCCCTCAACATGAGTGATATTCGCATCATCAAAGCATCTAACAACTTCAACGATAGCATCTACTTCTCTTATATGACTTAAAAACTTATTGCCAAGTCCTTCACCCTTAGAAGCACCCTTCACTAATCCAGCAATATCAGTAAACTCAAATGTAGTTGGAACTGTGCTTTTAGGAAGATACAATTCTTCCAAAAAGGCAAGCCTTTCATCTGGAACAGTAACCATACCCACATTAGGATCAATTGTTGCAAAAGGATAATTTGCTGCCAAAATATTTTTCTTAGTTATCGCATTAAATAAAGTAGACTTACCGACATTAGGAAGTCCAACTATACCTGCTTTTAAACTCATACACTTACCTCTTCTCTATTTAAATATTTTTTATATTCCTGAAATTCTTCCTGATTAGGATTTAAT
>CALVQN010000054.1 GCA_944358135.1 uncultured Bacilli bacterium
TATTAGTACAGCTTTAAATATACCTAATGGGAAAAGTATTTATCACTTTACCTATGATTATAATAATAATCAGTATCGTGATTTTAAAAATTATATTACTAAATATGATGATTTTATCGATGTTTTAGCTAGTCCAAAAGATCCAAGACAAAGAGGGAAGATTGATCCTAAATATGTAGAAATTATTTTAGATAAAGCAGTGTTTAATTATGATGTTGTTTTGATTGATACTACTCATGACTTAACAGATTTTAATATTCTTACTCTTGATTTAGTTGATCATATTTTATTTTTGGTTACAAATGATCCAATGGATCTTAAAAATATGCGTAGTTTGATTTCTATATTTAAAGACACAAATGTTCATAATTATAAAGTTATATTAAATGAAAGCGTTTTTCCTTTTAAAAGTTATTTTGGAATATATGATATAAGGAATATTATAAAAGCTAATATTGATTATGTTTTGTCTAAAGATTTTTATATTAAAAATATTGATAACTTTATTATGAATGGAAAAATTATTACACTAGATAAAAAAGCTCATAGCTTGTTTAGTAAAGACTATACAACATTAATGGGAATATGTACAGATATCTTTAAAGAAGGTGAAAAACATGAAGACGCTTAGAGATGCTTTTGATGTTAAAATTAAACAAAAAAAGCAAGATATATTAAATGATTATGAAATATTTCCTGATAAGAAATTACTTGATAAACTTAGAACAGAAATTACTCAGAATTTGATTGATAATGAAATGCCTAGTAATGTTAGTCTTAATGAATGGATTAATGATGAAATTGATAAGACAATAGAAGGTTATGATTTAACTAATTTAGAGAGAAGTCATTTATTTAATTTAATTGATAATGAAATTAATGGATATGGACCAATATCTGAATTACTTGAGGATGATAATATTACCGAAATAATGATTAATAGTCCTGATGAAATTTATATTGAAATTGATGGACAATTAGTTAAAGATGAAAGTGTATCTTTTATTAATGATGAACATATTATTAGGACTGTGCAAAGACTTATTGAGCCGATGGGTAGAGTGATTGATGCGACTAGTCCTATGGTGGATTCAAGACTTTCTGATGGTTCAAGAATTAATGCAGTTATTCCGCCACTTTCTACGAAAGGCCCAGTAGTTACCATTAGAAAATTTAAAGAAAATATGACGAATATTGATGAACTTATTCGAATAGGGTCTCTTACTCCTTATATGGCTAGATTTTTAGATGCTTCAGTTAGAGGTAAACTTAATATGATTGTGTGTGGGGGTACTGGTTCTGGTAAGACGACACTTTTAAATATTTTAAGTGGATTTATTCATGATAATGAACGGATTATTACCATAGAAGATGCTGCAGAACTTAGACTTAATCAACCACATGTCATCTCACTTGAAACAAGAACAGTTAATTATGATGCCGAAGGAGAAATTTCAATTCGAGATTTGGTAATTAATTCTCTTAGAATGAGACCAGATAGAATTATTGTTGGAGAGGTAAGAGGAAAGGAAGCCTTTGATATGCTTCAAGCGATGAATACTGGTCATGATGGTTCTCTTACGACACTCCATGCCAATAGTCCAGCAGATGCTTTGAATAGACTTGAGACCATGGTGCTTATGGGAGGAATTGATATTCCTATTAAAGCTGTTCGGGAATATATTGTTAGTGCAATTGATCTTATTGTTAATATTGAGAGAATGAGTGATGGAAGAAGAAAAGTTACAAGTATTTGTGAACTTGAAGATTTTACTGAAGGCGAAATAAAACTTCGGGAAATATTTGCTTTTAAACAAAAAGGGTTAACTTCTAAAGGAGAAGTTGATGGAGAATTTATTTTATATGATGGAGTTCCTAAAGTAATGAAAAAGATAATTGCTCGAGGAATTCATGATATTGATGATATTTTTGGTTTAGAAAATAAATAGATTGAGAGGTGTTTTTATGGATGGGGTTAGAATATTACAATTTATAATTATATTAATTCCTATTTTAGTTGTTTTATATCTACTTCGTCTAGCTAAAACACTAAATTTGGAGAAAAGACTTGCTAATTTTGCTCTTACTTCTACTAAAGATGAAGAAATATCTTTCTTTGATAGGTTAATTTATTATTTTTGGATTGTTGTTCACAAACTTTCTAAATTATTTAAGAAGTCTCATGTACTTAGAAATTATGCTACTAAATATGAGAAATATATTTCTTTTGAAGATAGAGATAAAAAAGAAGGTATTGATTATATTACAATTAAGTTTCTATTTGGTTTTGTAGTATTTGTTATGGGAATTGTTACTCTTATTATTCATTATAAAGAATTTAATGGCATTATTTTATTTGTTGTTATCTTATTTGCTTTTTTTCTTCCTGATATATATTTAGCAATTACTTTTAGCCAGAAAAAAAAGAGAATAGAGGAAGATCTGTTTAAAGCAGTAATTATTATGAATAATGCTTTTAATAGTGGAAAAAATATTATGCAAGCGATACAAATTGTTAAGAGTGAACTTGATGGTCCTATAAAAGATGAGTTTGAAAAAATATATTTAGATATTACTTATGGACTTAGTTTAGATGTGGTATTTAATCGCTTTTATGAAAGAGTTAAAATAGCAGATGCTAAATATATTACTTCAACACTTACTCTTTTAAATAAAACAGGTGGGGATATTGTTAAAGTATTTTCTATGCTTGAAAAATCAATATTAGATAAGAAAAACTTAAAAAATGAATTTAATAGTTTAACTAGTTCTAGTCGTTTTGTCTTTAAATTTTTAGCTTTTTTACCATTTGTATTTGTATTAATTATATTTCTTTTAAATCCAACTTATTTTATGCCATTATTTACTTCATCTATCGGTATATTTGTTTTTATCTTGATTTTAGTTTTATATATTTTATATATTTTGGTTATTAGGAAAGTTTTAGAGGTGAGGATATGAGAGATAGTTTATTTACTAAAATTTATCCTAAAAGGACAATTAAGAGGGTAGATGCTAAAATAAAGTTACTTGGCGTAAGTAATCATTATAATTTATTTGTGATTCTTAATTTTAGGGTTCTTATTTGTTTAATTTTATTTGTTGTTATTTTACTTACTTCAAGTATTGGTTATGTGTTAGCACCAGTTGCTGCAATACTTTTTTACTATTTAAGTGAAAAGATTATTCTTGATTATCCAATAAAGGTTAGAGCTAAACGTTTAGAAAAAGAGGCTTTGTTCTTTTTTGAAGTTTTACTTCTCACTTTGGAAAGTGGAAGGAATTTAAAACATTCTCTAGATTTAACTAGTGGGAATATTGATTCAGAATTATCACAAGAGTTTAGGAAGACTTTGGCAGAAATTAAACTTGGAAAAAGTTTAAATGAAGCTTTAACTGACATGAAAAAAAGAATACCAAGTGATGCGATTAATAATGCTATTTTAAATATGGTAGAATCTAATATGTTTGGTAATAGTATTAAAGATTCGATGGTAAATCAAATTGATTTTTTAAGAGAAAAGCAAATGCTTGAAGTAAAATCAGAGATTAATAAGTTACCGACAAAAGTAAGTATTATTAGTGTAATTTTTTTTGTACCTATTATGCTTCTTATTATTTTAGCACCTGTTTTACTTGATTATTTATTGGGATAATGATAATATTGTAGTAAAGTGAGGTAAGTTTATGAAAAAAGCAAAAGAGTATGCGAAAGAACTTGAAAGTAAATATGAAAATTTACGAAATGATTATTTATTTCAACACGGATATGTAGAAAAAGAATCTTGTGAGAAAGAAGATGGAGGATATATTTATAATTCGGAAGATGGAACTTATTATAAATTAGTTCCCGTTCGTGATACTTCAGAAGAATTAGAAAAAATTGTTAGTTTAGATAAGAAGTGTAATTCTTTAAAGAATTATAAATATATTTCTAGTTTATTTAGAGGTTTTGCTATTGTTAACCTTATAATTGGATTAATAGGTGCGATTGTTATTTCTTTTTCGGTTAGTGTATTATTCATCTTTTTTACGGTGTTTTATTTGGATGTTGTTCTCAGTGTTATTTTATTAGGTATTGCTAAAATTATAGATATTTTAGGTGAAAAATAAATTATAATAATTTGTTTTCAATATTTAAAAGAGTTATTTTATCAACAAAGTGTTCTATTTTTTCTACTTGTTCTAGTTTAAAATCTTGTTTGTTTAACTTTTTTAAGAATGCTTCTAAAACTTGATGACGGTGATAAAGGTAAGTTGCAATGTTTTCTCCTTTTTCTGTTAAACTTATATGACTTTCTTGCACATAAATTAAGTTTAAGTTTTTAAGTTTACTAATCATCTTACTACAAGATGATTTTTTGACATTTAAATCTATACTTAAAGAAGTAATGGTTATTTTTTCTTTTTTTCTTCGATAAATCATTTCTAAATAGTCTTCCATTGGATAGGTAATAATATTTTTATGGAGATAAGTAGTAAGAGTAAAAAAATCATTGTTCATTATGACCAACTCTCTAAATTATTCATATATTACAGTAGTTGTTAGTTTAAGGAAACTAATACAATATATGAAGGAGATTATTTATTATGACATTAGAAGAGTTAAATTTAAATGATTATGTAACTATAGTTAATGTGAGTGGTGATTTAACTATTAAAAGAAGATTATTAGATTTGGGTTTTATTCCAGGGGAAGAAGTTAAATGTGTACTCGTTAGTCCTTTTCATGATCCTAAAGCATACCTTGTTCATGGGAATGTGATAGCTCTTAGAGGAGTTGATGCTAAGAATGTTGAGGTAGTGAAATGAAAAGGATTGATGTTGCTTTAATTGGTACACCTAATGTAGGAAAATCTACTATATATAACACTCTTACTAAAAATCATGAGCATACAGGGAATTGGTCTGGGAAAACAGTATCAGTGAGTACAGGGGAATGTGCTTATGAAGATACTTTGTATACTTTTTATGATTTACCTGGAACATATTCATTAATTAGTAAATCGAAAGAAGAAGTGGTTGCTACTGATTTTATTTTGTTTCATAAATTTGATGTGGCTGTAGTTGTGTGTGATGCTACTAGTTTAGAGAAGGGGATTAATCTTGTTTTACAAACTAAAGAAATATGTAAGAATGTTGTTGTTTGTATTAATTTAGTGGATGAGGCAAAAAAGAAAGGAATTTGTATCGATTATAAAATTTTGGAAGAAAGACTTGATAGTCCTGTTGTTTTAACTAGTGCTAGAGAAAATATTGGTTTAAAAGAATTACTAGTAGCTATTAAGAATTCTAAAGGTCTTAATTATTTAGATATAGATTATGGTGTATTAAATGGATCGATAAGGAGTATTTCTAAAGAAATAAAAACTAATGAATTTAATTCTAAGTGGATAGCAATTAAAATGCTTGAAAATAATACTTATTATTTAGATAAATTTAGAGAATTAGGTGTTATTGAGGGGATAGAAGTACCTAAATTAGATGTTGATGTTAATTTGGAAGTAGTATTAAAGTTTGCTAAAAAAACTAAAGAAATACTTAAAGATATTATTATTTTTAAAAAAGCTAACTATGATGCTAGGGAAAGAAAGATTGATCATATATTAACTAGTAAAATATGGGGTATACCAATTATGTTAATTTCTCTTTTTGTAGTATTTTATCTTACGATTATTGGGGCAAATTATCCCTCTGATTGGTTATTTCAGTTTTTTTCTTTTTTAGAAGGTCCTATTACTCATGTTTTAGAATTTATTCATTTACCTAGTGTTTTTATTGATTTATTAGTAAATGGAGTTTATAAAACTTTATATTGGGTTGTATCTGTGATGATGCCTCCTATGCTTATTTTCTTTCCTTTGTTTACTTTTTTAGAAGATTTGGGAGTACTTCCTAGAATTGCTTTTAACATGGATAAGGCTTTTAGTAAATGCAGAGCTTGTGGGAAACAAGCACTTACAATGTGTATGGGAATTGGTTGTAATGCAGTAGGGGTTACTGGAGCAAGAATTATTGATTCGAAAAGAGAGAGAATTATTGCTATACTTACTAATATTTTTATGCCTTGTAATGGAAAGTTTCCTAGTTTGATCGCTATTATTACTATGTTTTTTGTTGGTCTTGATCATGCTTGGGGAAGTTTATTATGTGCTCTTGTTTTGACTGGTTTTATTTTTCTTGGAATTGTATTTACTTTTCTTGTTAGTTTTGTTTTATCTAAAACTATTTTAAAGGGAGAACCATCTAGTTTTACTTTGGAACTTCCTCCTTATAGAATGCCAAAAATAAAAGATACCATTATTTATAGTGTTAAAAATAGAGCTATATTTGTGCTTGGCAGAGCAGTTAAAGTAGCTATACCTGCAGGTGTACTTATTTGGGTTATTGCTAATGTTAAAATTGGGGGAATTTCAGTTTTAAATCACTTGGTATCTATTTTAAATCCAGTTGGTGTTATTTTGGGACTTGATGGAGTAATTATTCTGGCTTTATTGCTTGGTTTTCCTGCAAATGAAATAGTTATTCCTATCATGCTTATGGGATATCTTTCTACAAATACTTTAGTAGAGTTAGATAATTTAACTGTTTTAAAAGATTTGTTTGTTAGTCATGGCTGGACCATTAAAACTGCTTTATGCTTTATTATTTTATTTTTGTACCGTTTTCCTTGTTCTACAACATTACTTACTATTCATAAAGAGACGGGAAGTAAGTTTTATACTTTCTTAAGTGTGATTATTCCTTTAAGTATTGGTGTTATTTTATGTTTAATTGTTGATTTTATTTTTCCTTAGAAAAATATATTGATATTTAATTAGAACAATTTAGTTTACACTCTTAAGTAATTTAGAGTGTAATTTTTCTTTAAATGTATTATAATAATGATGTGATTATTATGTTTGATGCAATAGATACATTTATAGATACAGCACTACAAGGAATGGGGATTTGGGGACCAATTATTGGTTGCTTCTTTATTGTGATAGAATCTATGGTTCCTGTTTTACCACTTTTTGTTTTTATTACTCTTAACTTTCTTGCTTTTGGTAATATTTTAGGATTTGTTATTTCTTGGATATTTACTTGCATTGGTTGTTCTATATCTTTTTTGCTATTTAGAAAGAAAGTTCAGACTTGGCTTTATAAGCGACTAAAAAAAGAAGGAGTTATTAGTGAACATACTATTGATATTATTACTAATTTAAAATTTGAACAGTTAACTACAATTATTGCTATACCTTTTACACCAGCTTTTTTAGTTAATATTGCCGCAGGTTTATCGAAGATGAGTTATAAAAAGTTTTTAGGAGCTCTTTTAATTGGAAAAGCATTTTTGGTTTATTTTTGGGGATTTATTGGTGTTAGTTTAATTGAAAGTATTAAAAATCCAGAGTATTTAATACGAGTTTTAATTCTTTTAGCTATAGCTTATATAATTAGTAAAATTGTTAGTAAAAAATTTAAGATAGAATAGAGGTTATATTATGGAATATGTGATTATTGGATTATTAGGGGTAGTAATAATATTACTTATTGCGAATTTATTTAAGAAAAATAATAATATGGATATTACAGATAGATTAAGCAAACTTGAAGTGTCCGTAGTTAAAGAAATAGGGGAATTTAAAGTAAATTTTGCTAGTGATTTAAGAAAAGATTTTGATACTTTGGACGAAAAAGTAGAAAGAAAACTATCTGAGATTAATAATCGGGTTACTGAAAGACTTGATCAAAACTTAGAGAAAACAAATAAAACATTTGCAAATGTATTAGAAAGATTATCCAAAATAGATGAAGCACAAAAGAAAATTGATGGTTTAGGTGAAGATATTATTTCCCTGCAAAGTATTCTTACCGATAAGAAAAGTAGGGGTATTTTTGGGGAAGTGAATCTACAATTTATTTTAGAAAATGCTTTTGGTGGAGCGAGTACTGGTATATATGATTTGCAACATAAAATGAGCAATGGATTTATAGCGGATGCAATTTTATATGCACCAGCTCCACTTGGAACTATAGCGATAGACTCAAAGTTTCCTTTAGAAAACTATGAGAAAATGACTAATAAAAACTTAAGTAAAGAAGAAAGAAGCATTGCCGAAAAACAATTTAAGATTGATTTTAAAAAGCATATAGATGCGATAGCAAGTAAATATATTATTCCTGGTGAGACTAGTAATGAAGCAATACTCTTTTTACCAGCAGAAGCAATATTTGCAGAAGTTAATGCTTATCACACTGATATCCTTAATTATGCTTATTCTAAAAAAGTATGGATTACTAGTCCTACTACTTTAATGAGTACTTTAACAGTAATTGAAATGATTCTTAAAAATATGGAAAGAGATAAATATGCTAAGATAATTCATGATGAATTAAATAAATTATCGGTAGAATTTGCTAGATACAGGGAAAGATGGGATAAGTTAGCTAGAAATATTAATACAGTTAGTAAGAGTGTTGAAGAGCTTAATACTACTAGTGATAAAATAACTAAAAGATTTGATTCTATTAATAAAGTTGAAGTAGATAAATTAAAGAGTGAAGATGAAAATTTATTAATGCATCAATAATCTTGCATAATAAAATTAAGCAAGAT
>CALVQN010000055.1 GCA_944358135.1 uncultured Bacilli bacterium
AGGCTGATATAACAATCACAGGAGAAGGAACAAGTAGTAATCCGTATAAAGTTTCATAAACTTTATACGGTAGAGAGGCACTTCAAGGAGGAGTGTAGAAGAAGCGTGATGCAAAATGACTCTTCATTTTCTTAAAGGCAGGATAAACTAAAACGCCTCGTGCAAGAATAGACTAGTAATTTAATTTATTCTAAAAGCACGAGGCGTTTACTATAAGTAAACTAGGCGGTGTATAATCTGTAAATTAAAAAAACACTAGATTTTTAATTATGGGAAAATTATCAAAATAATTATAACTATACTAAAACAATAACATTTAACAATACAAAAAACATAAAAATTTAAGTTAGAAAGTGAATACAATTTTTTACAAACAATTGTAAAACTAACCATTTTATGATATGATTAATAATAGAATAAAGGAGTAGGTTAGTGTGGCAAAACTTGATACCCATTTCAAAGTAGATTATACAAACACTTTAGCCAATGAAAAAGCCATATTTAAAGGGAATAAATATCGTATTACAATCTTAAGTGAAAGATTAATCCGCTTTGAGTATGATGCTAATGGTAAGTTTTTTGATCATCCAACAGAATTTGCTAGGGTTCGTAACTTTAGCGTACCCGAATTTCAAGTAGAAGAAAATGATAAAACTTTAGTAATTCAAACTAGATATTTTGTTTTGCAATACGTAAAAGAACGTCCTTTTGTAGGACCTAAATATGCTCCTGATCAAAACTTAAAAGTAGGACTTATGAATAGCGATAAAATTTGGTATTTTGGGCATCCTGAAGCACGTAACTTTGGGGCAACAAAAATATCTTTAGATAAAGGAATAAGAGGACCTTTAAGAAAAGGGTTATACTCAACTGATGGTTTTGCTTCCTTTGATGATTCTAAAAGTTTAGTTTTTATGGATGATGGATTTTTAGTTAAACCAACTGAAAAAAGGGTAGATACCTACTTATTTATATATAGAAGAGATTTTGGCTTATGTTTAAAAGATTACTTTACTCTTACAGGTATGCCACCTCTAATACCAAGGTATGCCCTAGGAATATGGTGGAATAAGGATATAATATATTCTTTTGAAGATACCAAAAAATTGATTAAAGCTTTTAATTCCCATGGTATTCCTATATCTGTCCTACTATTAAATGAATTCTGGCATTTAAAAGATAAGAGAGATTTAAACAAATTTAAAACAGGATTTACATTTAACCCCGAACTATTCCCTGATCCTTATGAGTTTACCACTTATATGCATGAACGTGGAGTAAGAGTAGGTGTCAATTTAGACCCTGTAGAAGGAATAGGAGATCATGAAGAGCAGTACAGAATTATTGCAACAGAGTTAGGACTAATCAATACAAGACGTATTCCTTTTAATGTTTTTGATAAAACTTTTTTAACAATATATTTTAATCATTTAATAAAGCCTTTAGATAGTTTAGGCGTAGATTTTTATTGGATAGATTATCATTATGATTATGATACAATGAAAGCTTTAAATCACTATCATTTTATGAATTATTACAAAGATAATCATACTAGACCATTCCTTTTTTCAAGAAATAATCTTATTGCAAGTCATCTTTATGGTGTACATTACTCAGGAAAAACTAATGTTGGATTTGATACTTTAAATTATTTGCCATCATTTAATTCTAGTGCATCTAATTTAGGCATTTCTTGGTGGAGTCATGACATAGGTGGATTTAAAGGTGGCATGGAAGATAGTGAATTGTATATAAGGTATATCCAGTTTGGTGTATTTAGTCCAATATTTAGACTAGCCTGTGAAAGAGGACACTATTACAAAAGAGAACCTTGGAATTGGGATATAAAAACCTATACTATTGCCAAAGAATATTGCCAACTAAGACAAAGATTAATTCCTTATTTATATACAGAAAATTACAAATATCACAAAACAGGTTTACCATTAATACAGCCACTATATTACAGTTATCCAGAAGTATATGATGAACCAGCCTATAAAAATGAATATTATTTTGGTAGTGAACTCTTGATAAAAGCAATTACAAAAAAACAAGATAACATTATGAATAGATGCGTTGAACAAATATTTTTACCAAAAGGAACATGGTATGATTTTAAAACAGGAAAGAAATTTCCTGGAAACAAAAGATATGTAGCTTTCTACAAAGATGAAGATTATCCTGTATTTGCTAAAAGTGGTGCGATCATTCCTTTAGCAATGCTTGGCGAAAACTTAAATGATACAAATCCTCCAGAGGGACTAGAAATTCATGTTTTCCCAGGAAGAAGTAATATTTACAAGCTATATGAAGATGATGGTTTATCAAGATTAAATGAAGAAGGATATTATATTGTAACAGCGATAGATTATAACTACTTAGCAAATAATTATACTTTAATCATAAGACCAATTGAAGGAAAAACAGGAATTATCCCTAAAGTTAGAAATTATAAAATAAGATTCAGAAATACTCGTGAAGCAGAAGATGTCAGTGCATACATTAATGGAACCGAAATACCAATCGAATGTTACACTGAAGAAACGGACTTTGTTGTAGTAGCCAAAAACGTACCTACAACTAGTCAGTTAACTATCAATTACAAAGGAAGAGATATCTAAATTGATGCTGTAAGATTAATTAACGAAGAAATAAATTCGATTATCAATGATGCTAAAATAAGAACAAATTTAAAAGAAAGTATTGCTGCTATCATGTTTAGCAATATGGAAATAAACAAAAAAAGAGTAGAAATTAGAAAATTAAAAAGAAAAGGATTAAAAGACGTTTTTGTTCGAATGTTTATAAAACTACTTGAATATGTTAGTGAAATTTAGTAAAATAGGGTAAATACGTGGAAAAAAAGAGTAGTAATAATGCATCTTGTAAAGAAAGTTCGTGGTTGATGCAAACGAAACAAGATAAATTTATGAACTTGCTTTTTAGAGTATGTGGGGCTGTTCCCTTAAAGACAAAAAAGTAATAAATAAAGGTGGTACCGCGTATATTTACGCCCTTGTATAGTACCATCTTTTTATTTTTAAGGAGGAAAGTTATGAACGAATATTTATTATCAGTATGTATTTTTATTGTCTTATTTATTATTGTATTTTTAGTAGATTATTTTCTGATTAACAAAAGGAAATTAGATTTAATTAAGAACAAAGGAATAACAAAAAAAGGAAAGAAGAAAAAAATTAAAAATATTAGTGAAATTGACTATTTAACAGCAAAGTTTAAATTAAAAGAAAAAGAATTAGATATGGATGGAATGATTATAATTATTTCCCTAATTAATGCTTTTATCATATCTATTGTATCAAGCATTGTAATGCTTATGCCTTTTGCAATTATGTGGCAAATGATTGTTGCTTTTGCACTATTATTTGGACTGATCTATTGCTTGTATGAAATATATGGTAGACATTTAAAACACAAGGAGGAAAGAAAATGAATTTTAATGAGATAGAAAAAAAATGGCAAAATTATTGGGATGAACATGAGAGTTTTAAAGCTATAGATGGAAGTAACAAAGAACCATATTATATATTAGTAGAATTTCCTTATCCATCTGGAGCAGGACTTCATGTTGGACATGTAAGAAGTTACACGGCTCAAGATGCTTTAGCAAGAATGAAGAGATTACAAGGAGAAAACGTATTATTCCCAATGGGATGGGATGCCTTTGGTGCCCCAGCAGAGCAGTATGCTATAAAAAATCACATTCATCCTAAAGAAGCAGTAAAAGCAAACATTCATACTTTTAAAAATCAAATGAAAACATTAGGATTCTCATTTGATTGGGACAGAGAATTTTCAACAACCGATCCCGAATATTATAAATGGACTCAATGGCAATTTTTACAATTTTATAAACATAATATGGCATATAAAGCAACAGTACCAGTAAATTGGTGTCCAAATTGTAAAACAGTTTTATCCAATGAAGATGCTGCAGGTGGAGTATGTGAAAGATGTGGCTCAAGAGTTATCCAAAAAAATAAAAGTCAATGGATGCTTAGAATGAGCGATTATGCAGAAGATTTACTAAAAGGACTTGATGATACCAATTTTGCTCCAAAAGTAAAACTAGGGCAAATTAACTGGATAGGCAAATCTATTGGAGCAGAAGTAAATTTCCAAGTAGACGGACATAATGAATATTTTACCGTATTTACAACAAGATGTGATACTCTTTTTGGAGCAACCTATTGTGTTTTAGCACCAGAACATAAACTAGTAGATGTAATTACTACAGAGGAACACAAAAAAGAAGTAGATGCCTATATTGAAGAATGTCTACATAAAAGTGAATTAGAAAGAACAGAAAATAAAGAAAAAACAGGTGTTTTTACTGGTGCATATGCAATTAATCCTGTAAATAATAAACACATTCCAATCTATATCAGTGATTATGTTCTATCAAGTTATGGAACAGGAGCGATCATGGCTGTACCAGCACATGATTCTAGGGACTATGAATTTGCTAAAAAATTTAATATACCAATTATTCAGGTATTAGAAGATACAAAACATGAAGCAAACTTAGATGTTGAAGCTTTTGAAGGTGATGGTATTCATATTAATTCTGGATTCTTAGATGGTTTAAATAAAGAAGAAGGTATTAATAAAATGTTAGAATATTTAGAAGAACATAAATGTGGCAAGAAGAAAGTGAATTATAAGATGCGTGATTGGATATTCTCAAGACAAAGATTCTGGGGAGAACCAATTCCGATGATTTATTGTAAGTCTTGTGGATGGGTGCCAATGGATGAGAGTGATTTACCACTTTTACTTCCTGATGTAGCCGAGTATGAGCCAACTGATACTGGAGAGTCTCCACTTGCTAAAATTACTGATTGGGTAAATACCACTTGTCCTAAATGTGGAGCAGCAGCTACTAGAGAGACAGACACTATGCCAAACTGGGCTGGTTCTTCTTGGTATTTCTTAAGATTTATGGATCCCCATAATGACAAAGAATTTGCTTCTATGAAAAACATGAAATACTGGAATAAAGTAAACTGGTATAATGGGGGAATGGAACATACAGCAAGACATCTATTATATGCTAGATTCTGGGTTCAATTCCTATACAATATTGGTTTAGTTCCTCATAAAGAAATGATTGATACTCGTGTTAGTCATGGAATGGTTTTAGGAAGCGATAATGGGAAAATGAGCAAATCAAAAGGAAACGTTATCAATCCTGATGATATTGTTAAAGAATATGGTGCTGATACTCTTCGGGTATATGAGATGTTTATGGGAGATTATGAGCAAGACTGTCCATGGAGTACGGATTCTTTAAAAGGATGCAAGAGATTTATTGATAAAGTAATCCGTTTAAAAGATAAAGTAATAGAAGGTGAAGAGTATTCTAAAGATTTAGAAGTAATCATCAATAAGAGTATTAAAAAGATCGAATATGACATGACCCATTTAGGATATAATACGGTAATATCTACTTTGATGATTTTAGCTAACAACTATGATGAAAAAGAACAGATTACCAAAAAGGACTATCAAGTTTTATTAACCCTTTTAAATCCTATAGCTCCTCATATTACAGAGGAATTAAATGAGTCTATTGGCTATAAACCAATCTGTGAATCAACATGGCCTAGTTATGACGAAGAAAAAACTATAGATCATGAAATAACAATTGGTGTTCAAGTAAACGGAAAATTACGTGGCGAAATCAAGATTACTAAAGATGATAGTGAAGAACAAATAAAAGAAAAAGCACTAGCAAGTGAAAATGTAAAAAAACATCTTGAAGAAAAAGAAATAGTAAAAATTATTGTAATAAAAGGAAGAATTGTAAACATAGTAATAAAGTAAGCCTAGAGCTTATTTTTTTCTTTTTTATAAAAAAGTAAAAAGAATTAACAATATTTTAAAAAAAGTGACAAATTTATCTTGTATTTTATCGTACATTTTGGTATTATTAAAATATGGTGATAGTATATGAAGATAAAGGATATTATCAAAAAACAAACAACAATAATTGCAATCGCTGTAGTATTGGTGATTATAACGGTAATTGGTGTTAGTTATGCGATATTTTTCAATGTAAATAGGAATACGACTGATCAAGTAATAACTGCAGGAAATTTAAGTGTTACAATATCAGCAACAGAAGTAAGCTTAACTGAACCTATGACAACAGAAGAAGGCTTAGCATCAACTCCAATAACGTATACTCCATCAAATACATCAAGCAATCTTCCAGCCGATTATTCTATATATATTTATGCTGGAGAAAACAATACAATTGATTTAAGTACAATAAAAGTATCCACTGATGGAACTTCTTCAAATGTATTAACAACTCTTCAAACAGATACTGATCCAGGAGCTGGATATTATCGGATTACTACGGGTACAGTTCCAGCAGGACGCTCAGGCGAAACAGGAAGTATTAGAATTTGGATAGACGAAGATTTAATCGCTGATGAAATAACTAGTCAAGTACTTGATTTAGAACTACAGATTGTTGCTGAAGTAGACGAAGCAACAGCTTAATAACTCATAAGAGTTATTTTTTTTGAAAAAATTTAAAATTTACTAATACTATCGATTTCATACTACCTTTTTTCAATTTCAACACTCAAATTGATAATTCTATGCCTCAATCATATCAATTTCATATATCAAATTGATATAATCAGCAATTTGACATCCTCTTAAAAATGTATTATTATGGACGCATAGAAAAGAGGCGAACGTATGTTTAAAAGTAAAGAAGAAAATGTAGAGGTATATTTTATCTGCTACAAAAAAGAAGAAATGGATCTTGTAGAAAGTTATTATGATGAGGTATTAGATATCCATTACTGGTATTTTAATGCTTATTTAGCTTATCAATCATGGTTAAAGAAATTTAAAGATTTAAAAAAAATAGGTGAGTTGTCAAAACAATTATTAATTGTAGCAGCAAGTAGATATCTCATTTATAAAATTGAAAATGATGAATTTGAAAATGAAAAAGAAAAGAAAAGGGTATTAAAAGATTTAGAAAAAATCAACAAACAACTAGAAATAATTATCAATGATGAAAACATTTTGACAAAATTGTAAAGTTTATAATAAAAAAATAGAAGAATGTGATAAAATAAAGGTAGGTGATAATATGATAAATGTTTATGAAGTAGTAGATAAAAAACTTATAAAAGCAAATGAAATAACAAAAGGAAGTTGGATTGATTTGATTAATCCAACTCCTGAACAAATAGATATAGTAGTAAATAATACGAACATCGATAAAGAAATATTAGTAAAGCTTTTAGATGAAGAAGAACTACCAAGAATTGAAAAACGCAAAGAAGAAACAGTGATTATTTTAGATACTCCATATATGCCAGATAATACCTATAAACATAAATATAAAACTAATCCTTTAGGAATTATCATTAGTGAAAAAGGTTATATAATAACTGTTTCTTTAAAGGAACAACCATTTTTAGATTACTTTAAGAACAATGAATTACAAAGTCTAAAAACAAAAGGAAAAAATAATTTTATTTTGCAAATATTTATTATGGTTGCAGGCATCTACCAAAGAGAGTTAACTAGTATTAATGAATACATTGATAGTAAGGAAAAAGCTTTGTTAAAATCAACTAATAACAAAGAATTAGTAAATCTTTTAAATGTAGAAAAAACATTAGTATATTTTATAACTTCACTAAAAGCTAATGAGATAGCTTTAGAAAAAATTGCTAAAGGAACAATTATAACGATTGAAAAAGAGGATGAAGAATTGCTGGAAGATGCGTTAATTGAGACTAAACAAGCAATAGAAACAGCCACAATATATAGAGAAATTTTATCAAGTATGACTGATACTTATGCAACAATTATATCTAACAACTTAAATGATGTAATGAAATTTTTAGCAGGAATAACAATTGTATTTTCTATTCCAACTATGGTGGCGTCCTTCATAGGAATGAACGTTCCACTGGGTAGTATTGGCGATTCTCCAGCGAGCTTTATTTTAATTATCATATTTTCAATACTATTATCTCTTTTAATAGCTTATATACTAAAAAAGAAAAATATGCTATAGCGACTGGTGCTCGGGGAGTTGCAGACTCATCCCTTAGCAAATGAATATTGAAAAATATATATAATAAACTAAAATATTAATGATGACTTCTTTAATATGACAAAGTATGCTGGTGAAGGCAATATTGGACATATTATTGCTGAAATAATGTTACATCTAAGCAATTAAATTACTTAATGTATAAAAAATTAATAATTAACATATATTTTAATAGTAAAATGATTTTACACTAATTGACAAAGACTAAACTATAGTGTAAAATAATAATGCAAGTGGAAGAGCAGTATTATTTCACTTGCATATGGGGCTTTAGCCAAGTGGTAAGGCATGGGACTGCAACTCTCTTGCCCAGCCACTTATATATAAATTTAAAAACCCTTTAATTAAGGGCTTTT
>CALVQN010000056.1 GCA_944358135.1 uncultured Bacilli bacterium
CAAGAGCAAATAATCATGAATATTAGAAAATCTAGTTATGATCATGCTAGTTTATATTTAGCTTCTCAAAGAGATGCGGTTAAAATGCTTAAGAAAATTATCTCCTCAAACCATATTGATTGTGATTTTAGACAAGTATCTTCTTATCTTTTTACCAATGATGAGGCAAATGTTTCTAAATTAGAAGAAGAATATAATTTTTTAAAAAATAATGGAGTAAAAGTAGAGAAAGCTACATTAGAAGGTGTCCCTAATATACTTGCCTTAAAAGTAGATGATACTTTTGTGTTCCATCCATTAAAATATATAAATCATCTTAAAACTATGTTTCAGGATTCTATTTTTGAAAAATCTAAAGTAGAGAAAATAGATAAGAAAGATGGATATTATTATTCTTTGGTAAATGGATATAAGATAAAAAGCAAGTATGTGATTATTGCTACTCATTATCCTTATTTTCTTATTCCTTTTCTATTTCCTTTTAAGACACATGTAGAAACTTCTTATATTGGAGCTAAAGAAGTTAAAAATATTCAAGATATAAGTGCCATTAATATAGATAAGCCTTGCATATCTATGCGTTATCACTATGATGGGAAAAAGAATTATCTTATCTATTTATATCAATCTTTTTCATCATGTAATATTAAGAGTATTGAAGAGAACTTTAGGAAGTTAAACTCTTTTGATTTTATTTGGAGTAATAAAGATATTATTACCAATGATTATATTCCTTTTATCGGAAGGCTTTATCAAGATGATGATACTTTTTTAATTGCAAGTGGTTATAATACTTGGGGAATGACTAATGGCTCTTTAGCAGGTAAAATACTTTCTGATATTATTTTAAAGAAAGATAATCCTTATATCAATTTATTTGCACCACATCGCCATTTAAATATCAATAAAGTACTTAGATTTCCAATAGATGTTGGTTGTAGTATGAAAGCAATATTTAAAAGTACTAAAAATAATGTGAATAACTCTAAAGTTATCTACAAAAAAATAGATAGAAAGAACGTTGCTGTTTATAGAGATAAAAATGGGAAAGAGCATATTGTTTTAAATAAATGTCCCCATATGAAATGTGGTTTGGTTTTAAATGAAGTTGAGGAGACTTGGGATTGTTTATGTCATGGAAGCAGATTTGCCTTAGATGGAAAATGTATTGAGGGACCTAGTAATTTTGATATTACTTTTAAACCCTAATTCTCTTCTATTTCACATAAATATTTTTCACTTTCAATTAATTTTTTTAGTTCTTTTTCTTTTCCTTTTTTGATTATGATATGACTGTTTTTATCGTTATCAATCAATGTATTTATTTTTTTCATTTCTAATAATTTATCCATAATCTCTGGTGGACATGATAGTATTTTGACAGTTTTAATTTTAATTTGATGAATGTATTTTGTCCATTCTAGGAGTTCTGCTAAAACATTTTTGGGAATAACAGGACATTCTTTTAATAAATAAGTTACAATTTCATTAGGATCAAGGCCTAAATCTAAGGCTGTTGCTATTCCATCAAAATCAATAGTAAAAATTGTTCTTTTACTATCCTTCTCTTCTAACTCTAAGAAACGTTCAAAATATAGTTCATATTCCATTCTTTTGGGATTATTTTCAATTATAATTTTAAAATCTTCTGTTATTTTAAGAGGTTTTATTTCAGAGTCATCTTCTTTTTCTTTCACTAAACCTAGTACCATGGCACCAAATTCATTTAACCTTATCATTTGTGAGTAGACATACTCACGGTCACCATATTCACTATAAGTGTAGTTTATAGTTATATCAATTATTCCTAGAACTGCTAAATAGTCCATTAGCATACCATCTACTACTTGTAAATCAAACATAGCGAATCCTGCCGAATAGTACCAATTCTCATAAACACCACGGTATTCGACATCACCAACGTACTTTCTTAAGAAATAAATATCTTTAATCCTAATCATATAAAATAAATCTTCTGATGCTATCCACTCATTGATAGGCATCTTTTTAATATATTCTAAAACGTATTTTCTTGGTTCTGTTAGGGATGCATTAGGTCTTGACACACGAAAAGTATAATTTGCTAATCTTTTTACTTCATTAATTATATTAGAAGGACTATTAATATATCCATCTAAAAGCATTTTGGCTTTATCTATTTTATTTAATTTAATATATTCTTTGTAGTTTGTTCCTAATTCAAGATAACCATTTTTTATGTCTATTATTTTAGATACTAATAATAAACTTACTATACCATTAAAAACTATCGTATCATCAGATGTACGAATTTCCTCTGTATCACTTTTGCGATTTATGTCGTCTATGGGATATTCTTTAATAAATTTTAAATAACCACTTTTAGTAACATAATTGTTTTTTTCTGTTACTTTTACTTTATTTTTATTGATAAACATGATAAAATCATCAAATTTATCTATACTATCACCATAATTTGTCATATACATAGGATAGTCATCTAGATTAACTTCTGATATTGTGTTTTTAAACTCAACTTTAATTGGTGGCACTAATTTTAATAAAGTTTTTTGGAACTCTTCAGGAATATAACCAAAAATACTATATTTTAGAGTGTCAGATTTTTTACTATAATAATAATAATGTTCTTCTTTAATATTATACTTTTCTTTTAGTTTTTCTACTTCTTCTTCAATTGGGTGAAAATTTTGTTGTACTAAAAGATTGGTGTATTCTAGTTCATAGCCACTTAAACTTTTATAGTATTCCTCTAGCCATCTAGGTTGGCTGTAAAACTCAATTATAGCATTCATTACGTCTAATTTGCGAGATGGTGGTGTTATTCCTAACTTTCTGCAGTGTTTCTTTAAATCTTCTAGTGTAAAATTATAATCTAATATTTCTTTTAATTCATTCATTGTACTTCTCTCCTTGCATTAATTATATAAGTTTGTTTTTATCATTGCAAGACTTTATAATTGATTTTAAGATATTTGTTACATTAGGATAAGTGCTAGTAAAGACTTAGGTGATATATTGTGATTATTTTTTGTATTAATAAAAGAATATTATTATAAGTAATCAAAAAATGCAATTAATTTGCATCTTTAGTATTTTATCTTATATGTTGCCTCACTTATATCACAGGTAGGAATAAATCCTGGTTGAGCATTTATTACATCAGGAATTCTATTTGCTATATCGGCACAGGTTAATTTTACTGTATCAGGTTTATTTATTGTAACGGTTGTATCTGGTTCACCATATATTGTCCATTCATTTTTATCAAAATCTTCAGCACTATATACTTTGCCAATACATTCTGCTTCAATAGTTATTCCTTCTTTGGTTTCTAATGTGGTTATAGCACTCATTCCTGTAGCATCTCCCTTTTTTATCTCCATATTTAGAGTATTACTATGTATATCTTCCTCACTTGTTGTTGGTACACATTTTTGATTAATACTTACTGGAGTTAAATTTAACTTTTTAGCTAACCAACTCGCTGCATTCCACATGTAAGAAGCATTAAATTTTCTACTTTCAATTAATTTGTTTCTTTCCTCAGGGCTTATGTTATCTAAAGAGGCAATTTCTTTTTCAAAGTCTTCAAGGTTTAGACCTGCACCGTGTGCTTTAGCTAGAGCAATACCATAATCTTCGACATTGTAAGAACTGCTTCCTTTTATTTTGGTTATATTGTGAGTTGATGCTGCTATAGTAGTAATTAGGCTTCCCCAAAAAACATCTTGGTATCCACATCCTGTAACAGTAACATTATATGACTTAGCTAAAATATCGATTTCTTTAAAAAGAGTTGGATTAGAACTTTCAGCATAGAAACACTCCTCAGCAGTAGTAATTACATTTACACCATTTGTTATGCATGTTCTTAATTCTTCTTCTATATCATTTAAATAACTCAAAGTTGTTATTACAGCGATATCTGGTTTTGTTATTTTAAGAAGTTCATCTAACTTTTTAACATCTTCAATCTTAATTCCTTTTTTATCAGATTCCATAATATCGCCAATATCTTTACCTATCTTGTTAGTATTGTGGTCTACTGCACCTACTATAGTACCACCTAAATCATAAATATAATTCATGATGTACTTGCTCATTTTTCCACAGCCTATTTGAAAAGTTTTAATTTGTTTCATTTAAATCAACTCCTTCTTCTTTGATCATATCAGCAAATTCTATTTTAAAGCGTTCTATTTCTTTAAGTTTAGCATCTTCATATATATTTTTGGCATTACATATGGCTTTATAAAAATGTTTTAGTGTTACCGTTTTTTTGTTATCATATAATGCAAAGGTAAAAGCACTTGATACTATAGTTAAACAAATATCTGGATATCGGGATGCTATTTCATATACTCTTTTATATTCATCAGTCATTTCTACGATAAAGCGCATTAACTTTTCTTTTACAAAATCTGTATATTCACATTTTACTCCCGTAGTCGCCTCTATTTTTGGTAAAGTACCCATTAAGATTTGGACAGTTGTATCTTTATCTGTTTCTAGTACTTCTATCTTCTGGAATCTTCTTAAGAAAGCTCTATCTCTTAATATATAGTGTTCATATTCTTCCGTAGTTGTTGCTCCAATCATTTTGATTGTTCCTCTATCTAGACCTGCTTTTAACATATTAGCAAAGTCCATTCCTCCATCTTTATTTACTAATAAATGAGTTTCATCGATAAAAACAATTGTGTCAGTTCTTGTTGCAAGTTCTCTTACTAATAAATCAATTCTACTTTCTGATTCACCATTACTAGTGGCATTCCCTAGCAAACTAGAAATATTAATTTTGATAATTTGATAATTTAATAAAACATCTGGTACATACCCTTTAATAATACGATATGCTAGGCCTTCTACTATCGCTGTTTTACCTATTCCTGGTTTACCAACTAAAAGAGCACTTTTTTCAGGGGTAAGTAAAGTTAATATTACTTGTTTAATTTCACTGTCTCTACCTATAGCAGGATCAGTAATATATTCTTTTTCAGTTAAGTTTTCGCCATATCTTTCTAACATACTTATTTCTTCCATTTTTATCTTCCCTTTCCTAATAATTCATTAAAATTTGGTTTAATAAATTCTTTATTTTGAGTATCATATAGAAATTCTATGCTTTCATAATCATCATTTATAAATTCACTTAAATTTAATACTTGTATTTCCATATGTGGTTCTATTCTTTTTAAAAATAAGGAGACTTCTGCTATCTTTGTCATTTCTGTATATAGTCCTGGAATTAATATACATTTTTTGTTTTTTCCTAAACTTTCTATTATGCTATTCACCTTTACTTCATAATCATTTATTGTATGTATTAAATATGTGTCTTTTTCATCATAAATGATTAGGCAAAAACAAGTTGCTAAGGCATAAGTTCCTAATAAAGGATGAGATTCATCACTTTTTATCACTTCATTCATTGATGCTAATAATACACTTTGGGAATTTATCTTTTTAATACTTTCCATAATTGGATGTAATGGCTGCATTTCATAATAAGTCATTTTGATCACCCTATCATATTTATTATATCATTTTTTAGGTAAAATAAAAAGCAAATCAGATGTGATTTACTTCATTTCTTTTACCCATAAACCATGTAAGTTACAGTAAGCAAAGGCACGAACTATTTCTTCGCCTTCAGTTAAAGCAAAATATGCTTCAGGATTATTTCCTGGATTTAAATCAGCTCTTTTAACACCTTTATTAGTTTCTAAATAAATCCATTCAATATAGTGAGCTTCTTCCATTGGATGTAATACTTCTCCTACTGTAATATGAACAATATTACTTTCAATTTCTATAACTGGTATATGTTTTTCGGTTGCAGCTTCTGTGCTGTTAGCGTTTAATACTTCCATATCCACTCCACAACATATTGGTGTAACACCTGAATCATTAATCATTTCGATTAAGTTTCCACAACGTTTACATAATAAAAATTTTCTTTTCATTTTTTACCTCCACTATAAGATTAACAAATTTCTGAAGAAAAAGCTATAAAAATCTTAGTTCTTTACATTAAAATTGGGGCATACCAGATTCTTGAACTTGCTCTACTCCTATCTTATCTGTATAATTAATGCTTACTAAATTACATTTTTCAAATATTTCTGCAATACTTCCTTCTTTTAAATTAGTATTAGAGTAATTGTATCTAAAAGTAAATTCATAGTTATTTCCTATTTCTATATTTTTGGCTAGACTTCTTGATACTCTAACTGATGTTACTTCTTCTGCCTCAAATTGTCTTAATGTTAGATAAAGATAAGCATCATTATTACTCTCTTCAATGTTTCTTACATTATATGTTTGGGTGAATTCATAAATAGTATCATTATCATTATTATTTATTTCTTTATTTTTAAATAGTAATTCTTTTGTTTCTTCAGACATGTATACATTTTTTTTGATATCAAAGTTGTTTACATATATTTTTTTATCTTTTAAATCTTCTATTAATTGATTAAGCATTTCTTTATTCCAAGAAAGATTATTTATTCTTTCATCTAAATAATAGCCATTATCATAGTAATTTAAAGATATTGATACTTCTATATTATTAATATCTGGATAAATGTATTCGATGATAATTTTATTCTCTAAAGTATTATCTATAATTATGTCATAATCTCCATATAAAGCTAAATTTTCACTTACTTCAATTTCTTTGGTTACCTTTTTAGTTTCTGTATAACTACTATCATAAATAATTTCTGTGTTGGCAATTTCAATTGTACCTAATGATAAACCTACTCCAGTTAATATCACTATGGTAATTATTTCTGCTAAGATATGTCCTCTTTTCATTCTTTTGTTTAATACAAAGTTTATTCCTAATTCTAATAAAAGAATTCCAGATTGAAACAAAGCAATTAAAAGAATTAGTAAACCGAAATAAGTAACTCCTTTAATTAGTAAATATATTCCTATACCTAAAGCAAAAGTCATTCCAATTAAGTAGCAAATTACACCAAATAGACACATGATAACTATAAATTTTAAAAACAAAATACATATATTTGTTATCATATCGATAATACTCGTTCTTTTTTGAGGAACTTCTTTTACCATTACTGGTTCTTCTTTTGTTTCTTCTTTTTTATTTGTTTTTACTTTTTTCTTTTTTGGTTGTTCATCTTCTATCTCATTTACTATCTTTTCAGAGAATCCTTGGAAGTATCTTTTTTCTATTATTTTAATAAATAAAATAATCGCTAAAACAAAATAAGATGCTTCTACAATAAATGACCATATTCCATAAAATATATTTGATATTGGAGAGGCTAGACCTTCAAAAATATTCCATCCTAAATCTTTAACTAATAAAAATGGTATTCTAAAAATCATAATTAGAAAAATAATTAAACATATTTCAACTATTAGTTTTAAAATATCCTTTCCGCTTTTATTACTTAATTCATTTAAGAAATAATCAAACATTTGAGATACTTTGTTAATAAATCTATTTAAATAGTTACTTTCTTTTGGCTTAACTTTATACGCTTGAAGTAGATCATTTGCTATTTCATTTATATCGCCAAGTTCTTTTACTGCTTCTTCTTCAGTCAAACCTCGATTCACTTTTTCCTCTATATATCCAGCATATTCACTTATAATATCTTCTATTTCTTTATCTTCTAATACATTTAGTTTCTTTCGTAGCTTGTTTAAAAATTCTTGCTTTTTCATTTGTTTATACTCCTTTCAATAAAATCATTGACACTTTTAGAAAATTTTTGCCACTCCTTTAATTCTTTATTCATGATTTCAATGCCACTAGAGGTAATATGATAATACTTTCTTATTGGCCCTTCTGTCGATTCTTTAGTATAATTTTCAAAGTAACCTTCATTAGTTAATCTTTTTAAAATAGGATAGATGGTCCCTTCGCTTACATCAACTACTTTACTTACTTTTTCTACTAGTTCATATCCGTACATATCCTTTTCTTCAACCATAACTAATATTAAAAGTTCTAATACGCCCTTTTTAAATTGTGTGTTAATGTTATCACCTCTTTCGCTTCTATTTTATAACTACTACTATGTATTGTCAAGTACTAAATATTACATATATTTATATTCTTGTAAATTTGTGGTAAACTATATAATATGGTGATAATATGAAAGCGAAAAGTTTATTTATACTATTTATTATTGTTGGTATATTGTTTATTTACAGTACTGTTTGCTATAGGCTACTCAATAATAGGGTTGAAGTAATTACTAGAGATACTATTTCGATGTTTTTTAGTGAACATTTCTCTGATATTTCTTCTTATGAATATTTAAAAGCTGTGGGCAATGAAGCTGATAGTTTTCGAGTATTTGTAAAAGCTGATAATCAAACTTATTATACTTTTTTCTTTGATTATAAAAATCGTATGTATAAATTAGTTGATGTTGCTGATTCTGTTCCTAGTTATGCTCTTTAAATATAAAAATCTCAGGTTGATA
>CALVQN010000057.1 GCA_944358135.1 uncultured Bacilli bacterium
ATTTAATTAAACTTCTAGTCCTTTATTTTATCTTTACATAGAAAAAGACTAGCAATTGCTAGCTTACTATGTATGGGGCAGTACTTGTTCCTGAACCTGTTATTGTTACATCAGATGAGAGATTTATGACAGGTCTTACACCAAGTGTCATGTTTACCTGACTATATTCTAAAGAGCTGCTCGATCTTCGACCATTGAGTAATCCATTTTTGTCAACTGAAAAATTATATGTAGTTTCTCCATTAATTAAAGATGGAGACATTGTCCAATATTTTTGACCAGTATAAAGATAATATTTGTCATTTCCAGAACCACCTACAGTTATACTACTATCATCCATAGCTTCACTTCCTGCAAAGGCTACTTCATCTGCACTTATAAGTCCAATTGGATAATCTAATGCATTGTTTCCTTGGCTACTACTTGCTACTGTAAATAAATCAGCTGTATTTGTGCAGTCAAAACTTGGCGTTTTATTTGTATTTAATCTACGACGTGCTCCATAGTATGTTGTGCTTGTTCCATAGGCATTTCCACTTACATATGTTCTATCTCCACAGAATCCTGCTTCTGTACTTATTTGATTTGCATAACTTTGCAAATTATTCTGATACCATGTATCTAATATTTCTTTTATGGTACTATCATAACTATTGCTTACTGCTTGACTATATGAACTTGTTTTTGTTGATCCGCTACAACTCCCCGATGTGCATTGATTAGCTAGTCCTGTCATATATCCTACATAGGTATTATCTCCATATGTGTAGTTAAATGCACTCGTCCCAATTTGGGTACTTTCTCCTGTTATTGAAGTAGTAGTTCCATTATAGATTAATCTTATACTTCCATCTTCATTTACTCTGATAATTCGCCAATAGTATCCCCCAAAATTAACCCAGTTATCCGTTGGATTCCCTGCAAAATAATGTGTTCTTCCTTTACTTGTATCTGCATAATAAATAGTTCCTGTTGTGGTATTAGTTATAGTTGTATTAAACTTATTTCTTGTTAATATTGTTGGATAATTAGTTAATATTTGTTCTCCAGCTGTAATTACTTGCTCATCGAAATACAAATAACATTTTGTTCCCTTTTTAGTGATATTATTTACACTTACTGAACCATTTTCATATACTATACTTACTGTTTCATCTTTAATTATTTCTCCATTATTAGATCTGCCACAATAACTTTGCTCTGTATTTAATGTGTATCCACTTGTTGGAATTATATCTGCTTCTTCATATGTTCCTTCTTCATTTGCTATGTATACAGATACCATATTTAAATCAGGTACTTTATAGTTTATCTTACTATTTATTATTGGTACACTATCACTTACTCTATATTTTGCACTAGTAAAGTTTAATATAATTGCACTTATAAAAAATACTGCTACTATTCCTATAATAATATTTCTTTTTATACGACTTTTTTTTAATACCACAAATTCCATAACTCTTAATCCCTTCTGTGAAGTTTTACTTCATTTAATTTTGTAATGATATAAGCTATGATATAGTCTCCTAGCTTATATATAAATTATATTATCAGCTAGATTAAAAGTCAAGAAAAATATCGTATTTTTGTCCTTTTTTTCTTTTTAAGAATTAAACATGAGAAAATGACATTAGGTGAATAGTATGCTATATAAAGAAAGATTAAATGAATTAAGAGAAGAAAAAAATTTAAAACAAAAAGAACTGGCTAAAGTAATTGACACAGATAGAAGTGTTTATGGTAGGTATGAAAAGGAATATCAGATTATACCCATTAAACATTTAAATACTCTTTGCAATTATTTTAATGTATCTTTGGATTATATTTTTAATTTTACTAATGATAAAAATTATAAAGGAGCAAAAGAAGAAATTGATAAAAATAATATGGGAAATAAATTAAAAGATATGAGAAAAGAAAATAGTCTTACTCAAGAAAAATTGGCTGATTTGCTCAAAACTTCTCAATCAACTATTGCAGATTATGAAAGAGGAAAAAATTATATTCCAACCCCTTTTCTCTATACAATCTGTAAAAAATATAATATCTCTGCTGATTATCTTTTAGGTAAAACAGACAATCCCAAGTATTTAAAATAATAAAATAACTTGGGATTATTTTTATACTTTCGACATTGTCGAATTTATAGGGCTTGTTTTTAAAATAGTGCTATGTTAATATTCTTCTTGAGCATTAGGACGGATGTCTATTAGTGTTCTTCTTTTCCGACTTACCTTCTTTTTTTGGGGGGTTTGGTTAACGTAGGAAGGGGTGCATTAATGAAACTAAGAGCAATTTTAGATTCTATTATGGGTCTTTTTAGGCCAAATAATAAGACATCAACTATCATCATTGTTAAAAACAACTTAGTAGTTCATGTCTATTTCAAACGTAAGTAGGCATGTCGTTTCCTAGTGCTCTACTGATTTAAGTATAACCTATTTTTTAGATAAATACAAGTACTTTTCTGTATCAAATTTCTATTATTAGAGGTGACCATAAGAAAAAGATAATACTTACATTTTTTATCAATTAACAAGGTATATGTTTTAACTTTTATTTTTTATATATTCTTCTATTTTACTTTCTTTTATTTCAGTTGTTACTCCTTCTCCTGTATTAGGATATTTAGAAGAATAATAAAAGTCAAAAACAAATAAACTTACTAATATAATACATAAAATTATTTTTAATTTTTTACTTACCTTATCTAAGATATTTGCTATATTAGGTGCTATTATGTAAGTTACTAAAACTCCTCCTATTGCAAATAATAATAACCCTTCCAAACATACTCTTCCATTTATATTTAAGAAATATCCATGATAATCCCACCATGACATATGATGAACTAATTCTAAATACACACTTGTTCCATACTCAATAATACCACTTACTAACATCGCTAGAACAAAATACGCAAAAGGATTTTTTCTTACGGGTTTTAAAAGTACTAGCATGGCTACTCCACCAGCTCCCCAAATAGGTAACCATGGCCCTTGTAATGTTCCTCTTTTTACTATTTCACCATATTGGAATAAGTGTAATAATACTTCAAATATATAGCCAAATATAGCAATAATAAAGAATATTAAGATTATATCTATTATAGAATATTTACGACTGTAGTTAAATTTAAGTAAATGGCCACTTTTGGATTCTTTGAGCATATACTCATAAATTGGATATTCTTCTAAAACCACTTCTCCTTCTAAGTTATTGTCTTTTAATAATTCACTATTTTCTATTCCTTTTGTTTTTGACATATCTCTTATCAACATATAAGCTTCTGCTTTAGTAGCATTCATATAAGGAGTTGTAAAAACTATATTGGAGATATTTAACGTTAAAAGACCTAACAAATAATAACCTATAAAGGACAGATCTAATTTAAACATTTCCCACTTATATCCATTCATCATGTCTCTTGATAGTTTTAAAACATCTTTTGTCTTCATATTGGGATTTTCTGCTAAAATATAAGGAACTAGATAATATGAATAATATTTTATAAATCCACCAACAATGGTAAAGGCCCAAAGGATAGTATATAAATTTTTTAAAAACATAGTGTAGGCAGTATGAGTAGTTTTTCCTAAGCGATATGGCAATAATAATTTACTCGCTTTTGTTTTGGTAAATCGTCTATTTTCTAAAAAGAATCTATCATTACCAACTTCTATTACTTTACTCACAAATATCCAATAAAATAAAGATAAAGCTGCACCTATAATGATAATTACACTTGCCCATATACGATCTTTAAATAAAGCTTGATTGACAGCATTTAATATTCCGAATAAAAAGCTTCCCGATTTTGAAACATTATTTACTATTGAACCTAATACACCTCTTGATGTATCACTAAAAAACTCTGGGCTTCTTTCTTCTTCAACATTTAGGCCATTCAAAAATTCATTTACTATATCTGAATTAGTATCTGCATCAATATTATTTATATTGATGTTTTTTATATTATCGCGATAATCAAAGTCAAAGGTTTTATTTATACTAATAACAGTTCCTCCAACTAAAATCGTATAAATAAAGCAAATTATAATACATGATTTCCAGTTTCTGTAAAAGGCCTTTTTCCCTCGCCTTTTTAAACTATTTCTGCTAAACATACTACTACCCCAATCACAGAATTATTTTATCATAATTTCGGTTATTCTTCAATTCTTCTGTTTATCTCTTATATTACAATTTTGTTATTTTGCTGTAATATCTCCACTTGTCGTTGTAAGAGTTAAAGTTGGAGTGGCATTTGAATTATTGATGTCAATATCTCCGTTATTGGTTTTGGCATCAATAAATACTTCTTTTTCTAATCCTATTTTTGTATTTCCGCTTCTTGCTGTAAGGCTTGAGTCTTCGTTAATGCTAAATTTATTTATTTTGATATCTCCACTTGTTAGGCTAAAGTTTATTTTATTGGTTAAATTATTAATTGTTAGATTACCACTAGTTGCACTTCCTGTTAAATCATTTACTTTTTCTATATCAATATCACCACTCGTAGAAGATACTTCTAGAGAACTTCCTTCATTTAATTCGATATTTCCACTTGTTGAAGCTATACTTCCATTAAGTAATGTAGTAAGTTTAATATCACCACTTGTTGTTTTAATATTTCCTTTTTGAATTAGAATATCTGATACTATTGAACCAGAACTTGATTCATGATTATATTCTAATTCATAATTTTCGGGAACATATATAGTAATTGTTTCTTCATATAAACACAAGCCAATACAAATTATTGAACCATCTTGTTTAATTGTAAGGTCATTACCATTTGCCTCTACTTTAATTTTATCTTTATTTTTTTCATTACCTGTTATTTCTATTGCTATTTCATTTTTATCATGTTCTTTAATTTCAACATCATAATTAGTGATATTCACATCTATTTTATTAACGTCATTAAATATAGATTCATATAATACCTCAGTTTTGCCTGAAAATACAAACTTCTCTCCTTTAGCAATTCCATAAATCATAAAACCTGCTAAACCTGCAATAATTACTAAAAGAACAATTATACTAATTATTACTTTTTTATTTTTCTTCATTTTCTTTTCCTCCTAAACTTCTTATTAATTTTACTATTTCCATGCTAAGTAAGCCAATAATAAAAATTATCCATGAATAGCTCCAAGCATTCCATATAAAACTTACTAAAAATAAATAATTAAGGTAAGCAGAAAGATAATTTTATTAATAATACTTCCTTTTTTATCTTTCTTTTTTTCTTTTGGGGTAGATACAAAATAATAAATTAATAATACTCCAATTAATGTAATGCCAAACATAATAATAGAACCAATTACTCCGTCGCTTACTTCTATTTCTTCTAATAGAATGGTTAATATGATCATGACAGCAAAAATAACTAAACATAAAGAAAATGTTAATGCTTTGTTTTTTGTCTTTTTTTTATTTAGCTTTCTTTCATAAACAATATCTTTTCCTTTTAAAAATTCGTCTGTTGATATTTCAAAAAAGTTGCATAAAGGAACAATTTTGTCTATATCAGGATTAGACTCCCCTGTTTCCCATTTACTAATTGTTTGGCGTGATACATTAAGTACACTTGCTAAGTCTTCTTGACTTAAATTTTTCTTCTTTCTTAAATTATAAATTTTTTCTCCTATATTTTTCTCACCTCGATGACAATTTTATCAAATTAATCGGTTGCACTCTACCAACTAGAGTTGGAAAGTTACGCAACTATAGTTTACATTGCTAGTAATATGACAGAAGTTATGCCCAATATCATAGCAAGTACTTTTCTTATATTCAATTTATCTGTTTTAAAAATAGCTGATAATAGAATTAACATAAATACTCTTAACTCAGCAATAATATTTACTATAATTGGTGATTCATAAATAAAACCAATTGTTCCACATATATAATATATCGCTTCAAATAAGCCAATTAAAAGAATAAGAACTATTCCTTTTTTATCTATTTTTCCCTCTTTGCTTTCTTTGCCTTTTGATCTCACAAAAAAGAAGGGAATGGCAAATAAACTATATCCAAAATTAATCGCTACTTCATTTGCTCCTGTAGAACTTGCTATTTTAATTAAGTATGGTTCTGATGTATAAAATAGAATAGATAAAAGAATAAAAGTAATTCCTATCCATTTAATCTTTTTTATTTTAATTTCATCTTTCAATTTATTAGTTTCTAATCCAAACCATAGAATTGATATTATAAAAAGAAGAAATAAGATAATAAATCTTAAATTTATGGTAATATATCCTAGAATAATATCAATAATTAAGACTAAAAATAAATCTAAATTTTCTAATAATCCTGCAAATCCTATAGGTAAGCATTTTAATGATTTTACATAACATAAGTAGCCTAATAACATGGCTATACCATAAAATAAGATGATGGGAATAGAGGATAAATTAAATTCAATTCCTACTTGTAAACCGTAAATTACTTGAAATAAAAAAGATATTAAACTAGTATAAAATAATATTTTATATACACTATATTTGTTTATGGCAAGATCTAGAGTAAAATCACAGAAAGTATTGGCTACGGATGAGGCAAAAGCAAAAATCTTTTTGTTCATCTTATTTTACTCTCTCGTATATCTTGGATTAGTTTGGATACACTAGGATATATTCCTTTTGCCTTCTTGTATATTTCTTCAACTGAACAATTCATTCCATAGCCATTAAATTTTTTAATCATTTCTATATCACTATAGCCATCACCTATAGTATATATATTCTTATTTTTAATCTTATTTATTTTAGCAATATAACTAATCGCCTCTTCTTTACTCACTAATTTAGATGTTATTTCGACAGAATTTTTATTTACATAATATGCATGCACAAAATTATTAAATAAACTTTTGATTTCTTCTGCTTTTTTTAATGCTTCTTCTTTGGTCTTGTAAGTTACTGCGATTTTGGTTAGATTTTCATGCATAAAATCTACCCTGCTTTCTAAAGTAGCGCAACAAAAGTAAGAAATACTTTTCTCTAAGTCTAAATATTTCTTAATCTTTGGAATTATATGATTTGGTATGCTTTTGTTTAAAAGAATCCTGTTTTCTTGATCAAGAATTGTCGCTCCATGATTAATAGCTAAATAATCATAAGTAAAGTGATACTTTTCTATCTTTTTCATTAAATCCTCATAACTTCTACCCGTTGCTAAAACAAAAATATTTTTTTCTTTCCTAAACTTATTTACTTCTTTTATATTCTTTTGTATATCAGAATCACTAATATAAAAAGTTTGATCATAATCACTAGCTAATAACTTCATTTTTCCTTTCCTTCCTAAAACTTTGAAAAATTTGGTCTAATTCTTCTTCTGTCTTTGGTTTTAAATTAAATTCTGGATTCATATTTAGACGGTTATATCTTCTCATAAAATGACCTAACTGTTTTTTCTTTTCTTCTTCACTTCCTGTTTCGTAAATTAAGTCTGTCCAATAAACATGGTAGAGTGTAGATCTTGCTAACACAAAAAGTCGGTATATTTCGACATCTTTTTTCAATGGAATATAATCGCTTTGATAAACTTCTTTTAATTTTTTAAAGAAATATTTTTCATCTTCTTTAGTGTATGCCATTTGGTGAAGATGAAAAGCTAATTCATAGGCTATATCCCCTACACATCCTAATTCCCAATCAATAAAGATTAGTTTTTTATCTTTTGCTAGAAAAGCATTTTTCTTATGACGATCACCATGAATTAATGATAAAGGCCTATTGTTGTCTAAATGAAGAGCAAGAGGTATTATTTTTTCTATTATCTTTTCTGATAAATCAAGTTTTGTATATAATTCTTTTAAATTATCATAATATTGTTTTATAACATTTAAAGTATTTTGAGTTTGAAATAAATAAAATGTTTGATTATCATGCCAACTTGTATATTTTAATAGTGAATTAGCATCAATATTCATTAATAAATAGATTTCTTTTATTATTTCATCTATTATTTTTTGATCTATCTTTTTGTGGTCTGGATATAAGTCTTTTAATAAATCTCCTTCGATATACTCTTCTAAAAAATACTTTTTTGTCTGTTTTATTATTTTGGGAGTGATTATATTATTTTGATTTAAAAGAGTTAATATCTCTACTTCTGGGGTAGAGCGATAATATTCTCTTAATTCGTTTTGATTACGATTATATTTTTTTATATACTTTTTCTCTTTTTTTATTATTATCTCACAGTAATCACTATCTGTTTTCATCACTTTTATCATAATTTACCTCTTAACATTATTCTAACATACTTTTCTTTGTAAAAAAAGAAAAATAACCGTTCATTTTGGTTATCTATAAATTTAAATGGTTTTCATTTACTTTCATTTTATTTTCATTAATTTCTACTTCTAAGTA
>CALVQN010000058.1 GCA_944358135.1 uncultured Bacilli bacterium
ACTAGATATAGAATAAACACTTTCTTATTCTTAAACTTTTCTACTAAACTCGACATTTTATTCCTCCTATATAGGAAGCTCTACTTCATTTTATAATACACAAAAAGAAGGTATTATACTACTGATGAGTTTCCTGGCTTATAGTTAAATTATAATATCAGCTAGATACAAAGTCAAGAAAAATGTGTTATTTCCCTATATAAAGATTTTTTATTTATTATTCTTGTTAGAATAAGTTCGGTGATTAATATATGAAGTTTGAAAAATTATTGGAAATTAGAGAGGAAAATAATCTATTACAAAAAGATATTGCTAAAATACTGGATATTTCTCTTGGAACTTATGCTATGAATGAAGAAGGACATGATACTATTACTTTGTCTAATTTAATTAAATTTTGTGATTATTTTGATGTTTCTATTGATTATATTTTTGAATTTAATAAAAATAAAAATTATGATATTTCTCTTTCTTCTTTTAATAAAGAAATATTACGAACAAGACTTAAAAAAGTTAGAAAAGAAAATAAATATACTCAAATTGATATAGGTGTATTACTAAATATTGACCACTCAGTTTGGTGTAGATATGAATTAGGAAAAACTACTATCCCCACTTCTTTTTTATATATTTTTTGCAAGAAATTTAATGTTTCTGCTGATTACCTTTTAGGAAAGACAGATAATCCCAAGTATTTAAAGTAAAGTACTTGGGATTATTTATACTTTCGACATTGTCGAATTTATAGGGCTTGTTTTCATAAAGTGACTATGTTACTATTCTTCTAGCGCATTGGGACTATGTCTATTAGTGTTCTTCTTTTCCTGCTATATGCTTACCTTCTTTTTAGGGGGTTTGGTTCTTGTAGGAAGGAGTAATGCTAATGGAATTAAAAGTAATTTTAGATTCTATTATAGGTCTTTTTAGGCCAAATAATAAGACATCGACTATCATCATTGTCATAAACAACGTAGATGTCAATGTCTACACCCAAAAGTAGGCATATCGTTTCCTAATGCTCTACAAATTAAGTATAACTTATTTTTGAGATAAATGCAAATAGTTTTCTGTTTAAATATCCATTATTTTTTCAATTGAAGCATAGTCTTTGTTTATTAATGCTTCTTTTATTTTGGTGTTTTTTTCTAATATATGCAATTTTCTTTCATATTCTTCTAACTTTTGTTCTGTCCTTTTTACAATCATACCTATATTACTTTTAGACACATTAAGATTATCTGCTATTTCTTGCATGGATAAATCTTCAACATAGTGTTCTTCAAAAGCAATTTGTTCTTTTTCTGTTAATAATTCTTTATAAATATCATATAAAGAATTGAAATATTCTCTACTTTCCATCATCTATCATATCCTTAAATAATCCATAAATATAATTTTCAATATCGAATGGTTTTAAATCTTCCATTTTTTCTCCTAAGCCTATAAACTTAACTGGTATATTTACGCTTTCTTTAATTGCTAGAACTATTCCGCCTTTAGCTGTTCCATCAAGTTTAGTTAAGACAATACCAGTGATATTCGTAATCTCTTTAAAAGCTTCAGCTTGAAGAATTCCGTTTTGTCCAGTTGATGCATCAATTACTAATAATGTTTCTTGAGGAGCACCTTCTATATGTGTTCCAATTACTTTATTTATTTTTTCTAACTCTTTCATTAAGTTTACTTTATTCTGAAGACGACCTGCTGTATCAACAAGTACTATGTCTACATTCTCTTCTTTAGCTTTTACCAAGCCATCATAAATTACTCCTGCTGGATCAGTATTTTCTTTACCATAAAATAATGAACCTGTTTTTTCTGCCCATTCTTTTAATTGAGGTACTGCTCCTGCTCTAAAAGTATCCCCTGCGATCATCATGATACTCTTTCCTTCATTCTTGTATTTATAAGCTAGTTTAGCTATGGTTGTCGTTTTTCCAACACCATTTACTCCTACCATTAATATTACCGTAGGTCCATTTGGATTCATATTAATCTTATCACTTAGAGATTCGCCACTAACATAAATAATAAATAACTCATCCACAATTACTTCTTGTAAATATTTAGTGTCGGTAATATTTTCTTTTTTAACTCTGGCCTTTAATCTATCTAAAAATTCCATAACCGTATTAACACCAATATCAGCCATAATTAAAATACTTTCTAATTCATCAAAATATTCATCACTAACTTTAGTATATTTATGTCCTAAAACACTTAATTCATTTACAAACTCTTTTCTTGTTTTTTCAAGTCCTTTTTCATATACTTCTACATCTTCTTTATGCTCTTCTTTTTTAGCAAATACTTTTTTAAATTTATCAAATAATCCCATAATATCCTCCTGTAATTTAATTATATAATAAAAACACAAAAAAGAAAAGAATAGAGTTAGTCTCTATCCTACTTTTTTAAGTTCCAATTTATATGGCTGGATTCACCGCTTTTGTATGAATTATAACATAACCCCGTCTATTAATCAACTTTAAGGTTTTGATATTCTGGGTGTTTTTCTAGCCATGATACTGCATAAGAACATGTACAGACTACTTTTAAGTTATTCTCACTTAAATATTTAAATACTTCTGTCATTAATTTGTCTGCTATGCCTTGCCCTCTTAATGAATTATCCACAAACGTATGCGTAATATTTACTGTATCTTTATTAATATAAGGATAGTCTACTTCTCCCATTACTACATCATTTACCATATAAGTTGTTTTGTTTTCTTCTACATTTATCATATTCCACCTCATTATTCATTATATTCTAATTTTTATACTTACTCAATAGATTCTTTACATTTTATTTTTTATTTATGAAGATTATACGAATATTTATTTGCATTCCCCTCTTCTTTACGTTATAATTATTATGGTGAAGTAAGATGGCAAAGAAAAAGAAAACAAAAAAAGATGATACAGAAAAAGTAGGATTTAGTGCTGAACTTACAGGTTTAATCTTAATATTAATCGGTATTATAGGGTTTGGGTTTGGTCCAGTTGGTTCTATTATTAAGAAGTTTGCAATGTTCTTAGTTGGAGGTTGGGCTTGGATATTCCTTTTAATTTTCCTTTTAGGTTTAGGTATTTATATGTTAATTAAAAGATGTTTACCTAAATTTTTAAGCCAAAGATTAGTTGGATTATATATCATTGTTATTATTTTATTAGTAGCTAGTCATTTTGGGTTTATTGAACAATGTGATGGAGCTGGAGATATATTCCAATCTACAATAGATCAATATATGGAACGTATTTCTACCATAGGATCTAATACTGCTTTATTTACTAGTGGAGATACTTCTATTGAAATTGGTGGAGGAATACTTGGAGCAATATTTTCTATTGGGCTTTCTAGTTTATTTGGACTTACAGGTACAAAAATCGTTTGTGTAATTTTGACTATATTTGGTATTATTTTATTCTTTAATATTACTCTAGCTGATATTGTTAGTAAGATTAAAGCTTTCTTCTCTAGTTTAAAAAATACTACTCCTAAAGAAAAGCCAGTAAAAGAAGAAGAATATCAATATGAAGAAGATCAGGAGTTTGAAGAAAAGAAAAAGGATAAAATTGTTATTACTAGTATGGAAGAGTTAAAAACTACTAAAGAACCTTTGAAAGAAAACTTGGAAACTAATAAAAGTACAATATATGAGGCAAACAGTAATTATACTTTACCTCCTCTATCGCTTTTAGATGATGTTGTACCACCTAAGAAAAATGCTGCATCTAACAATTATATTCGTAGTAATAAAGAAAATTTAGAAAGAGTATTAAAAGATTTTCAAATTAATGGTCAAGTTGTTGAGATTCATATTGGTCCTGCAGTTACACAGTTTGAAGTAAAAGTACCTAGTGGTACTAAAGTTAGTCGAATTAGTGGAATTAATAAAGAAATAGCTTTAGCTCTAGCTGCTAAAGATGTTAGAATACAAGCGCCTATTCCAGGTAAAAGTACTATTGGTATAGAAATTCCTAACCCAAGCATTAGTGCTGTTAAGTTTAAAGAAGTTCTTGCTCATGAATCAAAAGCGATGAGTGATGCTAAAATTGTTGTTGCTTTAGGTAAAGATATTATGGGTAGACCACAACTTGCTGATTTATCTAAAATGCCTCACCTTTTAATCGCTGGTTCTACTGGTTCTGGTAAATCTGTTTGTACAAATACAATGATTTGTTCAATTCTGATGCGCTATAAACCAGATGAAGTAAAGCTTATGTTAGTTGACCCTAAGAAAGTTGAGTTATCTAATTATAATGGTGTCCCTCATCTTTTATGTCCAGTTGTTAGCGATCCTAAAAAAGCTAGTATTGCTCTTCAAAAATTAGTAGCAGAAATGGATAAACGTTATGATATGTTTAGTGATGCTAATGTTAAAAATATTGCTGGATATAATGAATGGATTATGAAGGAAAATCAAAAGAATAATACTAATGTTGCTAAAATGCCTTATATTGTAGCAATTATCGATGAACTTGCAGATTTAATGCTTGTTGCTTCTAAAGAAGTTGAAGATTCAATTATGAGAATTACCCAAATGGCTAGAGCAGCAGGAATACACTTAATTGTTGCAACTCAAAGACCTTCAACTGATGTTATTACTGGTGTTGTTAAAGCAAATATTCCTTCTCGTATCGCTTTTGCGGTTGCATCAAATATCGATTCAAGAACTATACTTGATATGAGTGGTGCTGAAAAGCTACTTGGTAAAGGGGATATGCTTTATTTACCAATGGGTGAAAATGTTCCTATTCGTATTCAAGGTTGCTTCATTACTGATGATGAAATTAAGAGAATTATTGATTATGTATGTAAAGAACAAGTTGCTCATTATAGTGAGGAAATGCAAAATTTAGATGCTACAGGAAGTGGTATTCATGGACTTCCTAATGAAACTGAGGAATATGATGATCCTTTATATGATGAAATTGTCAAGTTTGCTATAGAAACTGGTAAAGTTAGTACAAGTTTACTTCAAAGAAGATTTAGACTTGGGTATAACCGTGCCGCTCGGGTAGTAGATTTATTAGAAGAACGAGGAATTGTAGGTCCTCCTAATGGTTCTAAACCTAGAGAAGTATTAGTAAAGTTGGAAGACAATTCCGAAGAAAAGTAATTTACAAATAAGACTCTTGTATGTTAAAATATTAATGGAGGGATGTTATGGCGACTAGTAAGGTAAAATATAGAAAAGAGACTGCTAAAAAATATTTTATAGGACTTTGTATTATCTTAGCCATAATTTTTCTTGCCCTATATTTTCATAAATGGACGACAGTTAAAGAACAAGAAAAATATTATAATAGCTATTTAATTAGTACAAATACAATTAGTTTAGAATTAACTGATATTGAGGAAATAAGTTCTGTTTTATCAGAAACTCCTAGTTATTACTTTTTATATATTAGTTATACTAATGATAAAGATGTATATAATTTAGAAACTGAATTAAAGCCTTTAATTGATGAGTATCATTTACAAAATAATTTTTATTTCTTAAATGTTACTGATTATAAAGATACAAATAAAGATTATAAAAATGATATTGCTGAGGAATTAGGAATTGAAGCAAATATTATTTCAGAAGTACCGATTATTCTTTATTTTAAAGATGGCGAACTTGCTACTACTCATGGTATACATACTGCTTCAGAATTTGAAGATTTGCTAGAAACCCAAGATATTAGATCACAATAAAAATTACTCGTTAGTGAGTAATTTTTTTATAATATTTACAATTAGTTTTAAATAAACAATCTTGGCATTTAGGATTTCTAGCTGTACAATTATACCTACCAAATAAAACTAATTGATGGTGTAATCTGCTCCATTTATCTTTAGGAAATTTCTTCATTAATTTTTGTTCAATTATGGATACATCATCCCCCTCTTTGGCAAATCCTAGTCTAGTGGAGACTCTTGCTACATGGGTATCAACGGCAATGGCTGGAACATCATAAATATTAGATAGAACAACATTACAAGTCTTTCTCCCTACTCCTGGCAAGCTCTCTAAATATTCTCTATTATTAGGAACAATACCATGATAATCTTCAATTAATTTTTCCGCTATGGTCTTAATATATTTAGCTTTTTTAGTGTGTGAACCACATGGTCTAATAATACTTTCTATATCCTTGATATCTGCATCATTTAATCCTTTTAAATCATATTTTTGGAATAATACCTCTGTTACTTGGTTTACCCTTTTATCTGTACATTGGGCACTTAGGACTGTTGCAATTAAAAGTTCATAATCTTTTGTATAATTTAACTCACATCTTGCATCAGGATAATACTTGTCTAATACACTAATTACTTCTTCACTCTTCATCATCTAACCAGTTATAATCAAATAACTCACTATCCTCCTTCTTTACTTCTTTCTTTTCTAAATGATTGTTTACATCATTCATCGTTTTAAATCCTTTTTTATTCCATTCAAATAAGATTTTATCGATATATCTTAAATTTTTCACTCCATTATAAACCGCTTCTTTTAGGGCACCTACAATTAGCTCTTCACTATAATTATGTTCTAACCAAGCATTGATAATTTCATATTCCATACTACTTATAGGTCGACCAAATTCACGCTCAAATTCTGTATATATATCAGTCTTTACTTCTTTTTTATGACTCTCTTCTTTATCTTCCATAATCATTTCATAAAAATTATCTAAACTAACCTTTTCTATTAGTCTTCCTTCAATATCTTTTTCTGTCTTAATATCAATTAATTTCTTAGATAAAAGAGATGTAAATATTTCATATGCTTTATCTTCAGATAAACCAATATTATTGCTTAATTCATTAATATTTAAATAATTATTATAATCATTATCAAAATAGGTTAGCATTAAAAATTCCTCTAAAGTTAAATTTAGAGTTAAAGCTTTTTTAATAAATAAACTATTAGTAATGTATTTTTGACATTTAAAAATATCTATGTTCATTTTATCCACTCGCTTTTATGATCTATGATATATTTTTTTATATCACTTGTTTTATTTCTTATTTTACCATTAATTATTAAATTTTCAATATCTTTTAAAATAATACTAATCTCTTTAGAATAATCTATATTTAAAGCACTTACAATATCACTAGCTTTTATATTTATCTCTTTTTTATCATGGATGGGTAATTCTTTGTTTATCTTGTTAATTTCTTTTTTGTCTATGCCAAGTATTTCTCCTGCAACAGTAGATAAATATAAACCATAATTATAAATAGTCATTTTATCAATTTCATCTGTATTAATAATTCTTCTAATACTAGTTATGTTATTTCTTTCTTCTTTAGTAAAAGGAATATCATAGTTTATTTTGATTTGGGCATACATTCCCTCTATGTTCTTTACTGGTACTACTTCTTCCCAATTACTAATTTTAAGAATAGCTAATAAGCCTAAATCATTCATCAAATTTAAGCCTTTTTTTACATTGTTTGATAATAATATTTTATCTAATTCTTCTTTTATTCTTGTGTTAGACAACAGAAGAATTAAATCTTTATTGTCTTTTATTTCTTTGTATAGTGCTTTATCTAAATTGAAGTTTAAAATTGTTGCTAGACGGATAGCTCTAAGTATTCTTAAGGGATCATCTTTTATTTTTACTTCTTCATCCCCTATCATTTTTATTTTTAAATTACTTAAATCATCTATTCCTCCTACTAAATCAATAATTTCTCCTTTACTGTTCATACATAGAGCATTAATTGTAAAGTCTCTTCTTTCTAAGTCTAGAACTAAATTGTTGATGTAGTTAAATTCTATGGGTTTACGATTTTTATATTTTATTTCTTCACGATAGGTAGTTATTTCAATGTGATATTCTTTTATTTTAAAATCTATTCCACCTAGATTTTTAGGAGAAGCACTAGGAAATATACTCATCAATTCTTTTGGTGTTGCATTGGTACAAATATCAATATCATAACTAGATATACCTAATAATAAATCACGAACATAACCACCTACTACATAGGCTTCATATCCTTCTTTTTCTATTTTATTTAATAGATTTTTAATTATCTTATTCACTTAATCACCTTTTTTGTTTATATATTTTTTTACTCTTTGTATTACTTCTTTAGAATCATGACCAT
>CALVQN010000059.1 GCA_944358135.1 uncultured Bacilli bacterium
AACTGATAGTATTCGTATACGAAATTGATAGTAACCTATAACCAAATCGATAGTATTAGTAAAATTTTAATTTTTTATAAAAAAAGCATTTACTATGCTTCGTAAACGCTTACTTTCTTTTTATCTCTACCAAGTCTTTCAAAACGAACAACACCATTTACTTTTGCAAATAATGTATGATCTTTACCCATTCCAACATTTACTCCTGGATAAATCTTTGTTCCTCTTTGACGATATAGAATTGAACCAGCTGAAACAGTTTGTCCATCAGCAGCTTTAGCTCCTAATCTACGTCCTCTTGAGTCACGACCATTACGTGTAGAACCTTGAGCTTTAACGTGAGCAAATAATTGGATATTTAACTTCATAAAATTCATGGTCTAATCCTCCTTTATTATTTTAATATTTTTTTTATAAGTTTCTGCTAATTCTTCTAGCATTTGAGTCATATTTTCTACAATCAATAAAACATTTTTATTATTACTCTTCACTTCTATAGTAAGTTTATCTTTTTCTTCTTTAAACCCTAAAGAATCTTCTTCAATTCTAAGACCCGCATTAACACTAGTAATCACAATACTAGATGCCGCTGCACAGACAATGTCTTTACCATAAGAATCAAATCCAGCATGACCAGTAATAATAATTTTATTTTTACTAATATGTACTTTAATCATAATTACTTATTAATTTTCTTAACAACTAATTTAGTGTATGGTTGTCTATGACCTTGAGTTTTACGATATTTCTTCTTAGGTCTATATTTGAAGACTTTAATCTTCTTTTGTTTACCATGTTTTTCAACTAAACAAACAACACTAGCACCTTCAACATATGGTGTACCAACTTTTCCATCAACAGCTAAAACTTCTGTAAATGTAACTTCACTTCCAGCTTCATTTGGTAACTTTTCAACGTAGATCACATCATTTTCTGCTACATAATATTGTTTTCCACCAGTAACAAAGACTGCTTTCATATTCATTCCTCCTTTTCTTAATAAGACGCACCTTTATGGTAAGTTAAACTTTTATAACCATTTCAGAGTGGTTTTTTACGAATATAAAGCTACTCGCATGAATAATTCTAACAAAATTATATGCATTTGTCAAACACATTCCTACTATTTATGTTCAAATTTGCTTATTTTCTTTTTATTTCTTCTTCATCTTGAAATAATGCACTGAATAGTTCCTTATTTCTACGTATTTCCTCAAAATCATCTCGTTTATATAAAACAATTAAATACTTTAACATTTCTTCATCAGTCAGAGTAGAAATATCCAATTTAAGGGGAGAAATAGAAGTTATATATTTCCCACTCATTTTAAATTCATCAATATAGACTGATGCCCCTTTCACATTACGAGCAAAAACACTAATATAATGTAAATTCCCTGTTTTCATTTCTGCTTCAGCTAGTTCTCTTATTGGAGCATTATTTACATTTCGAGCAAATTCATAAATATATTTGGCATTTCCAATTGCCATTTCTGCTTCTGCTAACTCTTTTATTGGTGCGTTCTCTACATATAAAGCAAAATAATAAATATATTCAGCATTTTTAGTTGCTATTATGGCTTTTGCTAACTCATAGATAGGTGCTTTTTCAACATTAACGGCAAACTGATAAATATATTCTGTATTTTTAGTTGCTATTATAGCTTCTGCTAATTCTTTTATTGGTGCACCATATAACAGGCAAAATTACAAATATATTTAGCATTTCCTGTTTCCATTACAGCTTCTGCTAATTTTCTTATTGGAGCATTTTTTATCTCAAAAGCAAACTTATAAATATATTGGGCATCCCTCATTGTTATTATTACTTCTGCTAATTTGTTTATTGGTGCACCTTCTATAAATGAGCAAAATAATATATATATTGAGGATCCTGCATAGATATAACCTCTTTTATAGCATCTTCTAACTCTATGATCCCTAACTTAATTAGTGTATTTAATTCACTTAAATCCGCTTTCCCAACAATTAATTTTCTTATGTTATTATTCATTCATATTCCTGCTTTCTTGAGCTTTATTATAAAACATTAAATTAAAGTAAACAAAGAAAATTTCTTTTTAAGTATTTGTTTCTCACTAACATAAGTATTATCCTTCTTAAAATAATGATAAGTATCTTTCTTAAGTAAAGATAAATCCAATTGTTTTTCATTTCTAATTTTTTGATATGGTAAATCATTCAAATATCTCTCTAACTGAAACCGCATATTTTGATACTTAAAATTCTTAAACTCTGTTACCATTTTATAAATTAAAAAAGTAACAATTAAATAGTTATTTAAAGAAAATAAATGATTAAAAGTAATAAAGAAAAGAATAAAGATAACACTGATCACAAAACTGATCTTAAAAGCTTTCTTAAAAGGAAAGAATATTTCCCAAATACATCTAAATAATTGATATCCATCTAAAGGAATAATCGGAAGTAAATTAAATAAGAGTATAGCCCTATTATAAGTTAAAAATAATTCATAAGTACTACTCCTAATAAAAGCTAAAGAATAAATTAGAGTAAACAAAAAATAAAGAATTACTTGAAAAATAACCCCAAAACAAGCAATTAATATGTCATGACTTATTTTAGTATTAATCTTTTTATCGATTCTTGTTACTCCCCCACTAGGATAAATATCAACTCTTATGATTTTATACCCAAGTAATTTAATAATAAAAATATGTCCAAGTTCATGAAATATCACAATAAAATAAATCAAAATAATATTTTTAATTAACCCTGTAAACAAAAAAGAGAAAATAAGAAAATAAGTAGATAGATGAATATTAAATAGACGCTTGATATTCTTCATAACTAATAAATTCGCCATCTTTACTAATAGTTAAATAGATATCTTCCCCATTACTAGTACCAAGAATACTTCCTACCTCTACATAATCATAAACTTTAATATCACTATCCGTAATATTAGAATACCATATATCTACCCCATCATTTCCCTGAATAATAATTGTATTTCCAAGATCATCTTTTTCCCCAATAAATACAACTATTCCACTCGTAATAACATTTACTACTTCATTCATTCCCACGGTAAGCTTAACTCCATTTTTAAAAGGCTCTACATTCGTATAAGTAATACTTCCAAAGACTACTTCATCTTTATCTGAATTATCCGTTATATCTACTTTACCAAAGACACTGTTATATAACTCATTTATTTTCATAAACTCTAAAGAATCTTCTAAAACATATTTTTGATATAACGCTTTATTTTTATCACTAATATTGGTAAATATAATACTACCTAAAACAAAGATAACCGTGATTAATGCTCTAGAAATTAAGCCTTTAACATATTTCAAATTTTTAGGAAGTTCGCTCTTTTTTTCTTTAGCATCGCTAGAATCCACATATCTCTCTCTTTTTAATTTATTTTTTCTAATAATACGTTCCATCTCATCCATAAGCTTCACCTAGATAATTTTATGTATTTCTTAAGTATTTTATAACAAAGAAAGTAAAAGATAAAATTAATAAAATAATTACTAATCATAAATTTAATTAAATAAAGAATACTATATCCTTTTATTAATCCCAAACTAAAAACATAAAGAAAATAGATAAGAGTGATGAGAAATAAATAATGAAAGAAACTAGTTTTGGTAATCTTCAAATGTTTAACGAAAACAAAAATAACAACAAACAAGATCGTATTTAGAAAATAAGTATTTGTAAGAAACAAATCAATAATTAAAGGAATAAAAATAAAAGAAAATAGTTTATCTTTAGAATAAAGTAAAAAATTAAGCAAGACAAAAAAAGTAGGAATACCACTAAAAAAAGATAAAAGTATATCAAAGAAAAGAAAAATCATACCCCACCATCTCCAAGTCTTACTATAGCAACATAAGTAATATCATGTATATTAACGTTTAGATCAACATCTAAAACATATTCTAAGTCTAAATTATCTGTATGAATTTCTTGAACAGTACCCACTAAAATACTTCCAGGTATACTAGTAAGTCCCGAAGTATAAACTTTATCTCCCACTTGTATTTCTTGATCAAGCTTAATATTTTTTACGATAACTTGATCATCTACACAAGACAAAATTCCATAAGAAGAACCAATCTTTACAGATAATTCCATATTAGGACTTGTAAGTAACTCTACTACACTAGAGCGATCATTAACTTTTTTAACAACTCCAACTACTCCATCTTGATTGATAACTAAATCTTGAAGCTTTACTCCATCACGAGTTCCTTTACCGATAGTTATCTCTTCGTAAAACGCATAAATATCATGTAAAACAACCCTACCGTAAACAGTTTGATAATCCAATGTATCTATAGTAAACAAGTCACTTATGTTTTCATATTCCCTCTTATAATACTCTATTTCTTCCTGGTTTAGAGTAACCCCCAAATCTTGTGTATGATCAAACATACCAAAAATATGATCTTTACACAAGAACAATAAATAAAGAATGATAATGGCAACGAAAAACCAATTTTTCTTAAGCATAATCTCCACCATTATTAGTATTAGAAATTTTAATTCATATATTCACGAAATAAATTTAATATAGATTCATTAATACTTTCATAATAACTAGGATCACTAGACTTAATAAGTAACTCATAATTACTTATCTCTCCTAAAAAAGCATTATCAACACTCATACTTCCCCGATTAAAAGAAATACCTTTATCTTCAAAATAACTACTCATTAAATCCACAACATTATCCTCACTAAAAACACCAATAACAATCTTATAAATATCTTTATCTTGATAAATTACACTATTAGGATAATTTTGACTCACTTTTGATGCTGCATCCAAATTATTATAAGAACCGACATAAAAATAAGTAACAGTTGGATTAATCGCAAAAGCTACTTGATCTTTAAACTTAAAAGAAAGGAAAAAAGCAATAGCCATTCCTAGAATCAAAGCAATTAAAAATATTTTAACATTCTCTTTCATCTTCATCACAGAACTATTGTAACACATCAAAACAAAAAAGAATGTCGAACTAACCAAAGAAAATAAAAGTTATCACAAAAGCAGCGATAATCCCCATTAAATCAGCGAATAATCCAACGGGTAAAGAATATCTTGTCTTAGTCACTTTAATGCTTCCAAAATATAAAGCTAAAACATAGATAGTTGTATCAGTACAACCCTGCAGGGTAGAAGCAAGTCTTCCAATAAAGCTATCGGGTCCAAAATTAGCAAATATATCATTCATAATAGCTAGTGATGCTGTCCCAGATATTGGTCTTAAAATAGCCATTGGAAGAATATCTATAGGAATATTAGCAAAATCAAAAAGTGGTTTTAAAAATCCAAGCATCCCATCAATAAAATGACTATCTAAAAATATATTAACCGCAAAAACCATAGCAATGATTGTAGGAGTTATATGAAACACCATTACTAATCCTTCTTTAGCTCCCTCTAAAAAAGAATCATAAACATTAACTCGCTTCTTAACCCCATAAAAGATAATAAATAACACAAAAAGAGGAATAACTATTTTACTAATTAAATTCATTTCCTATTCCTCCTTCTAATAAAATAATCGAGTAGCAAACCAGAAATACTAGATACTGCGGTAGCTAAAATGCTAGTAATAATAATTTCAGTGGGATTTACACTTCCATGCATAATTCTAAGAGCAATAACAGTAGTAGGAATTAAAGTTACTCCACCTGTATTTAAAACTAAAAACGTAATCATTGCTTCCGTCGCTGTATCCTTATGCGGATTATCTTTTTGTAGTTCATCCATCGCTTTTAACCCAAATGGCGTTGCTGCACTACCTAGTCCTAACATATTAGCACCTATATTAGAAGCAATATAACCTAGTGCTTTATGTGTTTTTGGTAAACTAGGAAATAATCTTCTTAAAATGGGATTTAAAGCTCTAGAAAATACCTCTAATAATCCTGATTTTTCTGCTATCTTCATAATACCTGTCCATAAGACAATTAGAGGCATCATTTCTAGTATTAAATTAACACCCGTAGTTGCATGAGTTAAAATCCCATTATTAATTGTATCTACTTGTCCAGTAAGCAAAGAATAAATAATTGCAATAAAAATTAATGCTGCCCATATCACATTTACCATGATTTAAACCACCCTATTATCTTAGCAAATATTCCTTCTTTCTTTTCCTCTTTCTCTTCTACTAACACTCTTTTAGCATAAATACTTTCGGTATGAAGTAAAGTATCTCCAAGCATAACTTTAGCTTCCCCTATTTTTATTCCATCATAAATGTCTTGATATTTAAAAAGAATAACATTAATCTTTAAATCATTCTTTTCTTCCTCTGTAACCATCGCATAATAATTATTTTTAACATAAAACTCTACATCTTGATAATAATCATCATCAATAACAAAATTATCTTTATTTATCGCAAGTACACCCTGATATTGATTAAAATATGTTTCATATAAACTTTTGTGATCTTGAAAATCATTCCCATCATTTAGGGTAACCACAACTAAATTCATATTGTCCTTTGAAGCAGTAGTAACAAGTGTCCTTCTAGCTGCATCCGTATAACCAGTCTTACCACCAGTTGTATAGGGATACATAGAAAAAAGCTTATTTTTTCCTTCCCAATTATATGTTTTTAAACTACTAGTAGCTTTATACTCTTGTGTTCCAAAAATAGTTCTAAATGTTTCATTTTGCATAGCTACCTTTGTTAAAAGTGCCATATCATAAGCAGTAGAAGTATTACCGATCCCATTACTATCTAACCCATGAGGATTAACAAAATTAGTATTTTTCATTCCAATCGTACTAGCATACTCATTCATAAGATAGACAAATGCTTCTTCAGTCCCTGCAACAGTCTTAGCTATAGCAATCGCTGCATCATTCCCACTTCTAAGCATTAAACCATATAATAAATCAATTAACTTAATTTCTTCACCAACTTCCAAATAAACACTAGAACCATAAGATTCTAACACACTTTCATCAACAACCACTGTCTTATCTAAATCACTATACATAATCGTAACTAAACAAGTCATGATTTTGGTAATACTAGCAATTAACTGAGGTTCATCTTTATTTAAATCATATAACACTCTTCCACTATTTAAATCCATAACAACAGCTTTACTAGCACTTATAGCCATAATATGAATAGGAAATACAATGAATAATAGAAATGCAAATATGATCTTTTTCATAGACTCACCTAACAAAATATATGAACTAAACAAATAAATTAGCACAAAGAAAAAAGGAGCTTAAGCTCCAACTACATAAGGATTATCAATAGTGCCATCACCACTTGATATTGTTACATTTTTATATAGGTTTATGACAGGTCTAACACCAAATGAATAATCAACATTACTATTACCAAAATGACCGTTCGAAAATACAATAAACACTATGGCGATAGAACTGTGATTAAAATTGCGCGGAGACATAGTCCAATAATTCTGATTAGTATATAAGTAATAATGCGCGTTATCTGTTCCATATGTTCCTCCAGCATAATTAACTTCGTCTGCTGTGATGAGCCCTATTGGATAATCTAACACTTTGCTTCCCTTATTGCTTTCATTTGTAAGATACAAATCTGTTTGATTTGCACAATCAAAGAATGGCATATTATTTACATATATTCTTATGTATGTTCCATAATAAGTTTCTGCTATTCCAACTCCTCCTAAACCATTACTGATTGATGAGCTTGTACTTGGCTCTCTATCTCCACAGAATCCTGCTTCTGTACTTATATAGCTAGAATAACTTAATAAATTTTCTTGATACCAATTATCTAATACCGTCTTTATTGTACTATCATTTGTATTAGCATGTGTTTCTTCATATGTATCACTTCCTGGTGTTCCGTACATATATCCTAC
>CALVQN010000060.1 GCA_944358135.1 uncultured Bacilli bacterium
ACTGGTGTAATTGAACTTCCAGCTGGTGTTGAAATGGTTATGCCTGGCGATAATGTTGACATGACTGTTGAATTAATTGCTCCAGTTGCACTTGAAAAAGGTACTAAGTTCTCTATCCGTGAGGGTGGACGTACTGTTGGTGCTGGTGTAGTATCAGAAATCGTTGAATAATAAAAATTAGAACCTAGAAATGGGTTCTTTTTTTGTTTTATAGGAAAGTACATGAAATATGTTTATTTTTAAAACTAATTATTGACGTTATTATGAAGATATATAAAGCTTATAAATTTTGGCTATATATAACAAAAAAACAAGAAATATTAATTCATAAAACATTTTGTTAATTAAAGAAATTAAAAAAGTACATGTTTTTCATGTACTCTGGTCATTCGCTTCATTTGGTGTTGTTGGATTTTCTGGATTATTTGACTCACTTGATTCAGAATTGTTATCAGAATCATTATTTTCATCGTCTGATGGGAGAATATCATCTAAAGGATCATCGGGATTATCAGGGGTTGTTTCGTTATTATTACCTTCATCAGGATTATTATTGTCGTTATTATTGTTTTCTTCTTTATCATCATTGTTATTTCCTTCATTTGGTGTATTAGGTTCCTCTGGAGTAGTGCTTGATGAGTTTATATAAATTGTAAGTTCACTGACATTATTGAGTAAAATACCATTAGATATACTTTGATTTGCGATAAGTCCTGGAGCAATATTGGCATTATAATATGGGCTTGTGTTATCTATAAATTCTGTATGTAGTGATATATTGTGATTTGAGGCCCAAGTTTCTACTTCTCCTACACTTAATCCAATAAAATTTGGCATTGTTTCTAGTTTATTTCCTGTTGTAATTCCTTGTCCAGTTACTTTAGTAGTGTATTTTTCATTAGCATCAAAACTAAATGTTTTTATCATTTCATGATTTTCTAATTCTAAGTTTTCTTTCATCAATTTGGTAATTGCTTCTAATGATCCTGGATAATAGCCTATTGCTGAAGTAAATGAACCATTGTTGCTTAATCTTACTGGTAAGCTGTAATATTCTAAATATGTTTTTTCAATGGTTAAGAATGATCCATCATTTAGAGAATTGCTAATCATTGCTTTTAATACATCATATAATGATAATATTTGCTCACTTGAAATATTGGTTGTTATATTTTTAGTAACTGCATTTAATATTTCTTCTATTTTAGATAAACTGTCTAGACTTGCTGCTTTTTTAGCTATTGCTTCTACAACTTGTTGTTGGTGTTTATTTCTATCTATATCACTTTGTAAATACAAATGTCTACATCTAGCATAAGCTAGTGCTTCTTCACCATTAATTAATTGAAGTCCTGGGTCTAAGTAAATCATTCCACTTGAACTAGTATTACGATCACTGTTTTGTTCACAGAATTTTCCTCCACAGTTTATGCCATGATTGTAATTAAAGTCAGGAGCTTCTATGTCAACCTCTATTCCACCTAAAGCATCAACTAAGTCAACTACTCCTTTGAAGTTAATTTTTACATAATAGTCAATTGTAATATCAGTTAGTTGTTCAACAGTATCAATAACACAACTTGTACCGTATGCGGCACTAGAATTTATTTTTGCATAACGGTTATTATTGCAAGCGATTGGTACGTAAGTGTCTCTTGGGATGGAAAACATTGTAGCATTTAGAGTTTTAGGATTAAAAGTAATTAACATTAATGTGTCTCCATTAAAGGCAGCATTAGCATTTAAACCATCAATTTCACTATCTACTCCCATTAAGAGAATAGAAAATGGTTCGGTTAGTTTTTTATTACTAGTTATGGTTGTGTCTTGATTTTCCATTTCTTTACTATATGTGTAAGCTATAGTAGTATTTTCTAATCCTTCAAAAGCTTCTTCACTTCCAAATATTGTTTGGTAATTAGAATTTAAAAATATTCCCTCTACTTCTCCATTTAATAAATCAAATATCATTTCATAGTAGCTAGAATATTCAATTATTTCATTATTATTTAATCCTTCTTTTTCAATTAACTCTTTAGCAAGTACATTTCCTTCGATGTCATCAGAGTTATTAATCATTCCTAAAATGCTGTTATCAGTTATTTCTGTATCATTTAATGTTACTAAATTTGTTGTATATAAAATATATTCTTTTTCTCCTATACTACTAATTCCTGTATATAAAATATTGATATAGTAATTTGCAAAACTGAATATAATAGCAAATATTATAGTACTTGCTGTAGTAATTGCTATTTTAATATGTTTTTTTAATATTAGATTAATTAAATTCCATAAGAAGTAAACTATTAACCATATTCCAAAAATAATTATGACTATAATTCTTATGGCTGTTTCTATACCTGTTAGACTTAATAAGTTTTTGATTAACAAAATATAAGTAATTAAATACAATATAAAGGTAATTAAATATATAATTAAAAATATTTTGTTTGCTTTCTTTAATTTGTTTAATAATACTTTCATTGGCAACCCTCATTTTTATATGATAACACTATCCATTATATAATATATTTTAGATTCTTGCAAATTAAATATGCACTTTACATCATTTTACTTCACTTTTTTTGTTATTTATTGTAAAACCTACGTAAATCGTTTATAATTATTATGATTAGATAGAATAAGGAGGACAAAGATGAAGAAAAGTTGTTTTTTATTTATTAGTTTCTTTGTATTTGTCTTTTTTTGTCTAGCTTTGGACGTTAATGCTAGTGGAGAATATGTTATTTTTATGGATACTAATAATATTCGAAGTGGTCCTGGTACAAATTATAGTGTATTAGCAACTAAAAATGTTGGCTCTACTTATTATTTAAAATCTTCTAGTATAATTCAGGATGAAAGAGGAAATGGTTCTTGTGATGCTGGATGGTATCAAATAGATTACAATGGACAAACTGCTTATGTTTGTAGTGAATATGTTAGTGCAGTTTTGAGTCCTGATGAAGAAACTACTGAACCTACTACTGCTTGTGAAGCTCAGATGAAAGAAGCTGGATTTCCTGCTAGTTATTGGGATAGTTTGTGTAGTTTAAAAGAAGCTCATCCTAATTGGACTTTTAATGCTGTTCAAACTGGACTTGATTTTGCAACTGCTGTGGATAGATTTACTTCATGTGGTGATAGTTTACTTCAAACTAATAACTCAGAATGGATTGATACTAGTTGTAGTTATACTGAAGGTGGTTTTGTTTCTGTTAATCAAGAGGCAGTAGCTTATTATTTAGATCCAAGAAATTTTCTTTCAGAAAGATATATTTTTCAATTTGAAGATAATCGGTATAATTCTGCATTAGAATCTCATTATGCTGATATTGCTAGAGAAATTGTTGATGGAGCACAATTTTATAAATATCATGATAGTCTTGGTTATGATATTTCTAAAGATATTGCGGAAGGGGGAAAAACTTATAATGTTAGTCCTACTCATTTAGCTTCTAGAATGTATCAAGAGCTTGGTGCAACAACTAGACTTAAAAATTTGTATCAAGGTACTTTTGCTGGTGAAATTAGTTACGCTCCTGTTAATCCTGAGAGAGGAGATCATTATTATGATTTTCGTGGTTATTATAACTTTTATAATATTGGTGTAACTGGTTCTTGTGTTAATGGCGGTGGGGGAGCTACTTATTGTGGCCTTACACTTGCTAAAAACTATGGATGGAATTCAGTTAATAAAGCAATTGTTGGTGGTTCACAGTTTGTTTACTCAAATTATATTGCCCTAGGACAATATACGTCATATTTAGAAAGGTTTAATGTAGTGCCTACTGATACTAGTAAATTATATATTCATTATTATATGGCAAATATGCAAGCTCCAAGTAGTGAAGCATCTACTGCATATAGTGCATATAAAGAACTTGGATTGTTGGATTCTGCTTTTGTATTTTATATTCCTGTTTATAATAATATGAATGCATCTATTGATAATAGTCCTAATGGTGGAACAGGAGATAATGGTTCTAGTTCTAGTCCTAGTTCTTCAGCGATAGGAACAATTGTTAGTTCTGCTGGATATAAAATGTCTGGAAATGAAATAAATGGAATTTCTCCTAATACCAATATTAGTACAGTTAAAGCTAATTTAGAAGCTATTGCAGGTAGTGGGAATGTAACTATTAAGAATGCTAAAGGTTCAACTGTTACTAGTGGTACTATTGGTACTGGATATCAGATTACTATTATAAATAGTAGTGAGACTCGTACTTTAACTGTTGTTGTTTATGGTGATACTTCTGGCGATGGAGTTATAAATGCATTGGATTTATTACAAGTTCAAAAGAGTATTTTGGGTACTTATACTTTAAATGATGCGTATAAGGAAGCTGGTGATCCTTCTAAGGATGGGAAAATTAATGCTTTAGATTTATTACAAGTTCAAAAGAGTATTTTAGGTACTTATACGATAAGTCAATAAAAAGGAGGATGTTATGAAAAAAATTAAAATATTATTAGTTGCTCTTGTTTGCACTTTATTAATGCCTAGTATGGTTAGCGCCGCAAGTGGATCAATTAGTGTTAGTGGCTCGTCAAGTGCAGTGGTAGGAAATAAGGTTACGGTTACGGTTACTCTTTCTAGTTCAACTTCTATTGGAAGTTGGCAAATGGCACTTAATTATGATAAATCTTATTTACAATTAGTTAGTAGTACTGCTGAAGCTGGAGGAACAACCATGGCTGCCTCTTCTGCTAGTGGAGTAAAGAGTAAATCTTATACTTTTGTTTTTAAAACATTAAAAACTGGTAGTACGCGAGTTTCAGTTAGTAGTTATCTTGCTTATGCCTTTTCTGATTTAAGTGAAATTAGTTTAACTTCGTCAAGTAAAAATATTAGTATTATTACTCAGGAACAATTAGAGGCAAGTTATAGTAAAAATAATAATTTAAAAGATTTGACAGTTACAGTTGGAGAAGAAGTGTATGAAATTTCTCCAGAGTTTGATGCTGATACTTTAGAATATCAAGTTACTGTTCCTACTGGTACTACTTCTGTTACGGTAGATGCAACACGTGCTGATTCTACTGCTTCTGTTGATGGAGATGGAGAAATTGAGGTTACCGAAGGGTTAAATACCATACCTATTGTTGTTACAGCTCAAAATGGGGAAGAGAAAACTTATACTTTGACAATAAATGTTGAAGATCAAAATCCAATTAATGTTAAGGTTGATGGTACAGATTATACGGTTGTTAAAAGTGATACTTTACTTACTGTTCCAACTACATTCACACAAAGTAGTGTAGAGATAGATGGATTTGATATTCCTGCTTTTGTTAATGATGTAATTGATTATACTTTGGTTGGTTTAAAAGATGGTGAAGGAAATATTTCATTATACCGCTATGAAGATGGAGAATATACCTTATATAATGAACTTAGTTCAAAGTCTTATACTTTAGTTCCTACCGCTTTTGCAGAAGAATTAGATTATCTTAAAACTACTGTGGAAATTAATGGTGTTACGATGGATGCTTATCGATATGATGAAGATAGTCCTTTAGTAATTATTAATGCTCTTGATTTAGAGACGGGTAAAGAAGATTTTTATTTATATGATCCTGCTAGTGGAGCAGCGGTTTTATTTGATAATTCCTTTATAAAGAGTGCTAATCAAACGATTGAATATTATACCTATGTAATAATAGCCTTTGGTGGAGCTTTATTCTTAATGCTTATTTTAATCTTTGTTTTACTTCATAGCACAAAGAAGAAACAAAAGAAAATTAATCAATTTATAGAAAAACAAGAAGCTAAGATAGAGGCAACTAGAAAGTTGAATGATGTTGTAAGCGAAGTGAAAAAAATAACTGAAGAAGAAAAGAAGAATGAAGAAATAATTAAAGTTGAAGAGGTTCATGTTCAATCAGAAGAACCTGAACAAGTTGAAAAAGATGATATAAGTGAAAAAGAGGTTTCTCAAGAAGAAGTGAAGAAATCTAAAAAGGAGTTAAAAAGAGAAAAGAAGGAAGCTAAAAGAAAAGCTAAGGAAGATAAAAAACTTGCTAAAGAGGCATTCTTTCAAGAGGAAATAGAAAATACTCAAAAAGATATTTCAGAAGAAATTAGAAGCATTGATGAAGATACTGGTGTGTATGATATATTTGAAGATGATCGTAAGAAAAAGAAGAAAAAATAGCAGTTCTTCTTTTTGTTTGGTATAATAATATGGGAGGAATAAATATGGAGCTTGCAGATATTAAGGGTGTAGGTCCTAAGAAACTTTTAGAATTAGAAGATTTAGGTATTTCTACTGTAGAAGATTTACTTACGTATTATCCTTATCGGTATGATTTATTTGAACCTGTAGAATTAACTAGTGATTATGATCATGAAAGAATTGCAATTAACGTTCAAGTGGAAACTACAGCGACTACTGCTTTTATTCGTAAAAATTTTAATAAGTTACAGTTTAGGGTAAATCATAAGGGAAAAGTTATGTATGCTGTTATCTTTAATCGTGCTTTTTTAAAACCACATATTGTTATTGGTAAGACTATTACTTTAGTTGGTAAATATGATAAAGTTAAAAATACTTTTATTTGTGATGATATTAAGCTTTCCCCTTTAACTAAAAGAGAAATTATTCCGATTTATCATGTTAAAAAAGGAATTAAAAATAATGATATACGGAAAATTATGGAAAATGCTATTGTAGATAGTGCTAAAGTTCCTAATTATGTTCCTGATGAATTTATTATGAAATATGATTTTATTAGTAAAAAACAAGCACTTAGAATGATACATATGCCACATACTGAGGAAGAAATAAAGAAAGCTAAAGTGTATTTAAAGTATGAAGAATTGTTTTTATTTCTCTTTAAAATAGCTTATATGAAAGATGAGAATGAAAATATGGGTAAAGAAGAGAAATATTTTGATATGAATAAAGTTAAGCAATTTATTGATAGCCTTCCTTTTGAGTTAACAGATAGTCAAAATGAGGCTTTATCCTTGATATTAAAGGATATTCAGAGTAATAAAAAAATGAATAGATTAGTTTTAGGAGATGTTGGTAGTGGTAAAACTATTATTAGTTTTATTAGTATGTATGCTAATTTTCTTGCAGGTTATCAAAGTGTTTTAATGGCTCCGACAGAAGTACTTGCTAGACAGCATTTTGAGTCGGCGATTAATTATTTTAAAGATTTTCATTTAACAGTAGATGTTTTAGTTGGTAGTATGACTAAAAAAGAAAAGGAAACAGTAAAACAAAGATTAATTAGTGGGGATATTGATATATTAATTGGGACACATGCTATTATTGAAGAAAGTGTATTATTTTATCGCTTAGGACTTGTTATTACAGATGAGCAACATCGATTTGGCGTTAAACAAAGAGAAATATTAAAGAGTAAAGGTGAAGTTCCTGATGCTTTATATATGAGTGCTACTCCTATACCTAGAACTTATGCTTTAACTTTATATGGAGATTTAGATGTTTCTTTTATAAGACATAAACCTGGGGGAAGAAAGGAAATTATTACAAAAATAAAAAAATATAGTGAACTTAAAGATGTTTTAATGCATGTTTTAGAAGAAATAAAAAAGGGGCATCAAGTTTATGTCGTAGCAAGTATTATTGATGATAATGAGGAATTAGATTTAAAGAGTGTAGAGACACTTAAAGAAAAATTTAATATGGCTTATCAGGGAAAAATACCAATTGAAATATTACATGGAAAGTTAAAACAAAAAGATAAAGATGCAATTATGCAAAGATTTAAAAATAATGAAACGAAAATACTTATTTCAACAACAGTTATTGAAGTTGGAGTTGATGTTAAGAATGCGACAATTATGGTTATTTTTGATGCTGATCGGTTTGGTCTTGCAACTATTCATCAATTACG
>CALVQN010000061.1 GCA_944358135.1 uncultured Bacilli bacterium
GCATCTCTTTGAGAAGCTAAATATAAACTAGCATGATCATAACTAGATTTTCTAATATTCATGATTATTTGCTCTTGCAAGTATGTAATCTTGGCAGTACTTCTACTCGTAACCCCGTGACCACACATATTTCTTTCAACTAAAATAGTTTTAAGTTTACTATTTTTAAGTTCTAAAAGGCAAGATAAACCTGTAATACCACCACCAATAATTAGCACATCTGCTTCCATATCTTGTTCTAATTTAGGACAATTAACATCTTTATTATTTAACCAAATACTATTCTTTTTCATAATCATCAGTAATATTATGAGTAAAATTATAGTTTAAATACATAAAACAGTTGATTTTTTCTTAAAATTTTGATATTCTAATATTGTTCAAAACGGCGGGATTGGTGAAGTGGTTAACACGGCAGATTGTGGCTCTGTTATGCAAGGGTTCGACTCCCTTATCTCGCCCCATTATATTGTTTTAAAAGTCGAACCATTAATTTGGTTTGATTTTTTTTTATAAAAGGAGAGTTTCTGATGGCTAATAATGAAATTGATAATTACACCTTTAATATTTTAAAAAAACAATTGCAAAAATTAAAACTAAACAATCAAGGATTATATTCCTGTATTGATAATGTAAATATGCAATTATCAAGCATTGTAAAGCATTGGAATGAGCCAGAATACCTAAATGCTATATTTATAACAGTAACAGAAGATGGAAGTTTTTATGAGCCAGAAGCAGATAATTTTATTAAAAACATGGTGGCGTTAGGAGTTAGAAATAGCTTAATAGAAATTGCTGCCAGCAAAGATTGCAAACAATTTGGTCTAGCTCAACCTATATCAGATGATGATATTATAAAAATAACCGTGACAGCAATTGAGTATTTTAAAACAGTTGATTTAAATGAATTACAAAAAGAAATTGAACTTGATTATGATTATTATTATGAAATATCTAGGAAATATAAATGTGCTTTTGAAGCTTTATGGAAATTAGCAAACAATTTAAATGAAGATAATGAATTAGAGTTTAAAGTAAAAACAAACGAAAAAATCATATTAGAAGAACTAAATGTAAATAAAGAAGATGTGGAAATTCAAAAAGATATTCAAAACGGTATTTCTAAAGAAATTAGCGGTATATTAAATACTTTATTAAAACAGATATATAACAAGGAAACAGATGTATTTTATGTAGATAGTTTTAAACGACTTTCTAGAAATTATGATAAGAATATGAGAATTTTAGAATTTATAATTACAAATGATGCTTGGTTTATAACTAACAATTTCTTAATTGCCAAAGAATACGTATCAAAGCGTCCAACCTTAATGAAAGCAGGAAGAGGAAACGATTTGAATAAAGAAGCATTATCTTCTCTAGAAGAAGTATCAAAGAAATACAAAAATAACTTAAGAGATCTAGGAATGGAATTAAAGAAAAGAATTTTTTATTATTAAGAACTAGCTATTTTATTATATGTTCTGTTTTTTATTTGCGATCTTATTAATATTTTGTCCTTATAGATTTAAAAACCACGTCTTTTAGGCATAATAATTTATTATATCATTCTAATATAAATAAATTACTAAAAAGTTAAGTAAATACTATTTAAATATTTTTCTTTTCGTGATACACTATAGAAAAGTTATGAAATTGTATAATAAAAAAAGCTGCCTAAGCAGCATCTCACATAATGAGTATTTAGGGTAAAACCTTTATTTTAACTCTCTATGTCATCTTAAAATGGTATTAAGACAATTTCATAATAACATAAGAAGTGGAGGTTGTCAATAAAAAATGACAAAGAAAAATTACAGTATTGGGCTTGATATAGGAACAACAAGTGTAGGATGGGCAGCAATAGACTGCGACAATTTTAAAGTAATGAGAAAGGGAAATCAAAAATTATGGGGCGTAAGACTTTTTGATGAAGCGCTTACAGCCGAAACAAGACGTCTTGCCAGAGGAACAAGAAGAAGATATGATAGAAGAAGAGCGAGGGTAAAATTATTACAAGAAGAATTTCAAAATGAAATTAACAAAGTAGATTCTAATTTTTTTACAAAGCTAAAAGAATCAGCTTATCATGAAGAAGACTCACAAAATAAAACAATAAAATTATCCAAAGAAGAAAAAGAAATGGTTAAAAAGTATAATGAAGAATATCCAACTATCTATCACTTAAGACATAAATTAATTTCTTCGAATGAATTAATGGATATTAGACTAGTTTATTTAGCAATTCATCACATCATAAAATATAGAGGTAATTTCTTATATGGTGCTACTGATTTTGATACTTCTAATTTAAATATTGAAGAATTATTTAAAGAAATGTTAAATGAATTAGAAAATCTTAGTACAGTTGAAAAAACAGGAGATTTATCCTTGATTGATCCTAAAAAATTAGAAGAATTTTTATCAATAGAATCAAAAAATAATAAAAAATTAGAATTAACAAAAGAGTTATCAATAGCACTTCCTAAAAAATTGAGTTCAGAAATAGTAAAATTATTAATAGGCGATAAAGCAAGTCTTAACGTTTTATTTAATACAGAAACTGATGAAGAAATTAAAATTAGTTTTAAAGGCAGTGAATATGAAGATAATGAAGATAAAATAATAAAGAACTTTCCTAATGAAATAGATTTTTTAGACAAAATTAAAGATATTTATAATGCTGAATTCTTAAAAAATATATTTAAGGGAAAAAAAGAGCAAAGTTTATCTTATGTTATGGTAGATAATTACAATATTCACCATCATGATTTAGAAACATTAAAGAAAATATATAAAGAAAATAAAACCTTGTATAAAAAGATGTTTAAAAATAATGATTGTATATATGAAAAATATATAACAAATAATATGACTTATGATGATTTTAAAAAAGAAATTACAAAAGATCTAGATATATTAAATCCGATAAATAAAACAGAAATATTAGACCGACTAGAAAAAGAAGAATTCATGCCACGTATCACAAGTGTTGATAATGGAAAATATCCATACCAGCTAAACAAAAGTGAATTAATAAAAATCATTGAAAATCAAGGCAAATATTACCCATTTCTATTAGAAAAAACAAATGATGAGGTATATAAACTAGTTAAAATATTAGAATTTAGAATTCCGTATTATGTAGGACCATTAAATAATACAACTGCTAAAAGCGGAGTAGAAAATAAAAATAGTTGGTTAGTAAAAAGAGTAGATAACATGAAAATAACTCCCTACAATTTTAATGAAGTAGTTGACCTAGAATCATCAGCCGAAAAATTTATCAAAAGAATGCTTGGAACATGTACATATCTTTTAAAAGAACCATCTATGCCAAATAATTCTATACTTTATTCAAAATTCAAAGTATTAAATGAATTAAAGCAAATTAAAGTAGGAGATGAGTACAAAGAACAAAAATTATCTAAAGACATGATTAGTAAAATATATAAAGAATTATTTTTAACGACAACTGGTACAATAACTGATAAAAAATTCAAAGATTATTTAATGCAAACAGGAGATTTTGATATGTATACTAATCTTTCTGTTACTGGCTATTCTGCGGATAAAAAGTTTGCGAATAACATGTCATCCTATATTGATTTCTTTGGTGAAAATGGCATTTTTACAAATACAAAATATACACTAGATGATGCTGAAAAAATAATTGAGTATATAACCATTTTTGAAGATAAAGATATATTAAAGAGAAAATTAGCAAATGAATTTCCAGAGCTTTCAGATGAAAAGATCAAACAAATTTGTCGTCTGAAATACAAGGGCTGGAGTAATTTATCAAAAAAATTACTAACAGAAATTTATTATACAGATCCAAAAACAAATGAACCAAAAAGTATTTTAAATTTAATGGAAGAAACATCTCTTAATTTCATGCAAATTATAACGGATAAGAAATATAATTTTGAAGAAAAGATAAATGAAATTAATAATATCGGAAATAGTAAAAAATTAAGTTATGATTTAGTTGATGAATTAGCAACTTCCCCTAAAAATAAACGTGGTATTTATCAAGCTTTAAAAGTAGTAAAAGAAATAATAGATTATATAGGTTATGAGCCTGTAAGAATCACCTTAGAGATGGCTAGAGGTGAAGAAGAAAAACGTAGAACCATAGATCGAAAAAAAGTAATTGAAAATTTATATGATGCAAATAAAAACAATATCGCTGAATATAGCAAGTTAAAAAAGGAATTAGGAGAAATAGATAAAATTGAAAGTCATAATCAAAAATTATTTCTATATTTCTTACAAGAAGGAAAAAGTTTATACTCAGGTCTTCCATTAAAAATAGAAGAATTAGAAACCTATGAAGTAGATCATATTATTCCAAGAACCTTAATTAAAGATAATTCAGTAGATAATTTAGCCTTAGTTACCAGGGAAGAAAATCAACATAAAGCAGCAAGTTTTGTTTTGCCAGAAACATATCGAACAAGAAACATGATTGCTTGGTGGAGCCGTCTAAAAAAGTTGGGATTAATATCTGTAAAAAAATATAATAATTTAATTCGTAATAAATTTGATGAAAAATCAATTGAAGGATTTATCAATAGACAATTAGTAGAAACAAGACAAATCTGTAAACATGTTGCTAACATAATTAAAAATATGTATGATAACACAGAAGTTTATTATGTCCCTGCATCTTTATCATCTAACTATCGTGAACAATTTAAACTATACAAGTTCAGAGAAATAAACGATTATCATCATGCTCATGATGCTTATCTAGCTGCTGCTTTAGGAGAATATAGAACGTTCTTAAAATCTAATATCAGTTATGATTATTTAAAAGGACTAAATTACAAACTTTATCAAGAAAAGAAATATAAAGAATTAAATGCAGGATATGTAATTAACAGTTTAGTCAATACTGAAAATTATGTAGAACTATTCTGTGATTCAAATACAGGAGAATTATTATTTGATGCTGATAAGTTTAACCAAACTATTGAAAACACACTTTATCAAAATGATATTCTAATAAGTAAAAAAGTAGAGGTTAAAACAGGAGAATTATGGCAACAAACAAAATCAAAAAAGGGAAACAAAGGCATCCCTTTAAAAGAAAACATGCCAACTGAACAATACGGATCATATACCAGCATTAAACCTGCTTATGGAGCCGTGATAAAATTTACCAAAAAAAATAAACAAGAACAAAGACTAGTAGGTATTCCTATTTTTATTGATATTTTATCTAAGAAAGATAACAATGCTAAAAAAGAATATTTAAAAAATCTTTTAAATGCAGATGAAATAGAAATTATTAAAGATAAAATACCATTTTATAGTTTACTAAATTGGAATGGAGCAATATGTTCTTTAGTAGGAGCAACAGACAAAGTAGAAGTATGTAATGCCAAAGAATTTAATATAGACAAGGAACATATGAAAAAATGGAAAACAAGCTTTTTAAGATTGTTTAATAATAAGAAAGAAATAATTGATGATGAAACTTATAGCAACAACCTAGAAGAAATATTAGAATATATAGTATTTAAAATTGAAAAAGAATATGTACTTTATCAAAATTTACTAGAGGAAATGAGACAAATGTTTAAAATTAATCAAAAAGAAGAACTAAACATAGAAGATAAAGAAAAAGCAATCCTAGAAATGTTTAAACTACTAAAATGCAATAGTGCGTCTGCTAACTTAAAATCTTTAGGTGAATCTTCCTTCTTTGGTAGAAAGCATTCTAGAATAATTAATCACGCAATCATAATCAATAAATCAATAACAGGATTGTGGAAGAAGTATTATGAGTTTTAGAACTGTAGTAATCACTAATAAATCGAAACTAAATTATAAGAATAGATTTTTAGTAGTAAAAAAAGGGTTAGAAGAACAATACATACATTTAAGTGAAATAGATACGTTAATAATAGATTCAATTTCTGTATCTATTTCTACTTATTTATTAAAAGAAATTAGCGATTATAAAATTAATTTGATATTCTGTGATGAAAAACATAATCCTTATGGTGAATTAAAAAGTTTTTATTCTAGTTACAATTCTAGTAAAACAATTAGTAATCAAATAAAGTGGACTAAAAAAGATAAAGATATGTTTTGGAAACATATAGTAATGAATAAGTTAAAAAATCAAGCATATTTATTAAAGAAAATAAAGTCACCAAATTATGAATTATTAGAAAGTTATATTTTGGAAGTAAAAGATGGGGACAAAACAAATAGAGAGGGTCATGCAGCAAAAGTGTATTTTAATGCACTCTTTGGGAGAAAATTTACTAGAAATGCATTAGATAATATTAATTCAGCATTAAACTATGGATATGCAGTATTACTATCAACCATTAATAAAGAAATAATTTCTAATGGATATTTAACTCAATTAGGAATTCATCATAAGAATGAATATAATGATTTTAATTTAACATGTGATTTAATGGAACCATTTAGACCAATAATAGATAGTTTTGTATATTATAATAAAGAAAGAATTTTTGATTTAAACTATAAATTAGATTTGATAAATATATTTAATAAAACTTTTAAATATAAAAATAAACAATATACCTTGAAAGATATAATAAAAAAATATGTCAAAACTAATCTAGAAAATATGAGTGAAAGAAAAAATTATCAGGAGTATATATATGAGGGATAGGATAATGAGAACTATAGTATTTTTTGATTTGCCAAATGTTTATGCAAAAGATAAAAGAGCTTATTTGCTTTTTAGAAAATATTTAATTAGTGAAGGATTTATTATGTTACAAGAGTCAGTTTATTCAAAATTGGTTTTAAACTCTGAACAAAGTAATCTTTTATATGAACGAATTAAAAGGAATGCACCAAAGAAAGGGATTATCCAACTCCTGACAATTACTGAAAGACAATATGCAAAAATAGAATATATTATTGGTGAACCAACAACCAAAATAATTAATAGTGATGAAAGGCTTATCATTTTATGAAGTTTAAAATATCATTTATTGAAAATTTAATTGAAATAGACAATGAATACGTTAGATGTATTGAAATAGAAAATAAGGATTATTTTTATCGTACAATTTCTTTACTAAATGACTTTAATAATAATGAAGATTTAAAAGAGGAAATTAATTTCATTGATAAAATAGATTTTAAAATGATAATTGATTATTTTAATGTCGATTTAAATGATAAAAAAACATTAAATGCAGTAATAAAGTACGTGAAAGAAAATATAGATGTATTAAATTATGATAAATTATTAAGAAGTTATCAACGTTTATGTACATTATTTTCGTCTTCTTTAGAAAACATAGATATACCAATTAATATTGAAGAAGATATAAATATTGATAACATAATTAAATTAATGAATATCAAAATAAATAAAGAAGACAGTATTTTAAAAAATTTATTTATACTTATTGATGTTATAAAAAAAATAAAAAACTATAATTTATTAATCTTAGTAAATCTTAAACAATACTTAACAAAAGAAGAGCTAAACGAAGTTTATAAGTATGCCATATATAATAATGTAACCTTATTATTAATTGATAACACAAGTTATGGTATTCCGCAAAAATATGAAAAAAAATTAATAATTGATGACAACTTAGAAGAATTTATTGTATAATATATATGACATATGATTAAATATCATTTAAGATGAAAAATTTACTCTATGAATTTTATCTAAAACTAAATTTGAGGTTTTAGATCTATGTCATCTTAAATGGTATTAAAACTCATCAACCGTTGGATAAGTCTTATCAAAGTTTTAGATCTA
>CALVQN010000062.1 GCA_944358135.1 uncultured Bacilli bacterium
CAAAGTTTCACTTTGTTGCTTATTAATTAAATAATTCGGGATATCCAAACGGGATATCCTAACTTAAATTAACCAAATATATGAAATATAAGAGAAATTTATGCAGAAAGCTTAGTGTTCGCTTGTTTTGTAAGCTTGCTTATTGTATAATTTTAATAGGAACATTAGTTGTGAGTGTTGTCCTCCAATCTTGAGAAAGAAAGGAGGGATACAATGAAGAAAAGAACTTTTATAATAAAAGTCCTTCGTCTTATTGAATCAATTTTATTACTCCTTACCATATTGGTAATAGCAATAAAAATATGACACTCTTTCATCTCTGATTGAGTGTCAATCCTAAATTGTTTAGAGGCGACATTCACTTGCAGAAATTAATGTTCCTCTTTTTTTATTTTATGCAACTATCTCTTGCATATACATAATACCATATTCTTTATTGATTGTCAAAGTTATTGTCTTGTTAATTTTTCGTAGGCTTCAGGTAATTGTTGATAAACATCTCCCAATGGTTCTTTATTTAGTAAGTTATTTGGGTTATAATTGTAAAATTCATCAAATAATCCTTTTATATTATAAGTGGATTCATACATATGGGATTTTAATATTGCATCTAGTTTATCAATTTGTTTTAAAAGAATGGCTTCTTTTGTGTTTTGACTTTCAAATTCTAGCCATAAAGATAAGTAATGTTCTTTTATTTCAGGTGATAGAACAGATAGAATTTCTGTTACTGCGGCTAGTTCTTTTTCATACTTGCTTTGTTTGTCTTTCGCGGTTTTTATTTCTGTTGTTGAAATGTCACCAATTTTAATTTCACCTAAATCATGGATGAAAGCCATTTCTAATAGTTTGGTTAAATCTATTTCTTTTAAATTTAGTTCACGAGTGATTAGAGATGCTAACATTCCTACTTTTAAAGTGTGATCAGATACAGATTCGAGTCTTTTTGCTGGGACATTACTTTGTATCCATCCTGTTCTGATAATTTGTTCTAGTTCATTATATTTTTCGTAGAATCTAATTATTTCTAATGTTTTATCCATTTTTTTCCTTCTTTCTAATTTGATTATATCAAAGGCTAAGGTATTTAGTCAAATATTGATTATTTTTTGTCGAAAATTGTTGATAAAAACAAATGTTCGAAAAATGCTTGACAAATGAAATTTTATATATTAAAATGATAGTGTACTTAGAAAGGAATAAACAATATGAAACAAGTCAAAGATGAAAAGAATAAAGATAAAGCACTTGAACAAGTTTTAGCAGATATTGAAAAACAGTTTGGTGCTGGGGCTATTATGAAACTAGGAAGTGATGAGCATACAAAGATTGATGTTACTAGTAGTGGTTCACTAGCTTTAGATATTGCACTTGGTGTTGGAGGATTTCCAAAGGGAAGGATTATCGAAATATATGGGCCTGAATCTTCTGGTAAGACTACAATTGCTTTACAAGCCATTGCTGAGGTTCAAAAAGCAGGTGGTAGAGCAGCCTTCATTGATGCTGAGCATGCACTAGATCCTGTTTATGCTAAGGCACTTGGTGTTGATATTAATGAACTATTACTTTCTCAACCAGATACAGGAGAGCAAGCATTAGAAATATGTGAAGCATTAGTTAGAAGTGAAGCAGTTAATATTGTAGTTATAGATTCGGTTGCTGCTTTAGTTCCTCAAGCCGAAATTGATGGAGAAATGGGAGACTCTCATGTTGGTTTACAAGCTAGACTTATGTCTCAAGCTTTAAGAAAATTATCTGGGACAATTAATAAGACAAAGACAACAGCAATATTTATTAATCAGTTAAGAGAAAAAGTTGGCGTTATGTTTGGTAATCCTGAAACTACTCCAGGGGGAAGAGCATTAAAATTTTATGCGACGATTAGACTTGATATAAGAAGAGCAGAACAAATTAAACAAGGTGAACAAATTGTTGGTAATAAGACAAATATAAAGGTTGTTAAAAATAAAGTTGCTCCTCCATTTAAGACTGCTACTGTTGATATCATGTATGGTGAAGGTGTATCAAGAGAAGGAGAAATTATTGATATTGCTGCTAGTTTAGATATACTAGATAAAAGTGGTGCTTGGTATTCTTATAATGGCGAGAAAATTGGCCAAGGAAAAGAAAATGTTAAGATTTATTTAAAAGAACATCCTGAGTTACGTGATGAATTAGAGGAGAAAGTGCGGGAGCATTATGGATTTGGTGTTGTAAAGAAAGATAATACAAAAGAAAAAAGTGAAGAAGAATAAAAATCAGGGAGGTTTTGGATGACTTTAGAATTAGAGAAATATCAAGAAAAAATTTTTGAAGATATTAAACATATTGATGAATTTGGTAATGAGTATTGGGAAGCTAGAGAGTTAATGATGGCTTTAGAATATTCTAAGTGGGATCATTTTAAAAATGTTATTGATAAAGCAATTATAAGCTGTGAGACTAGTGGTATAGAGGCAAATGAACATTTTTCCCTTAAGGGGAAAACGATAAAAATGCCAAAAGGAGCAAAAAAAATAATAGTAGATTATAAATTATCAAGATATGCTTGTTATTTAATTGTTCAAAATGCAAACCCAACAAAGACTTCTGTTGCTTTAGGACAAACTTATTTTGCTATTCAGACTAGAAAAATGGAACTCACAGAAGAAGAGTATAATAGTTTAGATGAAGATCAAAAAAGATTATATCGAAGACGTCAGACAAGAGATGGTAATAAGGTTTTATATAAAATTGCTAGGGAAAAAGGTGTAAAAAACTTTGATCGTTTTACTAATGCAGGATATAAAGGATTATATAATGGTGAGACAGCGAATGATATTGCTAAGAGAAAAGGACTTAGATATCGTGAGGATATTTTAGATAATATGGGAAGTGCAGAACTTGGAGCTAATGTATTTAGAATTACCCAAACAGAAGCGTTATTAGAAAAACAAGAAACACCTAGTGAAGGAGTTGCTACTGATACACATTATAGAGTTGGTAAAGCTATTCGGGAGACAATAGAAAAACTTGGTGGTACTATGCCAGAAGATTTACCTACACCTAAGAAGTCGATTAAAGAGCTTGAAAATGAAAAAAGAAATAAAATTTCTACAAATAATTAAAAGTGAACAATAAATGTTCATTTTTTTCTTGCTTAAATTTTAAATTAAGATTATAATTGAATTGTAGATAATTCATTGATCTATAAAAATAGTAAGGAGAAATTAAAATGGAATTTAACACAATGTCCATTTTGACTCTGGTTATTGGATTTTTTGTTGGATTTTTGATTGTTTTTATTATTTATATAATTAGGAGTAATCAAAATGAGAGTAAAGCTAATAAATTAATTGAAGATGCTAAGAAAGAGGCAGATAAACATAAAAGGGATTCTTTAATGGAACTTAAAGAAGAATCTTATCGTTTAAAACAAGAGACTGATAAAGAAATTAAAGAGAAAAAAGCAGAAATGAAAGATACTGAAGCAAGACTTATGCAAAGAGAATCTTCTCTTGATAAGAGGGAAGAAATGCTTCAAAAAAGAGATACTACTTTGGATGAAAAAGAAAATAATTTATTAGCAAAACAAAAAGAAATACAAGAAAAAGAGCTTAAAATGGATGAACTTTTAAAGCAAGAATTAGCAGAACTTGAAAAAATAGCTAAGTTTTCAAAAGAAAAAGCTCATGATTTAATTATGAAGCGCGTAGAAGATGATATGGCAAGAGAGATTGTCGATTATATCAAAGAACAAGAGAGAAATGCAAAATTAGAGGCTCATGAAAAAGCAAAACAAATTATTGTTTCTAGTATGGAGCGATATGCTGAGGATGTAGCTAATGAACAAACAGTTAGTACGATTGATCTTCCTAGTGATGAGATGAAGGGACGTTTAATTGGTAGAGAAGGTAGAAATATTCGTACTATTGAATCTGTTACTGGTGTTGATTTAATTATTGATGATACACCTGAGGCAATTGTTATTTCTTCGTTTGACCCCTTGAGAAGAGAAATTGCTAAAATTACAATTGAGACTTTAATTCGTGATGGTAGAATTCATCCATCAAGAATCGAAGAAGTGTATGATAAAGTTTCTCGTGATATTAATACGAAGATAACCGATATAGGTAATCAAACCATTTATGATCTTGGTATATCTAAGATGGATCCAGAATTGATTAATTTAATTGGTAAATTAAATTATCGAACTAGTTATGGACAAAATGCTTTACAACACTCTAGGGAAGTAGCAAACTTGACAGGACTTATGGCTGCTGAACTTGGTGAAAATGTAACTCTTGCTAAAAGAGCAGGACTTTTACATGATATTGGTAAGTCCATTGATTTTGAAGTAGAGGGTAGTCATGTAGAAATTGGTGCTGACTTAGCTCGTAAATATCATGAAGATGAAGTTGTTATTAATGCTATAGAATCTCATCATGGAGATAAGGAAGCAAATAGTATAATTTCAGTTTTAGTGGAAGTTGCAGATACTTTATCTGCTGCTCGTCCAGGAGCAAGAAATGATACGATGGAAAACTATATGAAAAGACTTGCTCAACTTGAGGAGATTGGTAATTCTTTTGAAGGTGTTGAAAAGACTTTTGCTGTTCAGGCTGGAAGAGAAATCAGAGTTATGGTTAAACCTGATGAAGTGGATGAAGCTAAAAGCTACAAGATGGCTCGGGATATCAAAGATAGGATTGAGGCAGAGATGCAATATCCTGGTACTATTAAAATTAATGTTATTCGTGAAACCAGAGCAATTGAAGAGGCTAAGTAAGTCTCTTTTTTTGGTTGACAATCATAAAATTACATGATAGGATAAATAAAAATCAGAAGGAGTTTATATGCAAATAATTTTAGATTTTATTAATAGTTTTTATCAAAATGGAAATGCTTCTTTTCGATTTAGAGAGAAGAATAAAATTTGGGAATTTTGTATTAGTTTAAATCAAGATAAAGAGTTAACAATTATTGAAAATGTATACAAAGAACAAGGGGGAATAGATTATTCTATTACATCATCTTTGTCTTCTTTACTTACTTATTTAATTGTTTTTTCTGTTATAAAGAAATCCATTTTTAAGCAAAAGGAATTTAGTATGACTTTTAATCCTAATTTAGGTACTCCAAAACAAGAACTTTGGGGGATTAATATTATTTATCAATATATAGAGGCAATACTAGATAAAGCAATTTTAGATAAAGAACAACTTATTATGGCATGTTGTGGTTCTGAAGAAAAATTTTTTAAATATTTATATCATCAATTACCTGATAATTTTCATATTACTTTATCTGAAGTATTAGATAAAAATTTTTTGGAGATTATTTTCCGTAAACATTGGCAAAATTATATAAAAAATATACTTGAAGGATTACAGTTGTATTATGATTTACAAAATAGCGATTCTGTTGATTATGATATTCATTTGAGAAGTTGGCATCAATATTTAGGAAAAGTTAAAGAAAACAGGAATAGTGTGTTAAATACTAAAATTCCTTATACTTATCTTGATGAAGAATTATATCTGGTAAATCCAGCAGTAGGAAGAGATGAAGAGTTGAAACAACTGTGTATTTCTCTTTTAACTTTAACTAAAAGTCCATTATTGGTGGGAGCTTCAGGCGTAGGGAAAACTGCTGTGGTAGAAGGATTAGCCTATTTATTACAAAAGGGAAGTTTACCTAATAATTTAAAAAATAAAAAAATTATGAGAGTAGCCATTCCCTCATTAGTTAGTGGTTGCCAGTATGTTGGCTCATTTGAGAAAAAAATGGAAGAGTTGATATTTTATTTAAAGAATAATCCTGATATTGTACTGTTTTTAGATGAAATGCATACAGCAATAGGTGCGGGTTCTAGTTCTAAATCTGATTTAGATTTAGCTAATATATTAAAACCTTATTTAGATAGAGGTCAAATTAAGATTATTGGTTCTACTACAAAAGAAGAGTTTGAAAAGTTTATCACTCAGGATTCAGCGTTTAAAAGGAGATTTGAAAGAATTAATATAAATGAGCCTGATGAAAGTATGCTTAAACAAATAATAAGTAGTTATATTATAAAATTATCTACTTTAACTAATATTGTTTATCCATTTGAAAGAGATATAAATGAACAAATTACTTCTATTTTGATAGAAGCTACAAAAAATAAAAATAGGGTATATGATGATAAAAGAAATAATCCAGATCTAGTATTATCTATATTAGAAAAAGCTTTTGCTTATGCTCAGTATCGTGATGAATCTTCACTATCTTTAGATGATTTAAGTATTGCTTTATCAACTTGCGAAGTGTTATATGAAGATAATAGAAAACGTTTTGCTAAAAAAATACTATTGTTAAGTTCGAATTCAAATAGAGCAAGAGCTAAAATTATATTATTTCCTGGAAATTAATCTAGTCTTAGGATTAGATTTTTTTGTATAAAAATATTTGTTTAATTAACAATAATAATGGTGATACTATGAAAAAGACTTCTATTTCTTTTGGATTAGTTAATATTCCTGTAGAAATGAATCCTATTATTAAAAATAATGATATATCATTTAATCAATTACATAAAAAGTGTTTATCAAGAATTCGGTATGTTAAGTTTTGTCCACATTGCAAAAAAGAAGTAAAAAAAAGTGATATTATTAGGGGATATGAATATAAAAATGATCAATATGTTACTTTAACTAATGAAGAGTTTAATGAACTTAAGAGTGAAGATGAGAAAACTATTGAAATTGTTGGTTTTGTTTCTTTAAGTGAGATTGATCCTATTTATTTTGATGCAAGTTATATTTTAAAGGTTAGTACTAAGAGTAAATCATTTAGTTTATTTAAAGAAGCATTAAAAAAGACAAAAAGAGTAGCTTTAGCTAAAACAGTTATTGGAACTAAATTTTATTATGTAATTATTCGCTTGATGGGTGAGAGTCTCATTATGAATACTCTTTACTTTGAAAATGAAGTGGTTATTCCTGATGAAGTCAGTGATGCTAAATTTACAAAACAAGAGTTAGATTTGGCTGTACAACTTATTAATTCTTTAAAAATTAAGTTTAAACCAGAAGAGTATGTTGATGAGTATCAAGAGAAAGTAAAGAAGGCTTTAAAACAGAAAGAAGAAGGAAAAGCTGTTAAGAAGTCTAAGGTTAAAAATACGAAAAATATTAAAGATTTAATGACAGCATTAGAAATGAGTTTAAAAAATGTTTCGTAATTATAAGCTCAGGCCAATGCTTTTAGAAGAAGTTGATAAACCTTTTAATGATAAGGATTATCTTTATGAAATTAAGTTTGATGGGATTAGAGCGCTCATTTATGTAAGTAAAAATACCTTTAAGATTATGAGTAGAAATGGAAATGATTTGACAAGTAAATATCCTGAGTTAAAAGATATACAAAAAATTGTTGGTAATCATGAAGTTATTTTTGATGGTGAGATTATAGCTACTCTTCATGGTTTACCTTCATTTTCATTATTACAAAAAAGAAATAGGGTAAAAAAGGTTAGCAATAAATTAGTTTTAGAAATACCTGTTTGTTTTGTTGCTTTTGATATTTTATATGATAATCGTGATTTAACAAGTTTTCCTTTAACTAAAAGAAAGAATATTTTAAATCAATATGAAGATACTGAACATTTTATTTTATCAAAAGTTTATTTAGAGGGAATAAAATTATTTAAAATGGTGAAGAAGATTGGTCTTGAAGGAATTGTTGCTAAGAAAAAATCTAGTAAGTATTATTCTAAAGAGAG
>CALVQN010000063.1 GCA_944358135.1 uncultured Bacilli bacterium
TTATTTAATTCATTATTTGGTTTAGCACATCCTTAATCCTATAATTTAATTTTCCCGACAATAAATTACACTATCTATTTTTGTCTCCGTATAACTATCCGAATGCTAACGTGTTCGCTGTGAATTCGAATGGCAACCTCAACAACTGGAACGTGAATAATAAAATAATGATGTCCTGTTAGGCGCTTGACAGGGCAATACCCTTTTAAACTTACTATTTGGTTACGACTAAATAAAAAAGCATTAGGGTACAAGATTAACCATTGGATTACCTAAATACATAATATTGATATTTTAAGTCTTGTATTTAAAATTAAAACAATATTAAAATACCCCAACTTATTTCAAGTATTGGGGTATTTATTTTAAACAAAAAAATATTATTTTTGATTTAAAATGCTTTTTGGATAAGCTTTTCTCACATCAGTAAGTCCTAAAATATAATCAGTACTAGTATTGTAGAAATTAGCTAATTTTATTAAAGCTTCTATAGGTATTTGTCTTCTTCCTATTTCATAGCAACTATAAGCCACTTGAGTAATATTTAAAAATTTAGCAATATCCTTTTGTAATAAATCTCTATCTTCTCTTAAACCCTTTAATCTTTCGCACCTTATATCCTCATTCATCTTTAGCCTCCGTATGCCTCATATTTTAATTTAAAACAAAATGCTATGTTGACATATATAGCATTTTGCTATATAATAAATGTATAAAATATAGCAAAATGCTATTAAATAATAATTGCTTTTTATTTAAATAAAAATGAAGCAGCACTTCATAGGAGGTATGAGTTATGGAATTTGAGGTATTAAAGAAAAGTCATGTAAAAAGAAATATTGTTATAGGAGTAGTAGCAGTACTCATAATTAGTGCAATCATACTCAATTTTACAAGTGCTAAATATAGAGCAACAGATAGTGTACCTATAATTCATAGTGAAATAAATTATACACCATACGATTTTAAAGTAATGGCAATGTATCAGGAAAGTGATACAGGAGAGTATACAGAAATAGAAGAAATGCCAAGTAGTGGATATACAATTAATGAAGAAAAGAGTTATTGTACAACAGATAATGTAAATAAAGATGAAAATGCTAAGCTTTATACATTATCTACAGGTGAACATGTATTTAGTGGTTTAAAGAGAAGTAGCAAGTGCTATTTATATTTTGATGAAGAATTAATGGCAGCAGATACAATACTAACAGGAAAAGATATTCAGATAAGAAGTGGTTTTAGTACACCAGTAACAGAAGAAACAACAGGAGTTATGTATCAAACAACTCTTTGAATATAACGAAGACACTTTTTATTACTTTTTAACATTTTAGAGTTATTGTTTTTTTAGTTGTTACATAATTTGCAATAACTAAATTATAATCTATTTATTTTCAATTAATTTATTATCATCTTTATATTGATAGTTTAATGAATTTTGTTTTGAAATTGCACTCATTTTTGTTTCTTTTTCATAAGATTTTCGTGCATCACTTGCAACTTTTCCACCTCGTTTAGCAACTTTCATATTTTCACTTAATCCTTGTGGGCGTTCAGCTTTTGCTATATCACGAGCAGCAATTTCTCCAATGTTAGTTAAAGCAATTTCTATATCAGTCATATTATCTCTTAATGATTCTTTGCGAAGACCTTTAAACGCTTTATATTCACTTGCTTTCATTCCGGACCAACTTTTATATATTTCGTTTGTAAGTAGGGCATATTCAAATGGTTTTTCAATACCCCCATCTTTCCATATATCGGTTAATTTAAATCTATCAACAATACCTAATAATCTTTTTTTTATCCATTCATCTGTATAACCTTTATTACGATAATAGTTTACAGCACGATTAACGGCAAGTTCTGGATCAAACACTTCATTTATTCTTTCATTTCCTAAATTTGCCAACCACAATTTAAATGGTTCAGCTTTTGGACTAGGAACAGATTCAATGAGTCTTAATATTCCTTTTGTGTCTAGTGTGTCAGTAAGTCTATTCTTTCCATCAGATGCTTTCATTTTTAACTGCACGATTTCTTCGTGCAGTTGACTTCCTTCATCTTGTAGTTTCCTTTTTAAATCACTCCAATAGTTTCTTGGTATTTTTGCTCCAGAAAGTACACCAACAACATCTATAACACTAAAATAATATTCTTCTTTTTCACTATCCCATATACTTCTTATTTCATTGCCTTCAAATAAATTGGAAATTGTTTGTATTTTGTTATTCATTTATTATCACAACCTTCCTTTTTTATTTAATTATGTAAGAGTAGAGAATTATTCAAAATTCCATTTAATTTGAATATCTCTACTTTTGGTTTCTTCATTTAACTTTCCAATATAAATTTTATCAATAAATTCATCAACAATAATTCTATTTAATTCTTCTAATTTTTGGTATTTACTGAATATTTTTTTATTATTTTTTGCAGATTCTTCTTTCATTCTATAATAGGATATTTCATTATTAATTGATTTAATTTGATCTTTATAAATGTCTTCATCTTTATTATAATTGGTAATTAAATCTTTAAATTGTTCTGGTGTAATAACACCATTTACTTTATCTTCATAAATATTTTTTAAATAATTTCTAGTTTTAGATATTTTATTTTCAATATCAATTCTTTGTTTCTCTAAAGATTTAATTTTTTTCTTGAATCTACTATCAATTTTTTTTGAATCTAAATTTTCTAATTCTTCTTCATCATAAAATCTTTCGATTTTCTTATTAATTGTCTCTAATACTAGATTTGCTAATTCATCATATCTAATAGAAGTTTTATTTATACAATCATCATATCCATCACGATTATTAGAACATACTAAATATTCGTGTTTCGAAGAATTCTTTTTACGCATATAATGATTACATTCAAGACAAAATACTTTACCAGAAAAGATATGAACAACACCGGTTGCTTTCATTGGTTTAGTTCTTTCTTTCATAGTAATTTGCACTTTATTAAATGTTTCTTCATCAATGATAGCTTCATGTGTATTTTCTATTCTGATCCATTCACTTTTATCTTTGTTTCTTATTTTATGATTTTTATAACTAACAGTGGTTCTTTTCCCTTGTATTAAATGTCCTAGATAAATTTCATTTGTTAAAATAGTTTTAATGGCATTTGTAGACCATTTTATTTCTTCACGAGGTCTATTACTAATTACATTTAATTTAATACCCTTACGGTATTTATATAGGGAAGGAGAAGGTATTTCCTTGCTATTTAAATATTTAGCAATACCTGTAAATCCTAGTCCTGTTAGATATAAATCATAAATGTTTTTTACGATTTCACTCGCTATAGGATCTATTATCAACTTATTATTATCGTCAGGTGATACTTCATAACCAAATGGAGCGAAAGGAGAAATAAATTCTCCTTGCTTCATTTTGGAATTAAAAGCACTTCTTATATTGTCAGAAACATCTTCTAAATACCATTCATTAACTAAACCATTTATTTGTCTAGATTTTTTATTTCCTAAAACTTCAGTATCAGCATTATCTGATAAACCGATAAACCTAATATTCCATTCTTTGAATTTATTATTGATATATTTTTCAACAATTTCCATATCTCTTGAAAATCTTGATTGACTCTTACATAAAACAATATCAAGTTTACGATTTTCACAATCTCTAATTAATCTTTCAAATTCAGGTCGATAAGTTCCTGCACCAGATAAATCTTCATCACAATATTCATCTATTAATGCAAATTCAGGATGCTTATTTATATATTGGGCAAGCATATTTCTTTGGTTTTTAATAGATTCACTATCATCATCTTTGTTTACTTTGTCTCTATCTTCATTAGACAATCTTAAATAAATACCAACTCTTAATACTTTCTTACTTAAAACACTCTCCATTTCATTCATAACTATTACCTCCTAATTTAAGGTAATAATTAAGTTTAAAGTTAAACTTATAACCAATACTATTATAACATCTATTTAGAGTAATTAACATTAAACTCCATTAGTTCAATAATTTTATATAATTTTTTATTGACTATTTCTTTTAATTTAGTATCAGTTAATGTTTTATCCACAATATCAATAATATTATATTTCATTATCTTTCTCCTTTACATATTTTAAGTTTGAGAAATAGAAAGACATTTGTAATAAATTTTATCTATATTTCTTCTCATATTATCAATCCTCCAATCACTATTTAATTAAAATAATTATTTTGGTACATTTTATTAAAAATTTTATCTTTTTTCTCATTTATACAAAGTTAATACTATTTTGGTTACAAATATCTTTTTTAAATATTAAGAGTTTACTTATCTACTTATATCAAAGTCATCAAGTTTATCTTTTTCAGGTCGTTCGTATTTACGATTAACACCATTTGCATAGTATTCCATATCATCGTAATTAATTTCGCTATTTTTAGAAAAATGAATTCCAATCTTATGACCTAATGCTCGGCAAATTTTATCACAAAAGTTAAACATTTTTTCTTTAAAATTATTAAAAGTTTCTTGTATTTCATTAACTTTTTCTTCTAATTTTTCAATAATAGAATTTTTTTCTTTAATTATTGATTTTTGTTTAGATATAGTTTGTTGTTGTTCTTGAATTTTTATATCTCTTTCTTTAATAGCTCGACCATCCTTCAATTTTGAATTTTCAGTTTGAAGATTTTTTACTTTGTAAGTTAGTTCTTCAATAATAACATTTTTTTGTTTAATAACATTTTTGTTATTAGAATTCTGTTTTTGAATATTTTTAGAATAGTCAATTAGATTGTTAATATCTTCATCTTTATAACCAATAACTTTTCTTTTTACTGGGTTTAAAACTGTATTAGAATCAATTTCTGATATTTCCTTTGATGTTTCTAATTCTATTTCATTTAGTCGTTTATTCTTCTCAAATTCAATTTTCATTTCACTAATTTGTTCATTTAAATCTTCAATCTCTTTTTGAGCTTTAGTTTTATGATGTTTATTATCGCCAATATTTCCACGAAAGAGATTATAACCTTTTTCAGTGATGAACTTGTTGTAGTTATCTTGAATTTTAGCATAAGAAGTTTTACCACCTAGAGTTTTCCAAAACTGATCACAATTTAAAAATTTTCCTTTTTCAATTTTAAAAATGTTTTTGCCATCTTTATCTTTCTTTTGAACTGGATACATTTTTTTATTTCCTTTTTTATCTATTCCTTCACGATAAATTATATTTCCGTTTGTATCAGTTTCAAAGACTTTTCTCTTAACTTCATCAACAACAGGGATAAAGTAAAATTGTAAATGTGGTGTATCTTCATCAAAATGAATTTCTGCATATACTATATTATCTTTACCAACAAGTTCTTCTAAAAATTTATAACTATTATCAAAAAAATCCATAACTTTTTTAGGTATATCTTCTTTAGATTTTATATCAGGAACTAGAATAGGTTTTCCTTTATCTTTTCCTACTTGATGAGTTCGATTACTTTCTTTAAACTTCATTCCCAAACTTTGAAAAAATTCTTTTCCACTTGTAACGATAGCACCATTTAATAAGTTTGTGTTCTTGCCATCGTTATAATATATTTTATTATCTTTTAATTTAGAATAGACTTGTTCTTGTAGAGTGGGTTTAGATAAAGGTACATAACTATAATTAAATATTGTTCTATCTTTATCATAATTTCCTGTACCTTTTCTTTGTACAAGTTCTATACCAATTCCACCTAAATCATTGGCTTTATATTTAGTTTCAAACCTTAATACTTGATTTCCATCATACATTAAATATCTCCTTTGCTAGTGCTTTTTTGTACTAAAGGTCAATTATTGACCTATCTCACTAGGGCATAGCCCTGTGAGATTAGGGTGTTCCCTAATAACCCCTTGCTTGTTTATTCGCAAAACACCTAAACTATCGTAAAGGTGTAATGCTTATAAACAAGATTAAATAATAACTATCTACAAGATACTTATTATTTAATAAATTATTAAAATTGATTTGAAAATCATTTTAATAATTGTAAAAATATTCACTATCGCCACTTTCATTTTTCTTACGAAAAACAAAACGTGCCTCGTTCATTTTTTACTTTTTTTGATGATTATTCATCATAATCATCAATCGGTTCTTCATATCTTGCTTCATACATTCTTAAAGGTCCGGTTCTTTTTGATTTGATATGAAGTCCTTCTTTTTTTAAATTATCAATATTTTTATTTAATAATTTTCCAAAAGCAGTTGGTGTAATTTGCAAATTTAATTTGCTTGTTATTTCTGAAACAGTAAAGTTAAAATTCTTTTGTTTAATTGAATAATTTAAAAATAATTGTAAAATTGGATTTAAATCATCTGTTTCAAATTCTGATACTGTAAAGGTTAAATTGTCATTAAATTTTAATATTAAATCTATTCCAGCATAATCTCTACTTTCATAATTTAATAAAACTTTTTTAGGAATATTGTTATCTAGTTTTAAAGTGATTATTCCATCAACTGATCCATCTATTGCAGTAGAACCAAGTGAAGTATTATTTTTATTTAAGTGATGAACTAAAAGAATTGTAAATCCATATTTTTTACATAAATCTCTGTAATAAGGAAATACATATTTACCCATATCCTGATAGTCGTTTAAATTATATCCGTTATTTAAGTCAATACCTGTAAACATATCAACAATAACAAACTTACCACCTTTGTTATAAAAATCTTTAAATGTTATTTGTAAGTCAATTTGATTTAGTTTTCTTTCATTAGAGTATTGATCTTCTAAACTAAAATTATCATCAGTTAGGTTTAAGTTCATTTGATTAATTCTATCTAAAATTTGATAAAAACTCATTTCTGTGCTAATATATAAGACAGGTGATGGATTTGTCTTAAATCCTAAAAATGTTGTCCCGTTTGCTATAGAGTTGGTAAGTTGTAAGCAAAACATAGACTTACCAACTTTAGGTCTTGCAACTAGACAATATAGCCCACCGGATTTCATAAAGCTGTCAACTATGAAATCCTTTTTTTTGTAGTTTTTTTTCATTTCACTTATGGTCATCATAGTTTATTACCTCTAATAGTTTTTGAATTAATATCTTCTAAATAATCAATGTCTATTTTTAGATACTTTACAACTTCATTCATAGGTAATAAACCATTAGGTAAAGAATATTCTCGAGTATTTAAAGAGTTTTTTATTTGTTTTTTTAACTTTAAGACTGTATTTCTTCCTAAACCCGTTATCTTTATTAGATCTTCTGTATTACACCATTGTTTTGAAATTATTTCTAATAATTCATTTGCTTTCATTTCCTCATTCCTTTCTATCTTTATTTATAGATATGATATTAGTTACAATCTATCTACGGATGGTTTTAGTATTACCAACAACTCCCTTTTAGGATGTATATATAGTTACTAGCCATATATGTAACGAGGATTTTAGATTATCCACAACTCTCGTGCCAATAGAGAATACCCTTGCATTTGTTTTAAGTGTCGGCATATCGGGGATTTCCAACACTACTAAGTTTTCAAAGAACTAATGTTAAGTTGCTCCAAATAGTTAATTTGTGTTGCAACTTAACACCATTATAACATTATAATAACTGTTGTCAAGCATTTTTACACCAAAAAGTTTAAAAATGTTGCATTTTAGCACAATGAGTGTTATAATTAAATTGCGAAAGGAGAAATTGATATGCAAACAAAAGTCGGAGAATTAATTAAAGAAGGTAGAGAAAAACAAAATCTATC
>CALVQN010000064.1 GCA_944358135.1 uncultured Bacilli bacterium
CTTCCACTACATATGGATCTGTACTAGTTCCTGTACCTGATAGAGTAACATTAGCATCTAAGTTTATGACAGGACGGACACCGTACACGCCAGGCACACCATTACCAAGAAAACCAGTCGAATACACATAGAACACGCGAGCATAACTGTTTGGGTCGAAGTGATATGGAGACATAGTCCAATAATTTTGCCCAGTATATAGATAGTAACTTTGATTTTCAGTTCCACCAAACCCGCCTGCTAATACCACTTCATCACTTGTTATAAGTCCAATTGGATAATCTAAAAGGCCATTCCCTGTACTACTACTTACTGTAAATAAATCAGTATTTTGACTACATTTTAGACTTGGTGTTTGACTAGTTTTGTAACTCCCATTTGATATTAATCTTCCTGCTGGTGCATATCCAGTTGCATTTGCTCCATATCCTAAATCTCCATATCCTGACCATATTCCACTTTGCGCTTTTCTATCATTACAGAAGCCTGCTTCTATACTGACATATTGTGAAGAGTTTTTATCGACTATATTTGTTTTATACCAGCTATCTAATACTCCCTTTATTGTACTATTATTAGTATTCACATGGGTTTCTTCATAGGAACTACTTCCTGAGGCACCATACATATATCCTATATATGCATTATCATTAAATTGTTCATTAAAGGTACTTGTTCCTATTTGCGTAGACCCTCCTGTTTCTATTGGTCCTGATCCACTATCTCCACTATATATCATTCTGATTGAACCATCTCCATTAATTCGGATAATTCTCCAGTAGAATCCTGCAAATTGTACCCAGTTGTTATCTACATCTCCTGCAAATACATAACTTATTCCCCAATCATCTTCTGCTGTATATAACGTCCCTGTTGTATTTTCGGTAAGCGGACCTGTTATTCCATTATTTCTACTATCATCTATAATTGGATTGTCTGCTAATATTGTATTCATTGCCATTGGTTTCTTATCAAAATACAAATAACAACTTGTTCCCTTCTTTGTTAGATTATTTATATATAATCTATTATCTTCCCATGTTGGTGTTGCATTATCTGAGCATACACTTTTGCTTGCATTAAAACTATATCCTGTACTTGGTAATGTATCACTTTTATTATAGTTTCCTTCTTCATCTTGTAACATAAACACTAATGAAGTGTTATCTAACTCTTGTTCTTCTGTAATTAGTATTTCTTTTGTATCTTTCTTACTAAGCAAGAAAATACAACTAATTACTAATACTACCCCTACTATAACGATTCCCATTCTTTTCATAATTTCACCTTTACTCCAAAACATTTTACAACATTTATAAATACTTTTCATGGTATTCGACAAATGTTGTCAAAACTTATCAATACACAAATAGGCTCATATATATTTAAAATAAAACATCTGTGATACTATCTATGATATATTTCTAGTATACAATAAAAATGAGTAATTATCAATTATTTTATAATTAAAAAATGTGATTATTTTACATAACCACATTCTTCACATAATACTTTTTTATTTTTAGTAACAAGTAAGTTATTGCAATTAGGACATGCCTCTCCTGTAGGTTCATACCATGTTGCATATTTACATTTAGGGAAATTACTACATCCATAAAATATTTTACCTTTTTTAGTTTTTCTCTCAATAATATCATGTCCACACTTAGGACACTTAGCTAAAACTTTTATTTCTTTTTCTTCCTTTTTCACATATTTACAAGTCGGATAATTGCTACATGCCACAAATTCTCCATATTTACCTTTACGAACAACTAATTCACTACCACATTCAGGGCATACTTCTCCAGTTTTCTCTGGTTCTTTTTTCTCCATTTCTTTAAAAGCTTTATCTACTAATGGAGCAAATTCATCATAAAATTTCTGTAATACTTCTATATTATTTAATTTATGATCTGCTATCTCATCTAATTCTGTTTCCATATTCGCTGTATATTCTACATTGACAATATTACTAAAAAATTCCTGTAATTTATCTGTAGTTTCAAAACCAATTTCCGTTGGATAAAACTTTTTATCTTCAAGTCTAACATAATTCCTATCTATAATAGTTTTCATAATAGTAGCATAAGTACTAGGCCTACCAATACCTAAACTCTCCATTTCTTTAATAAGACTTGCTTCTGTATATCTTGGAGCAGGTTTAGTAAAGTGTTGGAATTTTTCTATTTTGGAAGCATCTATCTCTCCATTAGGATAATTTTTAAAATCAGGTAAAATTACATCTTCATTATCCTCATATTCACTATAAACTTTTAAATAACCATCAAATTTTAAAACACTACCAGTAGCTTTAAATAAATAATCATTATTTTCTAAATTAACAGTTGTAGCTAAAGTTTTAGCGCTACTCATTAAATAAGCAAGAGTACGTATATAAATTAATCGATATAATTTATATTCATCTGGACTTAAATATCCTTTAATAGATTCTGGAGTACGCATAATACTTGTAGGCCTTATTGCTTCATGAGCATCTTGTGCTCCCTTAGGCTCTTTTGAAGCTTTCACGCTACCAACATATTCACTACCATATTCTTTCTTAATATAACTTTTCGTATCCCCTACAAACACATCAGAAAGTCTAGTAGAATCCGTACGCATATAAGTAATTAAACCAACTGTTTCACTACCAATATTCATACCTTCATATAACTTTTGTGCTATTTGCATAGTCTTACTAGATGAAAAATTTAAACGATTTGCTGCCATCTGCTGTAATGTAGAAGTTCTAAAAGGATCTTTAGGTTTTTTAAGTTTTTCTTTTTCTTCTACACTAGCAATATGAAAAGTCTTAGAAAGCTTACTTAAAATTTCATCAGCTTCTGTTTCAGTTTTAACTTCAATCTTTTTATCTTTATATTTTTCTAAACTAGCTTTAAAAGTATTAAAATCAGCTTCAATAGTCCAATATTCCTCAGGAACAAAAGCAAGTATTTCTCTTTCTCGATCAACAATAAGTTTTAGAGCAACACTTTGAACTCTACCAGCACTTTTTCCACCAGTTTTTCTCTGCATTAATTTAGATAATCTAAAACCAATAATTCGGTCAAGCATTCTTCTTGTCTCTTGACTCTTAACTAGATCCATATCTATTGCTCTTGGATGATTGATGGCATCTACGACTACATCTTTCGTAATTTCATTAAAAACTACTCTTTCTGATTTCTCAGGAGTAAGTCCTAATTCATCATACAAATGCCAAGAAATAGCTTCCCCTTCACGGTCAGGGTCAGTAGCAAGAATTACTTTATCACTAGCTTTAGCTAATTTTTTTAAATTAGCAATATCTTTTCCCTTTCCTTTAATCGCAACATAATTAGGAATAAAACCATTTTCAATATCAATTCCTAAACCATATTTTCCCGTTGTAGCTAAATCTCTAATATGTCCCTTACTAGAAACAACTTGATAATTACTACCTAAATATTTTTCTATTGTTTTACTTTTAGCTGGTGATTCAACTATAACTAATTCACTCATAATATTTCCTTTCTTTTATTCGGAAGTGGTATAGCTATTTAATTTATTCTCTAAATAGCTGAAGTAATTTCGCCTAATAGCTAAACTACTCATCTCTAATTTTAACCTCACTTCAGTATTAATTGCAAGTATTTCTTCATCGCTATACATACTTTCTGTATAATAAGTTATCGAATTTGCACTTGCATTATAATAAGCAACATCATTTTTCCATGAACCATCCATAAAAATAACTAAATCTTGTACATCGTCACTTAAAACATCACTACCCATATAAAGCCTTGAATCAAAACTTAAATTAAATAAATTAGCAATTGTAGGAACTAAATCTATATAACTAGTATACGAATCAAATTCCTTTGCCTCTATCTCGCTATTATAAATGATTAAAGGGACTTGGTCTGCATTAGCATCACTTCCTACATCATAAGGCATCTCTAAATTTAGAGTATCAGTATCTATCGCATATGGATAATGATCTCCAAATAAAACTATCACTGTATCATCAAGTATACCTCTTTCCTCTAGCCCATCTAATAAAATATCAATGGCATTATCTACAACTTTAAGTTTTGACATATATCTTTTTAAATCATCGGGATAATCACTAGGAAATAAATCCATATACATATCTCCATATTTACTATAATAACTATAAGGTTGATGAGAAGTAACAGTCGTAAGAAAACTCATAAATGGCTCATCATGGACTTCACTATCTATCACTTCTAAGTATTTTTCCATTAACTCTTCATCACTAGGCCAAACTCCATATTGATAACTAAAGTCAATCCCTAAATCTTCCGCATCATAAAAAGCTCCACTTCCCATATTCTTATGAATTGTAGTTCTATCATAATACCAATCATAATAATCATGAAAACTATTTGTTGTATAACCTGCCCCATTAAACAAATTAAAAATACTTTCAAAGTATGTATTAGAAGAATATACATTAGCAGTACAATTATTATTAATAGAATACAAACTAATCATTGCACTCATTTCATTATTTCCTGTACTACAAATATTTCTAGGTGAATAATTATTCGTAAAATTATATCCGTTTTGAAGTAATCTCTGAATATTTGGATAATATTCTTCATTAAGTAAAATATCACTACCACTTTCTACCATAATCACAATAAGATTTTTTCCTTCAAAATCTCCTGTATATTCATTAGTAGTACTAGCTTCACGACTAATAAAATATTGATTTAAACTATTTAACTCTTCATCACTTTCTTCATCAATAATCCCTAACCATGTATGATTATCAATATTAGTCTGTAAGCTTATTTCAATTTGATTTTTAAGTTCATCTGGATCTATTTCTACAGTATGAGTAACCTTACCAGGAAAGAAATACTCTTTAATATCCAAAAGGCCAAAACTAATATAACCAAAATCCCGAATAACTAAACTAGCATTAGTAGGCTTCATAAATAATTCATAAGCCGTACTAGACTGTAACTTATCTTGCATAAACGATACTTTTAGAGTACCATAATAAAGTATACATAAAACCGCTAAAATAAATACAGGAACTATTTTTAAAAATACAGAAAGTTTACTAATTTTCCTTTTAGGTAGTTCTAAAGTAACTTTTTTATCAATAAATAAATAATAAATAAAAAGTAAAACAAAAGGAATAATAAGAAGATAAAAAATCCATTTAAAACTACTTAAAAATTCTCCTATATAACTAGTAACTGCTCCAAGTTGAGTATTAGTTCCAACAGATGCATACACGCCTAAAAAATGATGAAAACCAAGCTCAGCAATTCCATATATACTAGCAATTAAAACTAACAACAACACAATAATTTTATTCACTATTCTTGGTAAAAACGACAAAATATAGCCCAAAAATAAAGAGATAATATTAAGACCTAAAAATATTCTAATGCCTTCTACACTAAATACTGGCATTCCATCAATAACTCGAAATAAAACCTCTAACAAAATAAATAACAATAAAAACAAAAAATAATTTTGAAATATTCGATTACTCCACAACTTTCTGAGCATCTTTCTCATCCAATCCCTCCAATACTAATTTAACTGGCTTATAGCTCATTCGATACTCATCAAATATACCATATTTTTTCATTAATTCCAAGTGTTCTTTGGTAGGATAACCCTTATTTTTTTTAAAATTATATTCAGGATGCTCCCTATCTAACTCATACATAATATGATCTCTTGTAACTTTAGCAATAACTGAGGCCGCCGCAATAGATAAAGATAGAGCATCCCCATGAATAATTGGTCTAGAAGGAATATCAATATCATTAAGACTCATTGCATCACTTAAAATATATTCTGGCTTTATACTTAAGTTATCTAAAGCTATATACATCGCTTTTCTACTAGCTTCGAGTATATTAATTTCATCAATTTCCTTAGCACTAACAATACCTACACCAATACTTACCGCTTCTTCTTGCAACACCTGATAAAAATATTCGCGCTTCTTCTCTGATAACTGTTTTGAATCATTAAGCCCTTCTAATTCATAGTTTTTGGGAAGAATAACTGCAGCAGCAACAACGGGTCCAACTAAAGGCCCACGACCTGCTTCATCTACACCAGCAATTAACGAGATATGATTCTTATATAATTCTTTCTCATACTTAAGCAAATTAGAACTCATGATCAAAAACAACTCCTTTAATATATCCAGACTTAATATCATTAATAATTCGATTACTTACTTTCTCATAATCTACTTCTCCTCCACGAATAGCTCCCATACTTCTAGCAATAGTATCATAAGCTGCCAAAATATCTAATTCTACTGGATTAGGAACAATTCCATATCTTTCTCTTAATTTATCTGGATAATATTTATTTAATTTATTTAATATATGAACTGCTATCTCATTTTCATCTACTACTTCTGTTTTTATTGCACTAAATGAAGCTAAATTTAAAGCTACTTCTCTTGGCTCTAATCTAGGCCATAAAATACCTGGAGTATCAAGTAAAGTAATACCATGAGGAGTATTAAGCCAAACAAGTCCTTTTGTAACACCAGGCCTATTTCCTACTTCCGCAACCTTTCTTCCCACCATCTTATTAATGAGCGTAGATTTTCCTACATTAGGTATGCCCATGACTAAAACACGAATATCTTTCTTTAAGAGTCCTTTTTCTTCTCTTTTTGTTTGTATTTCTTCGGCAAGTTCATGAGTAAGCTTAACAATACTTAGTATATCCTCATCACTATTTAAATCAGCAAGTATTACTCTAGATCCCAAATTTTCATAATACTTAACCCATCTTAAAGCCATCTCTTCATCAGTCATATCTTTTTTTGTCATAATAAGAATTTTAGGAGTATTCCCAATAATATCATAAATATTACTTATCTTAGAAGATTTAGGAATTCTACTATCAATAAGTTCATAAACAATATCTACATTTTTTTGTTCTTTTTGCATTAACCTTTTAGCTTTCGCCATATGTCCTGGATACCAATTAATATTTGCCACTATTATCACTTCCTTTTCAAGATATTTTTTTTGACTTAATATATTATGTTTGCTATCACATGTAAATTTCAAATCAATATATAATTGATTATATAATTTTAATAATTGAATACTCGGAAAAATCTTAGAATAGTTTAATGCATTTTGTACTAGGTACCACATACTATCATTCTCAAAAAAAGATTGTGGTGTTCCTTCATAAGCTGAAGAGCTAAATAATTTAAAATCAAATATTCTTTCTAGATATTCTACCACCAAATTTCCTATTGAACACAAATTTTTAATTAATATCCCTGTTTCTTCCTTCTCTAACAGTTTCTACAATTTTTCCATTAGGAGAATTCTTCCAATTAGTTAGTCCAAATGGCAGGACTAATTTTTGGTATCAATCATTTCTAAATCTTTAATACTTTGTAAGTAATGAAGTTCTACTTCACTTGGCTTTAA
>CALVQN010000065.1 GCA_944358135.1 uncultured Bacilli bacterium
TTTATTTAATTCATTATTTGGTTTAGCACATCCTTAATCCTATAATTTAATTTTCCCGACAATAAATTACACTATCTCTAAACCGTTCGAACTTTATTACAAAAATTCTATATATCAAATTTAAGATAAAAGTATGATACTATTTAGGTGAGCATTAGCTTATATGCCACACTTTCAATTACTCCTCTTCTCCTTCAGAGTTTTGGATGTAGAAAGTAGTGGTTACCCCGTTAAAAAAACATCGGTCATAAAGATATGACTAATGTTAGATAATAATAGGCATTAGTTATTCCCCAATGCTCATTTTAAGTATAACTTATTTTCAAGCATCATTTTTCTATATTTGCAAGTATTCCTAAAAACATAAAATAAACAATAATATTAGTACCACCATAACTAACAAAAGGTAAGGGAAGTCCAATTATAGGGAAAATCCCCAAATTCATTCCAATATTCTCTATTTGTGCAAAAATAAACATTGCTAAAAATCCCGCGATAAAATATTTATTTTTTTTATTATTAATTTTAAATAATTTAATAAAGAAATAAAAATCTAAAACAAAGAAACAAATCAAAATAATAATAAAGCTTATAATACCTAAATTGCTAATAGATAAAGCTACAATAAAATCAGTTGGTGCCTCAGGAATATAAACCCCATTACTTCCCCCAAAAAGAGTAGAAGTGCCAATAGAAATTAATGCTCTATCTAATTGAAAAGAATCCTGATTAACAAAGGTTAAAATTCTATCTACCCGATAAAAGAAGGAAGTACCAATCATATCAATTAATAAATCTTGATTAAAAAAATATAAATATCCAAAAATACCTATGAAAATAGCTAAAACAACACCCAATATAATATACCACCTAAAATGTACTTTATAAACAAGGATCATACCAATCATAATAATAAAATAAATAATTATTGCCCCTGTATCTGGTTCTAAAAAAACAAATAATGAAGGAATTAACGTAATAAATAAAGCTTTTAAAATAGTTTTAAAATCATTTTTAATTCCTCCATGCTTACATTTTGCAAGTACTTCACTTAAATAAAGAGCTAAACTAAACTTCATAAGCTCGCTCGGCTGAAAAGAAAAATATTTAAAATTAAACCAAGCCTTAGAACCATTAATTGTAGTTCCAAAAAATAAAACTAAAATTAAAAGTATTACATTAATTAAGTAAAAATATTTAGAATAGCGAAAAAATATTTTAGGCTTTATAATAAAGAAAAAAATAAGTACAACAAAACCAAGACAAAACCACAAAGTTTGTTTAAAAAAATAATTTTCATAACCGCTCATATTCTTACTAACATAATACATATTCAGTAAAGAAATAGTAAGTAAAATAAGAATTGGTACAAATAAAATAAACTTATCTAAAATCTTTTTCTTTTTCATAATATTATTATGTTTCAAAAATAATTATTTATCATAAAATGTAATAGAGGTGAGGCAAATGAATAAAGATTTACCAAGAGTATATGCAAATCCAATTGACAAAGATATTCGTAATAATACTGATATTTATTATGGAAAAAATGAAGAAAATAGAAGCAGTAAACAAGTAAATGTTTATGAAAAAATCAATAAAATTTTTGCTTCTCCCCATCATGTGTATAAAAGCAATGTTTTAGTAAAAACTAAAAATGGAGATAGTAAAACTACTATAGTTGGTAAAGCTGGTAATTATCTTTTATGCTTAAATGGGGATAAAATCAACATGTTAGACATCATAGATATTGACAGAATATGAACAAGTGTACACAAAAATTTGACAAACAGAGTAAATTATGGTAGAATACTAATCACTTCGCGTAAGTGAAAGGAAGTTATTAAATGAAAAATTTATGTATTAAAATGGCTCTGGTTGTTTTAATTACAAGTAGTTTAATTATTGGATTTAAGGAAAAGAACAAAGAAAAAGTATTAACAGAACATATTATTGTTGAAAATGTACTATATCGAAGTGATACAACTTTAAGTAGATATGAAGAAAAAGAAAGCTTAGAAGTGGAAGTGGTGGAAAATCCTATAGTTTATGAAGGATTAACATTAGAAGAACTAGGCTTAAAAATTGATAATGTCCTTAATTCAACTTTAGAGGGCTATGGTACAACTATAGCATCTTTAGCTCTAGATAAAGGAGTAGACCCTGTTGTAGCAGCCTCTATCATTTTAGTAGAAACAGGATGTAAATGGACTTGTAGTTCTCTTGTTAGAAATGCTAATAATGTAGGAGGAATGAAAGCATCAGGTGGAAGATATGCCACATTTGCTACTTTAGAAGACGGGTTAGAAGCATTTATAAACAATTTATCTAAAAATTATTATGCTAAAGGATTAACAACACCAGAAGAAATTAACACGAAATACGCGACGAATCCAAATTGGCACAATGATGTTTATTATTATGTAGAAGCAATTATGTCAAGTTAATTGCTTTTTTTCATGTTTTATCATATAATTAAGTTAGGTGATAGAAGTGATAGAAAATAAAAAAATACTAATTTTAGGAATGGCCAAAAGTGGATTTGAAGTAGCCAAATTATTAAGTAAGGGGAATAATAAAATAATAGTAACTGATCAAAAAGATCAAGATAAAAGTCAAATTGAAGAATTAGAAAAACTAGGGATAAGTTTTGTTAAAACAATAGAACCAGAAGTCATTTTAGATAATACATTTGATATGTTAATCAAAAATCCAGCAGTTCTCCCTTATCATCCTTGTGTAGAAAAAGCAAGAAGCTTAAAAATTCCTATTGTAAATGAAATGGAAGTGGCATATCACTATATAAATAAGCCAGTGCGTATTATAGGAGTTACAGGAAGTAATGGAAAAACGACAACCGTAACATTAATTCATGAAGTATTAAAAAAAGCAAAGACTAAAGTAAAATTAGGAGGAAATATAGGAACTCCTTTATCTAAAATAGTAAATGATTTAGAAGAAAATGATATTTTATTATTAGAAATATCAGACCACCAACTAATAGATTTTCGTGACTTTAAAACAGATATCAGTGTCCTAACCAACCTTTGTCCAACTCATCTAGATTATCATGGCTCATATGAAAATTATAAGGATGTAAAAAAGAAAATATTTGAACACCATACAAATAAAGATTATGCCATTATTAATGCGGGTAACTATGATTCAATGGAATTAACTAAAGATATTGCTTCTACCAAATATTATTTTAATAATGAAGAGAATTTTATTGGTGATGATGGAATTTATGTGGATAACAAGAAAGTTATAGACAAGAGTGAGATTATTATCAAAGGAACTCACAATTATGAAAACATATTAGTTACCTATTTAGTAGCAAAACTTCTAGATATTGATTTCAAATATGTAATGGAAGTACTAAAAGAGTTTAAAGGGGTAGAACATCGTCTTGAGTTTGTAAGAAGTCTAAATGGTGTAAATTATTATAATGACTCAAAATCAACTAACCCAACTTCAACGATAACAGCCCTAAATAGTTTTGATGGAAACATTAATTTAATTTTAGGAGGAATGGAGCGTAGTCAAGACTTTAATGATTTATCTCCATATAAAGCTAAAATCAAAAAAATATATGCTATAGGTGAAGTGAGAAAAAGAATAATGGAATTTGCAGAAAAAAATAATATAGAAGCAGAAGAATTTGAGAACTTAAGTAGTGCGATGAAAAAGATTAAAGAAGAAGTAGCAAGTGGAGATACAGTTTTACTTTCTCCAGCCTCAGCTTCATGGGACCAATACTTAAGATTTGAAGATAGAGGAAATGAATTTAAGGAAATAGTAAACAATTTTTAGAAAGCGTGAAGTATGAGAATTATTTATAGCCTACCAGCATCTTTACAAGAAACTAAAGAGAATCTAGAAAAAATAAAAGAACAAGGCTTTGATGCTATCCAAATTAACCCAATACAACCCTTAAAAGAAGAAGATAAAAGTGTCTGGTGGAAAGTATTTCAACCAATATCTTTTCAAATAGGCAATATTTATGGAACAAAAGAAGAATTAATAGAACTTTGTCGTATAGGTGAAAGTATTGGCCTTCGCGTGTATGAAGATGCGATTATTAATCACTTAGGAGCAGATAACAATAATCCTTTTCTTCCTCATGAAAAAGTAGATCCAACTTTAAGAAATAATCCTGCCTATTGGAAAGAAAAAGTACCTGTAACAAACTGGAAAAACAGACAAGATGTAATACACCATTGTATTAATCTTCCAGGATTAAACGTATATAATAAAGATGTGGAAAATATGATTGTGAATTTTTTAAATGAGCTAATCGACTGTGGAGTAACTGGTTTTCGGTTTGATGCTGCAAAATCGATTGGTTTACCTAGTGAAGGCTATGATTTTTGGCCTAGTCTAATTTATAGATTAAAAAAATATGGATTATACTTATATGGTGAAGTTATATTTGAAGAAAATCCTGAAATTATTGATGAATATGCTAAATATATGCATGTTTTAGGAAATTATGATGGATCTAACCGTCAAGAAATGGTAAAATATATAGAAACCCATGATACATATTTAAGCGAAGATTCTCTAGGTTACAGCAAAAATTGGAGTACAGACAAAATAATTGATGACTATTGTAACTTAGTTAAATATTATGAAAATACGCTTTTTTATGTAAGGCCAAATGATAATACTTGGCTAGATGGAAGAATAAAAAAGACACATGAGCTTATTAGAGTAAGAAAGTAAAGATCCAAAGCTTTACTTTTTTCATCTTTTTTGTTATACTAACCCATAGGTGATAAAATGCTTGTATGTGGTAAAAATGTTTTAAAAGAAACGCCAATAAATAAGATACATAAAGTCTATTTAAAAGAAGGGTTTAAAGACCAAGAAATTTTGAGTTTTCTAAAAGAAAACAAAATAAGATATGAATTTACTCCTGAATTCCGCTTAAATAAAATGGTGAATGAACGCCATCAAGGAGTAGTAATAGACATTGATGATTATATTTATTATAAATTAGAAGATGTATTAGAGGAAAACTTCTTAGTATGCTTAGATCATTTAGAAGATCCTCATAACTTAGGAGCCATTATTCGTACTTGTGAATGTGCAGGAATAAAAGGAATTATCATTCCTAAAGATAGAAGCGTAAGGGTAAATGATACTGTAATGAAAGTTAGTGTTGGGGCAATTAACAATGTTAAAATTGTAGAAGTAAAGAATTTAAGTGAAGCGTTAAGAAAATTACAAAAGAATCTATTTTTTATCTACACAGCTGATATGGATGGAACGGATTATCGTCATATTGATTATGCCGATAAAAGGGTGTTAGTAATTGGTGCTGAAGGTAAAGGAGTAAGTGAAATAATTCGCAAAAATAGTGATGAAATTATAAGTATACCTATGTATGGAAAGATTAACAGCCTAAATGCCAGTGCCTCAGCAGCCATTTTAATTTATGGTATGATTAAGGAGTAATAAATGGAAGAGGAAGAATTAATTAAACTTGCTTTAGAAAATAATGAAGAAGCTAAAAATAAAATATATGAAAATTACAAATATATTGTTGATATATTAATGAAAAAGTATAAAAATGCTATGATTCAATTAGGAATAGATAAAAGAGAATTAGAACAAGAAGCATTATATGCTTTTAGTGATGCGATAAATTCATTTAACCAAGAAAAGAAAGTTAAATTATCTACTTTTATTACTGTTTGTGTTGATAGAAGAATAAAAAAAGTATTAAAAAAATATAGTGGAGAAAAAGCTAAACTATTAAATTCATTTTACTCTCTAGACTATGATTATGAAGAGGGAATGACCCTAAAAGATTTAATCACTGATGAAAAAACAGATCCTTTATACAACTTAACAGTAAAAGAAGAATATGAAGAATTAATAAAAAAAATAGAAGAAAGCTTATCTTCTACTGAATTGGAAACTTTTAGATTATTAAAAAATGGATTAGACCGAACTACTATCATGGAACTAACAGGTAAAAATGAAAAACAAGTAGACAATGCTATCCAAAGACTTAAAAATAAAATAAGAGATATGATTAAGGAATAACTTTATCTCCTTGATAAATATCTCTTTTTTTCATTTCTTTATCAATATCATTTAAAACACAAAATTTCTTTAAAAGCCAAGTAGGAGCAATTACGTCTTCCTTCAAAGGATCACCAGTAATACGCATAATTACCACTTCTGGACTTAAATATTCTAATTGTTCGCATACAATATCTATATATTCTTCTTTAGATAGCATATGAAAGGGATTAGCTAGATACATTTTTGCTAAAGGGGTATCTTTGCTTACATAAAGCATATGAATTTTGATTCCATTTATACCAAGTGAATTTAAGTATTTCGCTGTTTCAACCATCATTTCTTTAGTTTCACCAGGAAGGCCATTAATAATATGAACAACAGTAAAAATATTTCTTTCTTTTAGTTTTAATAAAGCTTCTTCAAAATTGTTTAAATCATGACCTCGATTAATAAATTTAAGCGTATCTTCATGCATAGATTGCAAACCTAATTCTACCATCAAGAAGGTTTTCTTGTTTAACTCTTCTAAATAATCTAAAACTTCATCACTTAAAGCATCACTACGAGTTGCAATATCAAGTCCAATAACATTAGGAATTTTTAAAACAGACTTATACTTTTCTCTTAAAATATCAACATCAGCATAAGTATTAGTATTCGCTTGAAAATAAGCAATATATTTAGAATTAGGCCACTTTTTCTCTAAAGGTATTTTAACTAAATCAAACTGTTCTTTTAAATCCATATTTTTATAAGAATTCCCACTTCCAGACTTGCAATAAATACATCCACCAGTCTTATAATTAGGACAACTAAAACCTGCATTTAAAGCAACCTTAAATACTTTACTGTTAAATTTATTTCTAAAAAAGTAATTTAAAGTATGATATCTTTTATTATCTAGCGTATATAAAAACATAATTCATCCCTAAAATATTTTAAAAGAAACTATCTTTTTTGTAAAGTATCAATTACTAAATTTCCATCAACATATTCTCTAGCAGCAATATTAACAATAGAATTAACTAAAGGAATATTATGACTAGTAAGATAATTAACGATAAGATCCAATTCTTCTTCAGTCACTACTATTCCTGTACCTTTGATAGGGAATCCGTCTTTATCTTTCTCTGAATGAAATTCTAATTTTAAT
>CALVQN010000066.1 GCA_944358135.1 uncultured Bacilli bacterium
AAATGCTAAAATATTTTTGTAGGTTTTCCGACATTTTTATTTAATTCATTTCCTACAAATTTATTTTAGCATTATCAACGGAGATATTGTAGCAATTTTAGAAGACGAAACTATAATTTCGGTAGAGATGTATAAAGAATTCGGACAAGAGGAATACAACAAAAGTACTTCTTATCTATCTAGGTTATATGGTAATCAACTTAAAAAGGGGCAGAAATTTATAGAGTCTAAAAAAGTAATTAGTATTAATTTTATGTCAGGGAATTATCATAAAGTAAATAATGCGTTAGTAAATGATTATGGGTTTGTAAGAAAGATAAGTAGGACTATAGAAAATGATGAATGTATGATCATGTACTTGGTAAGACTTGATTTATCAGATAAAGTGTTATACAATAATATTAACAAAAGACTCATAAGGTGGTTAAAATTAATGAAATCAAAAAGCATGGAAGAAATGAAAGAAATTGGGAAAGGAGATAAGACAATGGAAGATGTAATAAAATATGTAGATTGGTTTTTAAAAGAAGAAGGTACAACATTTCAAGATAAGATAGAGTATGAGAAAGCCAAATCAGAAGCTAAGGGTCGTGAAGAAGGCATTGATATGGAAAGAAAAGAAACAGCTAAAAATATGCTTCAAGATGGTATAAGCATTAAGGCCATCATGAAATACACAGGCTTAAGCGAAACAGATATATCCAATTTAAAATGATAATTTAATAAAGCATCTATAAATATTTATAGGTGTTTTTTGTAAATACTTATAATATTGTAAGTCTTGATAAAGTTAGTAAAATGGTATACAATAAAAATAAATCAAGATTGATAAGGTGGTTAAAATTAATGAAATCAAAAAGCATGGAAGAAATGAAAGAAATTGGGAAAGGAGATAAGACAATGGAAGATGTAATAAAATATGTAGATTGGTTTTTAAAAGAAGAAGGTACAACATTTCAAGATAAGATAGAGTATGAGAAAGTCAAATCAGAAGCCAAAGGACGTGAAGATGACAAAAAGGAAACAGCTAAAAATCTATTAGATATGAACATGCCTGTAGCTAATATAAGTAAAGCAACTGGTCTAAGTGAACAAGATATAAATAATTTAAGCAAAAACATTTATAAGAATTAGATATTAAAGTGTCTGTAAAACTATAGATATTTTTTTAATTGTAATTTTTACTTTTCTATTTTATAATTAGATAGGTGGTAGAAGTGAAATTTACATATAAATTAGAAAAGAAAGAAAAAAATACAAATGCTCGTTTAGGATCATTTATTTATAATGGTGTAAAATATGAAACGCCTATGTTTATGCCAGTAGGAACGCAGGGCTCAGTAAAAACATTATCTCCAGAAGAATTAAAAGATGTTCATGCTGGAATAATATTGGCTAATACTTATCATTTATGGTTAAGACCTGGGGAAGATGTAATAGATCATGCTGGAGGATTACACAAGTTTATGAATTGGGATCAGCCAATACTTACTGATAGTGGAGGATTCCAAGTATTTTCCCTAGCTAAACCAAAAGATATTACGGAAGAAGGAGTGCATTTTAAAAATCAATTGAATGGAAATGCCTTACTTCTTACTCCAGAAAAATCAATTGAAATCCAAAATAAATTGGATAGTGATATAGCGATGAGTTTTGATGAATGTATTGGTTTTCCTGCGACATATGAATATTGCAAGCAAAGTATGGAAAGAACACTTAGATGGGCAAAAAGAGGAAAAGATGTTCATAATAATCCTAATCAAATGTTATTTGGCATAGTTCAAGGAGGAAATTATGAGGAATTAAGGCGTTATTGTGCTGAAGAACTAACCAAAATGGATTTTGATGGTTATTCTGTAGGTGGTACAAGTGTAGGAGAAGACAAACCAACAATGTATCAAATGGTTAGCTATGCAACTAAATATTTACCAGAAGACAAGATTAGATATTTAATGGGAGTAGGAGATCCTATAGATTTAATTGAAAATACAATTAGAGGAATTGATATCTTTGATTGTGTATTGCCAACTAGACTTGCTAGACATGGCCATGCTTATACGAAATATGGAAAAATCAATTTAAAGAATGCAAAATATAAAGAAGATTTTACTCCAGTAAGTGATAGCTGTGATTGTTATGCTTGTAAACATTATACCAAAGCTTATATTAGACATTTAATTATTAGCAATGAAACATTTGGAGCAAGATTACTTTCTATCCATAATATAAGATTCTTAACTCATTTAATGGAAGAAATTAGAGAGTCAATTAAAAATGATAATATCTTAGAATTAAGAGAACAATTTATCAAAGATTATTATGGAGAAAAAAATGAGTAATAAAAAAGTAATTGGCTTATCTATTGCTATTATCGCTGGTATGATCATTATACCAACTATATATAAAATTCATGAAGAACATAATAATAGACTTTTATTAGTAGTAGAAAAAGAATTTGAATATTATGCTAAAAAATGTTACTTAAATGATGAGTGTGAAAGTGTAGTAACACTAAAAGATTTATATGATTTAAACTATTTAGAAGATAGACTAGCTAATCCTATAACCAAGAAATACTATGATGATACTTCATCAATTAATTTAGATACTAAGGAAATAGATTTAATCTCTTAGTATTTTTTATTGTAAACTTTACATAATATTTACTCCTTAAATGCTTATAAATAACATATTTTATACGTAAATAGTAACAAAAATATTGATAAATCCTCAAGCATAGTTTATACTAGAAATATAACATATAATAATACAATGTATATTGCATGAGAAGTTTTGGCATGTTTTGTCGAATCGCATGACAAAGATATAAATATGTTATAAAATGTGTTCTAGTAAAGGAAGAGGATTATGAATGTGTTAGAGAAATTTAAAAATAAGAAAGTATTTATTGTTTATTTATTAGGTGTGTTATTACTTTCAACTAGTGTATCATTTGCTTATTTTACTAGTAAAATGAATACTAGTGGTAGTGGAGATGTAGCAGTAGGTACGACAACTGTAATAGAATCCACTGGTATTAATGCCGAAGGAACAATAGAATTTAATAATGTAGATATGTATCCAGGACATACAGGTATTGCAGGGATTAGGGTAACAGCAACAGGAACAACACCAATGATCTATAATGTAGTATTTAATGGAAATAACACTTTTAAAACTCCTTTAAATTACACTATATATAAAACAACAGATGAAATAGAGGCAAGTTATACATGTAATAAAAGAGAAGAAAAACATGGTATAAATACTTATTATTATGAAGAATGTAGTGGTAATAATATAGAACAATTAGGTAATATAGTTAAAACAGGAACTATAAATAAGGGAGAAGGAAAAACAACATTAATAGATAATGAAATTATATTAGGAACAGAAGAAGGAAATATCGTATATTATTATGTCGTAATAGAATTTCCAAATGAAGAAGCAAATCAAAATGATGATATAGGAAGTAGTATAAGTGGAAATATAACCATAGAAGAAGGAGGAGAATATAAAAATCCAGAAGTAACTTTAACAGGAACAACAACAAGTGGAAGTAATGGTTGGGTAAAGAGTGCAAGTATAAATACCAATGTAGAAACCCAAACAGGTAATTATGAAGCATTATATTGTACAACAACAGAAGACAGTTGTACACCAAATACAGATGCAAATATAACAGATAATACATTTAATATTTCTTTAAGTAATAATACTAATCCTCAAAAAGTATGTGTAGAAGTAACAGATGAATATAATCAAAAAGCAAGTGGATGCAGTGATACTTTTAAAGTAGATGGACAAATACCAACAATAAGTATAGCGAGTACAAGTTCAACAGAAAACAGTATCACAGTTACTGTAAATGGAAGCGATAGCCATAGTGGAATAGTACAATATAAATTTAGTAGTAATAATGGAAGCAGTTATACAACAGTATCCTCAACAAATAATAGTTATACATACAAATTTAAAAATTTAAATGATGGAACAACTTACACTATAGCAGTACAAGTAGTAGATGAAGCAGGAAATGTAAGTAGTACAGTAACAAGAAGTGTTGAAACACAAAAATCTGGAGATACAATGCAAACAATCATAGCAGGCTACAATAAAGGAAATAGAGGAAGTTTCGGTAGTGCATATACAACAGCAACAACCAATACCGTATTTACTACAACAGATTGGAAAGGAACAAGTTATTACTTTGCAGGAGCACCAACGGATAACTGGGTAAGATTTGGAGGATTTTACTGGAGAATTGTGAGAGTCAATGGAGATGGAACAGTAAGATTAATTTATAATGGAACAAGTACAACAACAACAGGTACAGGAACACTAGCAGATACATCAGAAGCATTTAATAGTGATTATAATCGAAGTGAGTATGTAGGATTAAAATATACAAGTGGTCAACAGCATGGGCAAAGTACCGATAGTCCAATACTCAATACACTACAATCATGGTATAGTAGTAGTAATTTAGATAACTATGCTCAATATATCGATACGAATGTAGGATTCTGTAGCGATCGGAACATGGCAAGCGGATCATCATGGAGTTCAAGTGAACATATTTATGCAGCATATGAAAGAATAGAGGATCATCGAAGCCCAAGTCCAAGCCTAGCATGTACAAGTAGTGATATCATTAAAGAGCCAGTAGGACTCATCACAGCTGATGAAGCAATGTTTGGAGGAGTACCAGTGTTTGGTGATGCAATAGGAAATTATTTGATTAATGGTCAAAATTATTGGACAATGACTCCGGGTAGCTTTTATACTACGAACAGCGGTGCTTATGTGTTCTATGTGTATTCGGGTGGCACCCTCGGCAGCATCCCCCGCGTGGATAACACGTTTGGTGTTCGACCTGTCATAAATTTAAAGGCTAATACTTTATTTTCTGGCTCAGGAACAGCTTCTGATCCATACATCGTAGTTTCCTAATCTATCCTTGCCTATACTGCTAAAACTTATTTCTAATACTTTCAAAATTATTCTTATATATTTTATTCTATGATATATTCTAATGTTATATATGTATAGGCAAGATATAAAGTAAGAGTTTTTTCCTTTACACTCTTGCTTTTTTTCTATATAATTTTATTAGAGGTAATAATTATGGATTTAAAAAGTATAAATTGGAATAAAGACAATTATTTATTATTTTTAGATTATTTAAAAAGTATAAGGGAAGAAGATTATAAAGAGTTTAGTGAAAAAATAACTTTTACTAAATATGAAATGTTAGGAATAAGACTTCCTAAATTAAGAAGTATAGCTAAAGATATAAGTAATGGAGATATTGCTTCTTTCTTAAAAGTAGTTAAACATAGCTATTATGAAGAAGTAATGATTAGTCTTTTAGTTATAGCAAGTATCAAAGATATTAATGAATTAATGAAGTATTTTTATAAATATGTATCTTTAATTGATAACTGGGCATTATGTGATACTTTTTGTAATAGTTTAAAGATAGTATCTAAGAATAAAGAATATTTTTTAGAAGTAATAGATAAACTCATAAAAAGTGATAAAACATATGATATAAGAGTAGGGTTAATATTATTGTTATGCTTTTATGTTGAAGAAAAATATTTAGACTTAATATTTAATTATTTAGATAGTATTAAAAGTGATGAATATTATGTAAATATGGCTGAAGCTTGGCTGTTATGTGAAATATTTGTTAAGTATGAAGATAAGGGATTAAAATATCTAGAAAAGAATAAACTAAATAAATTTACAATAAACAAAAGTATTAGTAAAATAAGAGATAGTTATCGGGTAAGTAAAGAAATGAAAGAGTATATATTAAAATTTAAAAGATAGGAGAGATAAATGGATAGAATTATAAGAAGAGAAATGGATTTATGTCAAGTTTTTAGACACATTTTTATGGACAAATTATTAATCCGTATTTAAATTTATTCCAATTTACTTTGTTGACATTTGGTTCCGATTATTGTGTGAAAGAACTCTTGCCAAATGGACTACACTTCGTTATGTTCTTTTACTTAATACCATTTTAACACAAACCACCAAATATCAACAAATTTTCTCGGCATAAAATTAAATACTATGTTAAACTAAGAATATAATTATTATATTTTTCATTTGGTGTAATATAACCTAGAGTACTGTGTATTCTAGCATTATTATACCAACTTTCAATAAACTCAAATATTGCTAGTTTAGCTTCTTTAAATGTTTTATAGCTATTCACATTTACTTCTTCTTTTTTTAATATGGCATTGAAGCTTTCCATACTTGCGTTATCATAAGGATAACCTTTTTTACTGTAGGAATGATTAATCTTTAAATTACTTAACATTCCTTCAAAATCATTCGAAGTATATTGACTTCCTTGGTCTGAATGAAAGATTCCATCCTTACTTAGTCCTCGATTAGCCATAGCTTTTTTGAATGCTTCTATTACTAATTCATCGGTCATATGCATACCATAAGTCCAACCAATAACTTTTAGATCAAATAAATCCATAACAATGGCTAGATAAGTCCATCCTGTTTCTAGTGTATAAATATAAGTAATATCTCCAACCCATTTCGTACTTGGCTTCTTAGCAAAAAAGTCTTGTTCTAAAAGGTTAGGATACTCTTTATTATTATCAATATTACTATTACTAGAATGATTGAATTTCTTTACGACAATACTTCTTAATCCTAATTCTTTCATTCTTTTGGCAACTCGTTTTTGACTTACCTGTATTCCTTGAATGTTTAATACTTTTGTTATTTTTGGAGAACCATATCTGCCTTTTGATTCTTCATAAATCTCTTTAATTTTAACATCTAGTTCTAGATTAGCTTTATGATATGAATTTTCTAAATGATTGCAATGATAATAATATACTGAGTGATGAATTTTTAGAATCTTACATAAAGTTCTAACATTATATTGATATTTATGATCTTGAATAAACTTTACTTTATCTTCTACTTTTGCGTGAATATGGCAATTGCTTTTTTTAAGATCTCATTTTCCTCTCTGATTTTACTTAGTTCTTTTTTTTATTTTCTCTTTTCTTTGTTGTTGCTGTCAGT
>CALVQN010000067.1 GCA_944358135.1 uncultured Bacilli bacterium
AATTTTCTAATTTTTCGGCATACATATTTAAACCAATTGCTAAATTTCTTACATGTTCCATCATACCAGCTGCAAGCTGTGTCAGTAATCCTTCATAAGATGGAATAGAAGCATATTCATTAATTACACTTAATTCTGCAACATCGCCATTAATGATACCAACACGCATCTTCATTTTATCATGTCCTTTTGCAAAATCAGCAATAACTTTAATTGGTTCTAACAACTGAGCACCAAACATAATAGCATTTGGTCCTTCCAAGAAACCATTTAGGTCAATATTAAGGTCATCTAAAGCTCTTTTTAAAAGAGTATTTTTATAAACTCTAACTTCACCATTAGCTTCTCTAAGCTTTCTTCTAAGTTCACTAACTTCAGCTACAGTTAAACCTTGATACTCAAACAAAACAACAGATTCGCTTGATTTAATCTTATCAGTAATTTCACTAACGATAGCTTTCTTAGATTCAAGAATTTTGCTACTTGCCATATTCTTCCTCCTTAAATATTTAAAAAAGCTTCCATTTAGGGAAGCTTAAAAAAGAAAAGTCTTTTAAGTCTCCCCTCGGTAGGATTATTAAAGTTACCTCCCTACTGTCTTCGGTTCGCTTTTTCATACTTGTATTATATTATAACTTCAATTAAATGTCAAAAGAATTTTTATCTAACTTAATACCAGGACCCATAGTACTAGTAACAGTTATACTTTTTATAAAAACACCTTTAACACTAGCTGGTTTAGCTTTAGCAACAGTTGTTACTACATAATTAAGATTTTCAGCTAACTTATTGTTATCAAATGATACCTTACCAATAATAGTATGAATATTACCATTAGCATCATTTTTATAACTAACCATACCTTTATTGATATCTTGGATTGCTTTTACAACATCAGTTGTAACAGTACCAGTCTTAGGGTTAGGCATTAAACCTTTAGGCCCTAAAACTTTACCAATTTTACCAAGTTCAGGCATCATATCTGGAGTAGCTACGATAACATCGAATAGAAACCAGTTTTCTTTTGAAATCTTATCAATCATATCTTTATCGCCAACATAGTCTGCACCTGCTTCTTTTGCTTGATTAGCAGCCTCACCTTTAGCAATAACTAAGATTCTTTTTTTCTTACCAGTTCCATTAGGTAAAACAAAACTTCCTCTTAAATTTTGATCAGATTTCTTCGCATCAATATTTAATTTAATAGCTACTTCTACAGTACTATCAAAATTAGTAACACTTGTTTCTTTAACTAAAGAAATAGCTTCTTCTACATTATATAGTTTATTTTTTTCAATCTTTTTTGATGCTTCCACATATTTCTTACCGTGTTTTTTCAAAATATTCCCTCCTTTACTGTGGTTTATTAAAGACGGATTCCTTTTTATAATTTAAATTAATTTTCTTCTTCTTGTTTTTCTTCTTCTTCACCAACAACTGGAACATCAGCATTAAATTCTTTAACTTCTGCTTCCATTTCTGCAAGTTCTGCGTCACGTTTAGCCATCTCAGCTTCTTCTATACGTGCCTCAGCTTCTTGTTCAGCAAGTTCCTTATCATTAACACCTTTAACAGCAATACCCATATTACGAGCAGTACCTTCAATAATGTTCATAGCAGCCTCAACATCATAAGCATTCAAATCTGGTAACTTAGTCTCAGCAATCTTACGTAAATCTTCTTTCGTAATAGTTGCTACAACTTGATTAGCACCTTTAGTTGAACCTTTCTGAATCTTAGCGGCTTTCTTAAGTAAAAATCCTGCTGGTGGAGTTTTTAAGACGAAATCAAAACTTCTATCGTCATATACTGTAATTTCACAAGGTACAACATCACCCATCTTATCTCTAGTTGCATCATTAAATTTTGTACAGAACTCTTGTAAGTTAACTCCTGCTGGGCCAAGAACAGTACCAACTGGTGGAGCTGGTGTTGCTTTACCTGCTTCAATTTGAAGTTTAATTCTTCTTGTGATTTCTTTTGCCATGAAAACACCTCCTAAATTTTAAGTTTTTCAAGGTAGTGGTCAAGGGCAAATCCGACTCCCTCCCACATACTAAAATATATGCAAAAAACTTTTGCAATAAAGATAATATCACAAAAGTTAAGTAATTACAAGTATTTTTCATAATATTCACAGCAATCTGCTAGTTTTCATTTAAAATATCCTCAAACATCTTATGAACATCATGATAGCCTTTAGAAGTCACTTCCCCACTAGATATATTTTCAGCTTCTTTTAATACTTATTTTACCATATCTTTAACCGTCTTATTTAACACATTAAGATAATCTCTCTCAACTTGTGTTAAATGATTCTCTATATACTTATCATATTCTTCATGTGCCTTTTTCAAAGCCTGATCACGACTTACTATTCCTTTATGATTTAAAATATCTTTTCTAGTTAATTTTAGAAAATCATCTAATTCTCTTATCCAATCCTCCATTTTCATAACATGCCTATCCAAAGCATTAATCTCAGCTATATCTAAATAAGCTGAAACCATTCGATTTAAAACACTTAATTCTTCTTCGGTTAAATAATTCTTAGCTATTTCAACCTCATGTCTTGTAGGAATATTTCCTTTAAAATTAGTAAGACCCATATTTTCTTTACTTGCGTCTACTCTATTAAATATAACCTCAGCAGCAGTATTACCATGAACAGCATAATGCATTTTATTTTGAACTGTTTTAAAGAAGGTAATAGTTAGTTCACTTTTAGGATCATAATCTATACTCGTAGCATATAAATCTAATATTTTTCTCCAAAAAACCTTCTCACTAGCTCTTATATCTCTAATCTTATCAAGCAACTCTTCAAAATAAGGATTATCCCCATTATTTTTAAATCTATCTACATCCAAATTATAACCCCTAATCATATATTCTTTAATAATTTTATTCGCCCAAGTTCTAAACTTAATCGCTTTCTTCGAATTAACTCTAAAACCAATAGAAATAATCATATCTAGATTATAATATTCTCTTCTTCTTGTAACTTTCCTAGTACCCTCATTTTGAACTTGTTCCAAAATGGAACAAGTTGCATCTTTATCTAATTCACCATCATTATAAATATTATTAATGTGTTTTACAATCGCTGGTCTTTGTACATCAAATAGCTTAGCAATCGCCTCTACATTTAACCAAACATTTTCATCTTTCATAATAACTTCTACTCTTATATTTCCTTCATCATCTTGATATAAAAGTATATTATTTTCATTGCCGACATTCATATTTCCACCCTTACTTTCTAACAACTTAATTGTATCAAGCCATACTATTGTTTGTCAATGATTTTATGCAATAAAATTAACATATTTTAATTTACTAACCTTAAATTTGCTACAAACATTTGTAGTATTTTGTTGCAAACTTTTGGAGTAGATTAAAACAGTGTCTCCACTGTTTTAATCTACAACCATTACATTTAAATCAACATCTCCATATATACCATTAATTCTGCCTACATTACTAAACTGCCATATCTTATATCCTTCATAACTAGTACTACTAGCATAATGAGCAAGCCAAATATTTTCATAATTTTCATCTTCCCAGAAATTTTCTAAATAAAACTTACTTCCATAAAGCATGCCTTCATATCCCGCATCTTCAACTGTTTTAATAAATTCTTCTGCCATTTCATTTAAATCATGAAAAGACATATGATAACTATTCCAATTACTCCAAATTTCCCAATCAAATACAATAGGTAAATCCAAGGATTCTCCATCTAACTGTTCTAACACCCATTCTGCTTCTTCAATCGCCTCTTTCGTAGATAAAGCTTTACTATACAAATACACACCAACTTTTAAACCAGCTTCTTTAGCATTCTTAATATTATTAATAAACTCTCCATCCAAAGCTGGTTCTTCCCCACTAGAAAGTTTAACCCCAACTCTCATCATAACAAATGTGGCTCCTGCCTCTTTAACAGCTTCATAATTAACATCTCCTTGCCATTCTGATACATCAATACCAAGTTCAGTATTATCACTCTTATATCGTGCATATGCATCACTAAAAGCTAATTTAGAAGATGTTCCACCACCTCCACTATTATTATTACTTCTAATTTCTTCTACTACATTTAAAGTAACATTATAATTAGTACTATTCCCACTAACATCAGTAACTACTATATCTATATCATAAGTACCAGCAGTATTATAATCTACTTCTCCTTCTACACTACATATAGGTTGTCCATCATAATTATCTCCATAAGTATATCCATTACATATTTCTCCATCATAACCCACTTCTACAGTTTTAGATGCACTACCAAATATTTTCGGTTTAACAGTATCAACAATCTCAATATTAGTTCTATATACATATTTATTACCATCAAAAGTATAATAAAACTCTATTTCTTTATCTCCAATAACATCAGTATCTAACTTATAATCTTCAATATCAACATTAGTATCACTAACTATATCACTAACATAGATATCACTAAATACTTCAATATCACTGTTATCAATTGTAATATAAGCATCACTTGGCATTTTATCACTAATCTCTTGACCACATCCAACCATAAATAAACAAACTAAAATTAATACTTTCTTCATATATTACCACCCATCTTAATAAACTCATCTATATAAGGAGTAGAATCAAATAAATATTTCATTTCCTTCATAATCATAACAACCTCTGATTCTTCACCAACTCTAACTGTTTTAGGAACATCTTTTTCCACTCCTTTTTCAATATATGGAAGAAAATAAATATTCTTTTGCTTAATTAACTCTAAATATTCACGAGCTTTATCAAAATCCCCTCTCTTATAATATAAACACATAAAAGCTATATAATAAGGAATATATTCTTCTTTTCTAGATTTATATAACTTAATAAGCTTACTTTCTTCTTCTAAATAAGCATATAATCCTACTAATAAAATACGAACTTCCAATATATCTGCATTATCCATTAAAAGTATTTTCTCTGCTAACTTAGATGCTTTAAAATATCCTCCAATATCCATATAAGCTTTAATAAGTTCGTATATTCCCTTAAAATAATCTTCCCCATCTAAAGTAAACCCAACACTCTTCTTATATTGTTTAATAGTCTTATTTATTCTTTTCTCTTCTTTATCTAACATAACTTCTAATTCTTTTATAAATGTAAATCTATCTTTATTTAAAGACAAATAAACTTTAGCTAAAAAACAATCAGGATAAACATCTAATACTTTTTTAAGATCTTTTTCATGATGATATTTTTCCCATTTCTCTAAATATTGATGAGCTTCCATATGTTCAGGACTAATTTCATGATTAGCAAAATCTTTCCAACACTTTAAAGTAAATTCCCCTAAAGCTTTATTCATATCTTCACTATCACGAATATCTCTTCCCTCCAAAAAATTTTCTAATTCTTTTTTCATACTACCACCAAAAGTATTATAACAGCTATAATACTATCTTTTCAACTACATTCATCAAATCTTTTTCTAATCTATATACATTCATAAACTTACCCAAATAAAAAGTATATAAATTAGATACATATTCACATTTAACAATATTATCTAATTCATATACTAATACATAACTAATATTTAAATTATTTATCTTACTTAATACAATATTTAACACTTTAGAAGGAAACCCCACTTTGTTATTCTTAAATACGTATTTAGTAACATAATGAACTATTAAAGCGTCACCATAAAAAGCATTCCAAAAATTACCACTCTTAACAAAAAACTATATAATCTTTATACATACCTTTAACACGATAATACTTTTCTTTCATTAAATACCTCCATTTTGGGTCCCATTGTCAAGTCGTCAAACTTCGTATGACTCACTGACAATGTATCTATGTAGTGCAAACATAGATAAACCTATTAGTTATTTACACATAATTTACATTTTTAAAACAAAGAGCCATTTTGCATCACGCTTCATCTACACTCCTCCTTGAAGTGTCTCTCTACCGTATAAAGTTTATGAAACTTTATACGGATTACTACTTGTTCCTTCTCCTGTGATTGTTATATCAGCCTTCAGATTGATTACTGGGCGCACACCACGCGTGTTATTCACGCCGTTGCCGTTGAGGATGCCATTCGAATACACAACGAACACGTTAGCAGTACTGCCGCCAAAGTGATACGGAGACATTGTCCAGTAATATTCTCCTGTATAAAGGTAGTAACTATTATTGCTACTTCCTGCAAATCCTCCTGCTAATACTACTTCATCACTTGTGATTAACCCTATTGGATAGGTTAACTTATGATTACCTTTACTACTTCCACTTACTGTGAACATATCATTCCCTATTTGACTACATTTTAAACTTGGTGTTTGACTACTTTTCCAACTTCCATTTGACATTAATCTTCCAAATGGTGCATATGTTGTAGCATTTGTTCCATAGCCTGTTGTTCCATATCCAGAAATTACTCCACTTTGTGTTTTTCTATCATTACAAAATCCTGCCTCTGTACTTACTTTATCTGAATGTCCTTTATCGACTATATTTGTTTGATACCAATTATCTAATACTGTTTTTAGAGTACTGTCATTAATATTGGCATGAGTCTTTTCATAGGAATCACTTCCTACAGTTCCATACATATATCCTACATACGCATTATCATTAAATGAACTATTATATTTACTTGTACTTATTTGGTCATCTTCATTTTTTTCTGTTGTACTTGTTCCTGCATAGATCATTCTTATACTTCCATCTCCATTTATTCGAATGATCCTCCAATAATATCCTGCAAATGACACCCAATTATCTGTTGGTGCTCCCGCATACACATAACTTGTTCCCCAGTCATCTGCTACGCTATAGACTGTTCCTGTGGTATTTGTGGTAAGTGTTCCTGTGATTGCTCCA
>CALVQN010000068.1 GCA_944358135.1 uncultured Bacilli bacterium
GTTCTTCCTTTACTTGTATCTGCATAATAAATAGTCCCTGTGCTACTTGCTGTTACTGTACTAGTAAAGCTACTTCTTGTAGTCTTTGTTAGATAATTTGCTAAGATTTGTTCTCCTGCATTTGATTCTTCATCAAAATACAAATAGCATTTTGTTCCTTTTGTTGTTAGTGGGGATACACTTAATGTTTTAGTATTTGTATCATAATTAATTGTTGCATTAATATCACTGTCATTTACTTTACAATAACTCTTTTCTTGGTTTAGTGTGTATCCTTCTTCTGGGATGGTATCTGTTTTAGTGTAATCTTCTCCTTCTTGTATGTAAACTGCTACTGTATTTAAGTCTGATAATTCATAATTAACTGTACTATTTACTATTGGTACACTTGCTACACTTCTATATTTTGCTCTAGTAAAATTAAGTATTATTGCACTTATTATGAGTACTGCTACTACTCCTATAATGATATTTCTTTTAATATGACTTCTTTTTAAAGTTTCTATTTCCATTCTTTGCTCCTCTTTTCCCATGAATAATATCACACTTTTATAGAGAATACATGGTATTCGACAAACGTTATCAAAACTTGTCAAATTATTCTCATATATTTTCCTATCTTATATTTCTAGTATACATTATCATTGAGTAAAAATCAATATTTTTATGTTAATTAGCAGCATGTAATTTTTAGCCTTTCATATTTATGTAATAATGAACACATATATGGAGAAATGAGCATGAATATAATAGAAATAAGAGATAGAAACATTCCCCCTTTAAAATTAAATATTAAATTTATGAGAGAAGAAGATGGTATTTCTCAAGAAGAATTAGCTAAAAAATTAGGAGTATCAAGAAGTACTTATTCTTTATGGGAATTAGAAATAGCTATGATTCCTCTACCCAGATTAATTGATTTATGTAAAATATATAAGTGTTCTATTGATTATATATTAGGATTAAATAAAATAGATAAAAAATATAAGAATATGAAAATGGATATAGATAAAAATCTATATCCTATAAGATTAAAAGAAATTAGAAAAGAACATAAATATACTCAAGATAAATTAGCTAAAATATTAAATACAGATAATGGTGTAATATCTAGATATGAACATGGTAAAACATTAATCCTGACTAGTTTTTTAATGGAATATGCTAAAATATTTAATATATCTTGTGATTATTTATTAGGAAAAATAGATAAGAAAATAAAAATAAGAGAATTAGTAACAAATCCTTAACTAATTCTCTTTTTGATTAATGTTTTTTCTTTTTATCCTCTTTTTTATCAGACTTAGGCAAGGCTTGTTTTCTAGATAAATTAAGTCTTCCTCTATTATCGTAACCTAGAGCTTTAACCAAAATTTTATCTCCAACTGAAACTATATCTTTAGGTTTATCTACTCTTTTTGTATCAAGTTCTGATACATGGACTAATCCTTCACAACCAGGCCATAACTCTACAAAACATCCAAAATCTTCTACTTTGACAACGCGACCTGTATAAATAGCTCCTTCTTCTACTTCTCTAGCAACATCTTCAATCATTGCTCTAGTTTTAGCAATAATACTTGCATCATTGTGATAAATAATAACTCTACCATCATCTTCTAAATCTACTTTAACAGCATCTTTATCATTAACACTCTTAACATTACTAGCTTCCAAAATAATCTTGGTAATCATATCCCCACCACGACCAATAACATCTTTAATTTTATCAGGATTAATCATAAACGTATCAATCTTAGGAGCATATTTTGATAAGCTCTTTCTTGGTTCAGGAATGCATTCTGCCATAACATCGAGGATTTGCATTCTTGCTTTCTTGGCTTGTGCTAAAGCTTCTTTTAATATTTTTTCAGTAACACCTTTTATCTTAATATCCATTTGTAGTGCTGTAATACCTTTTTTAGTACCTGCTACCTTAAAGTCCATATCTCCCATATGGTCTTCAAGTCCTTGGATATCTGTTAATATGGTATATTTCTTTTTATCTGCTGATTCGATAAGTCCCATAGCAATACCTGCAACAGGTGCTTTAATTGGTACACCAGCTGCCATTAAACTTAAACATCCTGCACAAATAGTTGCCTGAGAGCTACTTCCATTAGATTCTAATATTTCACTTACAACTCTAATTGTATAAGGGAATTCTTCTTCTGATGGAATAACTTGAGCAAGTGCCCTTTCACCCAAAGCACCATGACCAATTTCTCTTCTACCAGGTGCTCCATATCTTCCTGTTTCCCCTACCGAAAATGCTGGGAAATTATAATGTAACATAAATCTCTTAGAATCTTCTAAGCCTAAACCATCAAGAATTTGATGTTCACCAATTGCTCCCAAAGTAGTTGTAGCAAGTGCTTGTGTTTCTCCTCTAGTAAATACAGCTGAACCATGAGTACGTGGTAAAAGATCTATTTCACAAGATAAAGGTCTTATCTCATCCATTGCTCTTCCATCTGGACGGATATGTTTATCCGTAATTAGTTTTCTTACTTCTTCTGCTTCAATCAAATGAACTATTTTTTCTACTTGTTTAATCTTTTCATCAGAGTCTATATCTTCTGCATAAACTTCCGTAAAGTTTTCCACTGCTCTATCTAACACAGCATCAATCGCTGCATATTTTTCTAATTTATCTTTAATTTGAATTGCTGCTAACATATCTTTTGTTGCAAATTCTCTAACTGCAGCATCAATCTCTGGATCAATCTCAGCTTTTACAAGTTCGATCTTCTCTTGTCCAATCTCATCAATGATAAATTGTTGAAAATCACACAATTTCTTTAAGTTTTCATGCCCAAACATTAAAGCTTCAAGCATATCTTTTTCACTTAATTCTTGTGCTCCTGCCTCAACCATACATATAGCATCTTTAGTACCCGCAACAGTTAAAGAAAGTGCACTTGCTTCTACTTCTTCTGCTGTTGGATTAATAACAAGCTCTCCATCTACTTTACCAACAATAACTCCACTTACTGGACCATCAAAAGGAATTTTTGAAATTCCAAGACATAAACTTGTTCCAAATAATGCAGCCATTTCTGGTGAATTATCAGGATCAACTGATAATACTGTATTAACCACTTGTATTTCTTGTCTTAAATTCTCATCAAACATCGGTCTAATAGGTCGATCAATAAGTCTAGCTGCAAGTGTTGCTGAATCACTAGGTCTACCTTCTCTTTTAATAAATCCACCAGGAATTTTTCCTACAGAATATAACTTTTCTTGATATAAAACTTGAAGAGGAAAAAAGTCTTGATTAGGTACTTCCTTACCCATAACACAAACAGATAAAACAACGGTATCTCCATAACGTACTAATACTGCTCCATCAGTTTGTTTAGCAAGTTCACCTGTTTCTACTACTAATTCTCTTCCTAAAAAATCTAATTTAAATACTTTCTTCATATAATGCTCCTTCTCTTATAAAAAAAGACACTAAAAATATTAGTGCCCTTATTTTCTTAAATTTAATTTCTTAATTACATTTCTATAACTAACAACATCATTTTCTTTTAAATAAGCAAGTAATTTTCTTCTTTTACCGACTTTCATTAAAAGTCCACGATTAGAATGATAGTCATGTTTATGTACTTTTAAATGTTCAGTTAAATCATTAATTTCATGAGTAAGAATAGCAATTTGTACTTCAGCAGAACCACAATCTTTATCATTCTTACCAAATTCCTTAATTAATTTAGCTTTTTCTTCTTTAGTAACTGCCATTATTAATCCTCCTTATCTAATAAACGGTTTAATCCAAGTAAAAATTTAAGGAGTAAATTTAAACTCAGAAAAAACTTACACAAATATTATATTATAGAGTTCTAAAAAAATCAACCTAATTTTTTACTTTATCCTTCTCCTGATACATCACTTCTGTAATTCTATCAATATCAGTAAAAAATAAATTTATTCCTCTTCTCTTTAATCTAATTAACTCATCAAAATTTGATTTAATTTCCTTTTGAATACCAATAGGCACTCTATATATCTTCCCATTTATAGTATGTGGATGAGATAAATATTTAGGCAAAGTAGGAAAAGCATTTTGAATTAAAATAGCATTTTCTTTATTAGCAATTCTTTTAATTAAAATTGTATTACATTTTCCATACTTTTTCTTCTTTTCCTCTATGATTTTCCTATATTTATCAATTTTAGTGCTTAATGGTATAAACCATAACAAATCTTTATCTTTTACCAAAAAATAAGATGGTCTACTATGTATCCCTGAATGATTAATAGATAAATTTGGATCATTTATCTTTTGAAAAAAATCTATAGATATATGATATAAATAACCTTCTTTTATCTCCATTTAAGTCAACCTCCCCATATAACCATTATACCAAAAAAGAGTATCAAATGACACCCTTTTATTTACCCGTAGAATAATTTATTACTCGCAACCATCTACAAGCGAGAACATCTGCGATGTAGAATAATTTATTACTCGCAACCATCTACAAGCGAGAACATTTACACATAAATATTATATGAGAATTGCTCTCATCTAATACATTTATATTATAACATCAAATGGATATTTTGTAAATAATATACTATTTTCTACCAAGAGCATTTCTTTTTGTATGATCCAATAATTGATAAATAATATTAAGTAAATACTTATCTTGACTATCACTTAATTGTTGCATATATCTCTTAAAATAGGTTGGATGAATGTTAAGCTTTACTTGAACAACTTCCCCCTTTTCTACCTCACAAATCATTAATACATCAGCACTAGTAACCACTATATCCCCATTATGATAAAAGTTAGTTACCTCTCCACCTAAAGTATCTTTAATTTCTCCATCAGTTTGAATAGTTTGATAATAATCAAATTGATAAGATAATGAATACTTTTGATTATTAGGGTCTTCCAATTCTAATACAACATGATCAATAGGGATTTTAACCATTTCTTTAATCAAAGTATTTAACCATATTCTTTTTTCATCATCAAAGTAAATATAATCCATTTCTTTTTTAGAAGGAAGAGTCATACTACCAAAGCGAAAATCACTAGTATAATATATTCTCTGTGCTTTCCGTAACACAAAATTCTGTTCATCAACAATAAATTCAGAATCTGTAAAAACATTGATCATATTCATATTCTTCTTTAAATCAATTTCTATTTTAGGAATTACTCCCTCTTTAAAATATGCCTTTCTAAATCCATGATTAAAATAATAAGTATCTATTACTCTAATATAAGCTTGATCAAGAATTAAAGCCACCTGATTAATTCCATATTGATCTATTGCCTCTTCCATTTTCTTTAAAACTATATCTAAATCATAAATATTTTTAATTTTATTTAAGAATTGAATAATAAGAGAAATATCATCTATCTTATGTTCAACTAAAACATCCAAAAGCAAAGCTTTATGTCCTACTAAAATCAAATTATTTTTTTGCATATTCTCTAAAAGAAAAATAGTTTGATGAATTATATCAGAACCATAAACTTTCTTAAGTTCTCTAATTCTAGTAATCAAATTCATCCATTCTAATGTGTTTTTAATAATTAATTCCATTATCTACTATTCCCTCTCATATTTTCTTTAACTATAGCAATTACTTCTTCCAAACTCATACTTTGATCAAAATAAAGATCATGATCATAATCTAAATAAGGCATTAATATTTCCCCTTTTAAATTAATATAAGTAACAATTTGATTATAGTGTTCTTCATCATAAAAGAGTATATAAACAGCTTGAGCTACTACATCTTCATAATTATCATCATACTCAAAAGAAGATATATAATGAAATGATGGAGTAATAACTTTTCTTTCTCGCACATCGTATAAAGAATGCATTTGACGAAAATCAACTAACTCTAAAAGATAATCATTAATATTTCGATAATCACGATAAGGTAAATAATACCAAGATATATTCCCATCTTTTATTATAATATGATATAAATTAGAAGCATAATTTTCTTTTACCATTAAAATAATATTCTCTTTATCTAAAATAGAAAACTTTTCTAATTGTTGATAAGGAAACAAAGGAATAATTTCTTTAAAGTTTTTATTAACAATACCAAATAAGGGTAAACTATTATAATCCCCATCTAGTAAAGAATAAGCACTTACAATACCAAGATCATGATAAAATTCTACATTTAACTTAGATAAAATCATTTCCTGATTCATAAAATTCATTTTAAAACTTTTCTTTTTCATAAATCCCCCTTAGAGTCTATAATACTACAAATTATGATTTTAGTACATATTTTTTTCCACTTCTTTACTTAAAAACATAGCATTTCCCTGTAAAAAAAGATTAGTTACTAATTTTTGATAAACAAAAGAATGAAATATAATTAAATAACTAATATATAATAAATTAAAAATGGGTAAAATTAATTTAAAAACAATAATACTATTAAATTTTATTTCTTCAAAAAAAGAATAGTTTTCAATAATCTTAATTTTATCTCTTTTTAGCCTAAAAGAAAAAAAAGCTACTATAAAGTGTAAAGAAAGCACACTAATAGCAACACTAGCTAAATATAAATAAAACAACATTGTGATGAATCTCCTTTCAGGGGTGGGAAATTCATAATATCACATATTAAGATTTAAAGTCAATCAATTACAAACAGATTAACAACAAGTATACACCTTTTTAAATTGGCTCAGTCATTTTTTCGGTGGGAAATATAAAATGTAAAGTAAAACAAAAATAATTGCAAATGAAAAGAAGTCT
>CALVQN010000069.1 GCA_944358135.1 uncultured Bacilli bacterium
TCCATTATTATTATTTGGCATATTATTATTCATACTATCTAGCCCCTTTATTATAGCTTAATTATAAACTAAACTTAAAAAAAATGCAATCAAAAATGAACATAAGAATTAACTTTGTTAATTCGCCGAACCTCACGGTTCGTTTTTTTCTGCTGTAATTATAAATGTTAATATAGATTAAAATATCTAAGAAATTAAAAGAAAGTTTGGCAATACAGACAAGCATAGTGTTACTTATTTTCTTCTTTAACTTTTAATTTTTGTGTTTTCTCTAAAGAAATCTCTTCTTCTCTATAATTAAGAGCTAATCCAATAGTAAATATATAAGAAAGCAAATAAAGCCAAATCATAAGTACTACTATACTTGCTAAATTACCATAAAACACATCATAATTAGCAAAATAAGTAGTATAAAGAGAATATATATATGTAACAAGTATAAAACCAACAGTTGTAAATATAGCTCCTTTATTTACTTCATTACTTTGTATTTTCTTATCTGGTGCCATTGTAAATATTATCTTAATAAATAAGAAAATAATAAACCAAGAAACAGGCCCTTTAAGAACACTAATAAGTAAAGTAATATTAGTAATAATTTTTTCACTAATATCCATTAATTGTAACATTTCAATAATCTTATTCCCAAATACACTAAAGATTAATAAGAATACAAATAACAAAATGATAATAAAAATCATAACTAATGATTTTAATCTTCTTTTTAAAAAACTAGAATTCTTAATTCCATAAATCATATTAGAACTAGCAATAACTGATGCAGCACCATTACTAGCAATAATATAACCAATAATAAGAGTCAAAAAGAAATTCCAATCGGCATGTATAGCAACATTAACCCCCAAAAGCATATCAGCAAATTCTTGACTAAAAGATTGACTAATAAAATCACGAATAAAATGCAAATCAAAATTAAATATAGACGCTATATAGGTAAGGATCGTAAGTGTTGGTACTATAGACAAAACAAAAGAAAAAGCGAGATGTCCAGGTAAGACTTCCATCTCTGGTTTAGTAATAATTTTAAAGAAATTACTAGCCCCCCTTTTTATTTTATCTCGCATTTTCATCCTCACTCTTCTTCTTCTGTTTCTTCATTTCATCTGTAGCTTCTATAATAGCATCTTCAATAGTTTTAACATTATCATTAATCATTGAATAACCAAATTCAGCTCCATATTCATATGGTAGTTTTTTAAATTCTTTATTTAATTTATGAATATAATTAGTAACTTGTTTCTGTGTAAATCCAACTAAATAAACTAAGAATTCATTACCATCAGTACGCATAATATCACTATTATCAAGTTGTGTCTTAATAAGAATATTCGCCGCTGCTTTAATCTGTTTATCTCCCTCTTCATATCCTAGAGTATCATTAATAAATTGAATATTATTTAAATCTATTACAATCATAGTTTGTGGATAAACGGTATTATTATTCCAATTATGAATATATTCATTGAGATAATTTCTATTTTTAAGACTAGTAAGTTGATCTATAAACTTCATCTTATTTTCTTTTCTGAATTTCTTAGCAACTCTAATTCTCTTACTACTCTTATAAAAAATTATAAAGATTACTGCAAAAACAAGTATAGTAAGTAAAATATATTTAGCAATAGTTCCTAGAATACTACCTGTTCTAACAGTCATAGAATGGCTATACATTCCATCATAAATTACTTCATTATTATCAATAAACATAGCATATTTAGTAAATAAACGATAAAAAGCACTATCTGTTCTAGATTTAAATTGATAAGTTTGATTTAAAGAATCACTATATCTTTCCGTATAATTAGATAAATTACTACCAGAATATAAATCAAATATATTTTTATCTATAACTATAATTACATCTCTACGATTAAGCTTTCTTAAATCTCCTTCATCTTCATAAGTTTCAATATTTATTCCATTAATACCATTTAAATATTCATGCAAAATACTATCTTCTTCAACATAAACAGTCTGTCCAACTAAACTTTCTATACTATTAACAACTAAATTATTTTCATTACTAGCAACTACACTATAACGAACAATAATATTCGAATTAATCTCATAATAATTATCACTTAAATGATAATAATTAAAGTATAAATCAACATCCCCATTATTTATTGCTCGCTCAAATCGATTAATATTTCTATATTTTGTATAATTAAATTCTATATCACTAAACTCACTAAAATCATATAAATACATGGCAATAATACCACCATAATTACCACTCATAATTACTTCATAAGGACTATTATTAATAAATCCATAATTATAAGTTACACTACGCATAGCATCTACTTCTGTCTCACTAATATTTAAAGCAGATGTAAACAAACTAAACTCTTCTCTCTTTAGATATTCTTCTAAATTATCTAGATACCAAGTTTGATAAAACTTCTCTATAATACTAGTCAAAGTATCATCATTACCTCTAATTACATAATAAAGTTTAATATCAGATAAATGATATAAAATATAATAATCATTAGCTAATATTTCATCTAAGTAAATAGATAGAGGAACAATAATATATTCTATATCTTCTTGTTCACCAAAAGCTTCTAACAAAGCTTCTTCATTTTCATATTGACTCAAAGTTACATCACTAACATTAGTCAAATAACGACTAATATAAGAAGCATCTGTATTCATAACTCCGATATTCATACCAGACAAATCTTCATAGTTAACAACAATTTCTTCTTCCATTCCCACTAAAACATAATGATCTGTATAAAAAACAAAATCATTATCTCCTAAAGTTGTCGTAACTCCAAGAGTAAGTCCACTAGTACTTTCCTCATAATTAAAGGTAACAGGATTAAAATCTAATTGATATTCTAACTCTAAATCATTTAAAAATTCATAAAAAACTCCTGCACCCGTATTACCAAACAAATTAACATTATTAACAACATTAATATTTTGAACTGTATTAATATTATTATTAATCCATCTTCTTTCACTAGCAGTGAGCCTAGTCTCATCATTTAATATTCTATATGTAACAAGACCAATAATGACTACTGCTAGAATAACTACTATGGTAATAATTACACTTTTCTTATTTTTCATAAACTACCTACTCTTCTGTATTTTCCTCATCATCAAATTCTGTATTATTATTCCAAACAATGCCACCAGTACCTGACACATTCTTAGCACCGATAAGTTGGAATCCTTCTGTTTCCTCTGTACCATCAGCTTTTATCATATATTCTAAATCATAAAAACTAAGAGTTTCTTCACTAAAATAATCTAAACTTGCAAGCGCTATACTTTGTCCTTCAACTAACGTAGTTTCTGGTGCAAAAGTAATGGTAATATAAATAATTTTCCCACTAACTCGCATCGTAACATCTTCTACTATTTTCTCTTCTTTTATCTTGCCAATTATCTCATTTTGTGTATCTTCTGAAAATGGATAATCCTCAATTCCTTCTAAACGATCCCCATATTTAGAACTAGAATCCCCCACAAAATAAGTTACAACTACTACACATATAGCAACTAAACAAGCAATTAAAATAAAAAGTAATACAAAAAGCACACTATTTTCTTGCCATATTTTTTTCAATTTCTTCATTCATTCACCTCATAGCTAATTTATTATAACATTATTTAGCTTAGAAGACAATTTATAATTATTTTACAATCATTGTCAATAAAAAATGTAAATAGTTTACAAACTATCTACAATTTCTTTAAATTTATTTTCATTCCAAATCACAATTCCAAGCTCAATTGCCTTCGTATACTTACTTCCTGGAGCATCTCCCACAATTACTACATCCACTCTTTTACTAACACTATCAATACATTTACCACCATAAGACTCAATTAAAGATTTAATCTCATCTCTACTCATAAAACTAATTGTACCCGTAATGACGAATTTTTTATCTGTAAAATTCTCATTTTCTTTAACTTCTGCTCCCAAATATTTCATATTAACACCTAAATCTTCCAAAGTATTAATAAGTTCTATATTACTTGGATTCGCAAAAAAGTTTACAATATTTCGTGCTAAAACATCACCAATATCTTTAATTTCTATCAGTTCTTCATAAGTAGCATTACTAAGACTGTGAATATCCTTATAAGTAGAAGCTAAAAGTTTAGCATTCTTAGACCCAATTCCAGAAATACCCAAGCCAAAAATAAGCCGTTCAACACTATTATTTTTACTTTCTTCAATAGCAAGAAGTAAATTAGATACTTTTTTATTCCCATAGCCTTCAAGCTCAATAATATCTTCTCTATGATCCTTCAAATGATAAAAATCAGGTATACTTCGAATAAAGCCCTCATTATAAAAATCTTCTATTATCTCATCCCCAAGGCCATCAATATTCATCGCATTACGACTTGCAAAATGAATCAGACTTTCAATATTCTTTTTGGGACAATTATCATTTACACAAAAATAATCAACATTTCCTTTTTTAACTAAAGAACTACCACATATAGGACAAGTGCTAATCATTTCAAATGGTCGCTCAGTTCCTACTCTTCTCTCAGGTTTTGCTTCTACCACCTCAGGAATAACATCTCCAGCTTTTTTAATAGAAACAACATCGCCAATACGTAAATCAAGACTCCTACAATAATCTTCATTATGTAAAGTAGCCCTTCTAATCGTAGAACCCATAACTAAAACTGGCTCTAAAACCGCATTCGGAGTAACCTGTCCTGTACGCCCCACTGTAAATTTTATGTCAATAAGTTTTGTAAGTACTTCTTCAGCTGGAAATTTATAAGCTGTAGCCCATCTTGGATATTTGACAGTTGAACCAAGTTCTTGTTGCATTCTAATATCATTTACTTTAATAACAATACCATCTATTTCATAAGGAAGAGTATTTCTTTTTTCTGTATACTCTCTTATATAAGCTAAAATACCATTGATATCTCCCACTAATTTAGAAGCAGGATTAACTTTAAAACCTAATTCTTTCATATAATTAAGTGCTTCAAAATGGGTAGTTATTCCATAATCAAGAGGATTAGGCAAATGATAAATCCATGTATCTAAATGTCTTTTAGCAGCCACCTTTGGATCTAATTGTCTAATAGAACCAGCTGCAGCATTTCGAACATTTTGTAGTTTAACTTCACCTTTAGCTTCCCTTTCCCGATTAAGCTTTTCTAAAGTAGCTTTATTCATATAAATTTCCCCACGTACTTCAATATCTATATCTTTCCCTAAATCTAGAGGAACCGTCTTAATAGTTTTAACATTATGAGTAATATCCTCGCCAACTACTCCGTCTCCTCTTGTTGCTGCAAATTTAAGTTTACCATGTTCATAATGAAGAGAAACACTAAGACCATCTATTTTAAGTTCACAAACATATTCAGGTTTAAATCCTGCATTTCTAATTCTTTTATCAAAATCACGAATTTCTTCTTCATTAAAAACATTAGATAAACTAATCATAGGAATAGCATGCCTTACTTTATTAAACTTATCAATCGCTTCCCCACCAACTCTTTTTGTTGGACTATTAGGATCAGCATAATCAGGATATTTCTCTTCTAAATTAATTAATTCTCTTAAATACTTATCATACTCTTGATCAGTAATACTAGGATTATCTAAATTATAATACTCATAATTAGCTTGATTTAATATCTTAGTTAATTCTTCTATACGTTTTTTTACATCTTCCATAGTTTATTTGGATAAACTCCTTCCTTGATCAAATCACTTATAGCCTTTTTTACCCCCTCTAAATCCTCTTTATAAGTAACACCATACCAATTACTATTTGTAGGTACATTTTTAAGTTTAATTTTACCATTAAAAATATTTTTTTCTACTACATCAGGAAGTAAGGCCTCACTATTTAAAATAGCTTCATCATCCTGTTTAAAAAACTCAGTAAAATATTCTTCTAAATACGCAAAAAAAGTATATTTAAAAGCAAAAACATTCATCGATACTGCTTGATTAAGCTCTATTGGAAATTCAGCACTTCCATCCAAAGGTCTAGCTTGAGCATAATCCCCCATAGTAGTAATACTACTTTCTACTAATTTGGTAATATCATCTCCATCAGTATAACAAACAGCCCTCTTAACACTTCCATATAAAGAAGCAGTCTTAATATAAGGGAAAGTAATGGATGCATAAACATTATCATCGTGATTACTATCTAAAAACTCACTTGCCTTTTTATAAGTATCACGCCCATAAAAATCATCTGCATTAATAACAACAAAATCTCCACTAACATAATCTTTAGCACAAAGCACTGCCTGAACAGTCCCCCAAGGTTTAGTTCTCTTTTCTATTAAATACTTCTTATCAAAAGGAATATCCTCTATATTTTGATAAGCATAAGCTACTTCAATATGATCTTCAAGCCTACTTCCAATGGTTTCTTTAAATACATCTTCAAGTTCTTTTTTTATAACAAAAACTACCTTTGTAAAACCAGCAAGATAAGCATCATAAACAGAATAATCTAAAATAAATTCTCCATTTGGACCTACTGGTTCGATCTGTTTTAAACCACCAAACCTACTACCCATACCTGCTGCCATAACTACCAATGTCTTTTCCATATAGCCTCCTTAGTTTTCTTAATTATATCAAATCTCATAAGGGAGAGCAATTACTTTTAATCAAT
>CALVQN010000070.1 GCA_944358135.1 uncultured Bacilli bacterium
TACTTCATTTTATAATCTATTAAATGAAGGTATTATACTACTGATGAGTTTCCTAGCTTATATAAAAATTATAATATCGACTAGACAAAATGTCAAGAAAAAATACGCCAAAACAGTCCAGTTTTTCTACTGAATAAAAATTCATGAGAAAATAGATACGATTAGGTGATTTAATATGAATTATGGTTTAAAGTTAAAGGAGTTAAGAGAATATAATAATTTGTCACAATATGATATTGCAAATTTACTAGGAATTAAAAGAAGTTCTTATAATCAATTTGAACAGCAGTATGATATAATACCTATTAAAAGATTAAATGAAGTTGCTAATATTTTTAATTGTTCTGTTGATTATATTTTTGGTTTAACTGATAATAAAAATTACAATATTATCAATAAGGAAATAAATTTAGAAGTGAGTAAAAACAGATTAAAAACTTTTCGCAAAGAACGTAAAATTACTCAAAATAAGTTGGCTCAAATTCTTAAAACCACGCCTTCTGTTGTTAGCGGTTTTGAACGTGGAAGAAATATCATTGCTACCCCTTTTCTTTATGAATTGTGTAAGAAATATCATGTTAGTGCTGACTATCTATTAGGTAAAACAAATGAGCCTCAAGAGTTGTCTTGAGGTTTTATTATATCCATAAATACATAATTAGCTAAATATATACCTGCTACAGAAGGCACAAATATACATGATCCTATTATATTTTTAGTATCAATACTTGTTTCTTTACTAAATACTACAGGTATATTTAAGCTTAGATTTTCTTTTCTAAGTCTTTGTCTTAGTTTTTTGGCTAAGGCATCATTTTCTGTTTTATTTAGTTTTGTAATCTCTAAATATTTAGGGTTTAGTTTCTTTCCTGTACCTAGAGCACTAATTATTTTTATCTGTTTTTCTTCTGCATATCTAATTAATTCTACTTTTATATCTATATCATCACAAGCATCAATAATATAATCATAATCTTCATTAATCCATGCATGGAAATTTTCTTTAGTAAGAAAGATATTTATAGCTTTTAAATTTAAATTGGGATTAATTAATAAATATCTATTTAATGCTTCATCTGTTTTATCTTTACTAATATTATCTTGATTTGTGATAATTTGTCTATTTAGATTAGATTCTTCAATTGTATCTCCATCAATAATGGTTATATTTTTAAATCCACTTCTTACTAGTGCTTCTAGAGTAAATCCCCCTACTCCTCCTATACCTACTAATAATATTTTAGTGTTTTCTATTTTCTTTAAATTATTTTCACCAATTAAAGGTATTAAACGTTCAAACATTTATATCACCTCTTAAATTATAGCAAATAAAAACCCAGATGGAAAGTCTATCTGGTGATAAAAAACCCGCTCTCGCGAGGTGGTAAGAAACATATATGCTTCTGGATCCTGGCTAATCAATGACCAGTCTTCAACTCCACATATAATTATTCTCCCAAGGCTATCACATAGTCGGTTTTATGCTACAGATAAACTATATCCTCTAGGCATTATTATTATAGCATATAATACAATTTCTATTCAAGTACTTAGACACTTTTTTACACTTGCTTATGAATTTTCAATAAAAAATATACTATTTTCCAAATAATTTTGTTGACAAACATAGTTTTATAATGTTATAATGGCAACACATTGTTCTTTGATAATTAGATAAATGAACCATATGACAGACAAGAAGGCAATCTTGTATGGGTAATATCTTATGCTTATTATTTAATAGTGCGAACTTTTAGAGGATTGAGTTGGTTTAATAGTAATATTAAAATGGGAATTACTAAGTAATTAAAAAGATATTAGCAATGCTATTATGGGGTTATAAGGCACAGTCCTAATCGTAGTCATCATAAACTTTCCTTGTAGAAAAAAGGAAGATTAACTTTAAAATTTATTAGAGTGGCATCTAAAGGATTTTAAAGAAAGCCAATAAGCTATTTGCAGTTGATACATAGTGATATGTTATAAGATTAGAAACTGGTTAAAGTAGTGCAAATCTGCAGCAAAAAGATGGTTGTCGCGGTTCGATTCCGTATTAAACAAGAAAATTGTTCCTATGCGCATGAAATTTGGAAGTGAAAGTCTTCTTTAGTGATTGTAGGTAATTGAAGAATAAAGGTCGCTCCTTTATAAGGGCAATTACTGGCTAGTGGCTGAAATAAAAAATAATTTTATAATAGTTATTAATGTGAGAAACATCATTTATCTAATTATTAAAGGACAATGAAAAAGGATTAGAATATTAAAAGTTCTAATTTTTTTATTCTTATATTCGATGTTTATTTTGATAATTTACCATTATAACAATATTCATTATCTCCTTTACCATTATAATTTTTTATTACTTCTTCTAATTTCCAATTATATTTGAGAATAATTCTTTGAAATATTGGTAAAACTTTTTGATTACAACTGAATATAGGTGTACTTGTTTTTAATAAATTAAAACTTTCTTCCAATAGAGTTGTTCCTATTCCTTTATTTTGATATTTTTTATCTACATAAATGGTACATACCTTTTTTTCTGGTATTATTTTTAAGGATAGACAAGCAATTATTTTATTATTTTTCTTAATAAAGAGTATTTCTCTTTTTTGGATTAAGCTTTCTTTAATTTGTTTATGATAAAACCAATTTTTATAATTAGGATAATACTTGCTTAAATGTGAAGTAAATTCATAAATTTTCCTAACTATTTTGTCTAATTTTTCAGTATCAATATAATCCGTTATTTTTTCAATTTTCATATTTGATCACCTGTAATAGAAAAAGACTAGCTATCTAGTCTTAACCAAATTTAGATATATCTCCTAATCCACTCATTGGGTCAAAGTCTTCATTTTTTGTTGGAGTTTGATTTGGGGTTACATTGATATTAGATGTATCTTCTATAGGAGCATTTTCTGCAGATATCTGTGTTTCTAGAGAACTGGTGCTAACACCTTCGGTTACATAGTTGTTAGAAACTGGTTCTGGTGATATTCTAGGATTATTTGTTGGTTCTTCTTCCCAACATGCAGATACATTACAGTTAGTTGAGTATGGCATTGGATCAGGCATTTTTAGTTTACTAATCATTGGTATTTTAAATGCTCCACCAAAAGCTACACAATTTCCAGGCTGCAATACTTTCATTTTTTCAATAACATCACTACTAATATTAGGAAGCATTTCTTCAATGTATTTAATATCTTTTGGGTGAGTCATTTTAAATATTAAGAAGTTAGAACATTGAGCAATAACAGTATCACTTATTTCTACTGGTCTTTGGGAAATAATATCCAAAATAACTCCATATTTACGTCCTTCTTTAGCAATACGATCAAAGATGTTATACCCTAGTAAGAAGGTATCGGTATCTTGTTGGATATATCTATGGGCTTCTTCTAAGAATAGATGGAAAGGAATACTTGCTCTTTGTTGTAACCCTTTAGCATAATCAAATAATAATTTAGATATAATTTTAACTATTACTTTTGCATATGCATCATCTATATCTTCTAAGTTAATATTGACGATTTGGGCTCTTGCATTTTCTTTCCTACATAATTCACTAACAAATTCTTCAACACTTGTATATTTAGATCCATCAAAATAATTATTAACTTGTCCACCAATGATTGTATTAAGTCTTACTTGTAAAATCATCGCTTCATTATACATCATTTGGTTTCCTTGAAATCCTTCGCTAATTAAAGTGAATTCTAAGGCATTTGCTAAGTCTTTTAAAGTGTAAAAAGCTCTTTCTGGGATTGGCATTTCGGTAATACTTTCATCTATATGTTTTAAAATATATTCTGTGATTAATACTGATTCTCCAAAGTTACCATTAGAATCTATTTCAAAACATTCACTAAAACTTCTAGTATAACCAAGCCCAGGAATAACAGAATCGAAATTAAATTCTTTGGTATGGCATACTTCAATTACTTTAAATATTTCATTCTTTTTATAACTAGTTGTTGCATTACTAAATAAAATAGCAATAAGAGCTTTAGCAATTAAATGATTTTTATATTTGGTTACTTCTTCTCCTTCGCTAGAAAATATCTTGGCATATTTAATACTACGATCTAGGATTGGTAATTGGGAATGGCTATTTGCTTGGAGTAGTAAAGCAATATCATCTAGAGTTAATAAATTTACAGGTATTTTAAGTAAATAATCAGTTGCTTCTGTTGGATTAGTTGTAATAAACTTGTAATTATAACTTGGATTAATCTTGTTTAGAGAACCAAAAGCATTTTTGTATTCTCCATAAGCATCAAAGAAAAACATATTTGCATTATAAGTTACTGTCTTAGGATTACTAAATATATTTTGGATAATTCTAGATACACCACATGATTTACCTGAACCAGAGTTACCAAATATCGCTAAATGATTAGAAAATAAATCATTAATATTCGGACATATTTGAAAGCCTTTATAAGTAGCACTTTCTCCTAAAACAAAACTCTTACTACTAAGTGTTCCTACTAGTTCTAGTAATTCTTCACTATTAATGATTCTTAATTTACTAGATAATAATGGTTTTCTAATTACACCATTTACATATCTATTTCCTACATATTCACCTAAGAATCTTATTTTAATCTCTTCATCATTTAACTCAATTACTTCACCTAAAATTCTTTGATCTTTATCTTCAAATATTACATGAATATTCATTAAATCAGCAGTAATTGTATCTTTACTTACATTTTCAACATGAGCTATATTATCACTAATATATAAAATTTTACCAAATATCATATCATCTACCTACCCTACTGTAATTAATTATAGCATATTTAATATTTAAAAAAAAGAGTTTTTAGTAAACTCTCTTGTTTCGATTTAAATCATTTTCTTGAATACTTATTTGGGATAATATAAATAAATCTGGTTTTTTAAATGCTACTTTATTATAATCACTTAGTACTAATCCTGTATCCATATTTGTTTTTAAATGATTTAAATTTAATCTATTATATTCATCATCATATTCATCATCTAAGATGAGGTAATCGATTTGGGGATTATTTAAGAGATAATCTGCTATACCAAGAAGGCGATAATTAAGTTCTGCATTTTCAAAAGTTCCTATTAAATTTTGGTTAATAAAATCTATATTGTGTATTCCTAATTTATCTAAAAACTCTCTTATCTTTCTTTTTCTCTCTTCTCTTCCGTCCATTATCCATGAACTTATTACTACAACTTTAGCTTGATACTCGTGAATAATTTTCTTTAAAGTTAAAATACTTTCTTCGGTGATTAAATCATCATTGTTGTTAATTACGCCATCAAAATCAAGAAAAATAATGTTCATCATTTTCACTCCATACTCATATTTATCCATGTATTTATATTATCACTAATACACATAATTTTACTAAACAATATGTTAATCAATCTTCTTACAGTATTTAATATAGTATATTTATACTTTTTAATTTTATAATTTGACTTATCATTTATTTTCCACTCCAAATTTCATACCAATTTTTAAGTTTGTCTAGGCCAGAACTAGCTAGACTTTTTAAAAAGTCCCAAGTTAAGCCAAAACTTGTCTTTAGGCTTTGAAAGTCTTCTTTCGCTTGTTCACAAAGACTAGCGTTAGATTCACAAATGTTACTCGTAATATCTAAGTAGGTGCTTACAATTAAGTTTTTAACACTATTATAAGCTTTGCTTGCACCACTGCTTATTGTTTCTTTATATCCAGGGAAAACACTATCTACTTTATCATCAATCCATAAAGCTGCCTTTAACACTTCTAACTTAGCACTAGTAGTTAACTCATTAAAGGTATGGCCTGCAATAGTTCCGTTATAAAATAGAAAGTCTACAACAGTAATAAAGCCACTTTTTAGCGTATCTGTTATGCCTTCATTTGCATCATTTTCTACTGTCCTTACATATTCTAATACTGCTTCATCAGCACTTTTTGTTTCTACAGGAGAATTATTTGTATTGGAATTATTATTCTTATTTTCAGTTTGATTATTTGTTGTGTTATTTGAACTATTTTGATTGGTACTTGTATTGTTGTTCGTTGCACTGTTTTGATTATTATTGGTTGATGTTTGGTTGTTTGAAGAAGGATTTTGTATTGTTTCATTTTGATTTTCATCTGTTTGTTCTTCATTTTCAGGTGTATCTTCGGTTGTGGTATTATTTTCTTTAATTAATTTCTCTTTAATAGCTTCTATTTCTTTAGGAGAATTATCCTCTTTTAAACTACCCTTTTTATAAGTAAAAGTTACTTCATCACCGACATTATAATTATTGGTTACTTCATTTACTAAATAATCTTCATTATTGCTTTCAATAATTACATAACCTTCTCCACTTATGATTACTTTCCCTGTTACTGTTAATTCTTCTTTATTTTTTGTAAAGAAATAAATGCCAATGATCGCTAAAATAAATAAAATGCTTATGATAACTATTAAAATTATATTCTTTTTTGACATAATTTCACTTCCTAATATTATTGTACCAAATTGCCAAGGCAAAGTCTATATTTAGTCATCAAAATCATTGCAAAATAAAAGTACATAGTTTATCATATGTAATTGTCCAAAAAACAAAGAAAAACTATG
>CALVQN010000071.1 GCA_944358135.1 uncultured Bacilli bacterium
GTAGCATCATCAATAGCAATATGTAAAGATGATTTTCTACCATTATTAAACCAATCATGAGGGGTACCATCAATCATGATTAAAATACCACGTCTTGGAGAAGGCTCTCTTAAATGGTGACGTTCATATTCCTTGTTAAAACATTTGTGTTTAATTGTTGATTTCCATCCTTCTTTACGATATAGATTTTCAAAGAAAGAATAACTTCTTTTTTGAAGATCATTTTCTTTAACTATTTTAATCATTTTAGGATTAAATACAATATCTTCATGGAAAATATCCATAAATTGTTGTATACTAATACACGGATATTGATTTTTGAAGTTCCTAATAAATTCAATTTCTTTGCTAGAGGGTGAATTATTAGACGGCTTATTAGTAAGTCCATGAACTAAAATAGAATCAATATCTTTTTCTTTTAATTGATTTAAAAATCGTATTATTTGCATTTTAGAATAACCAGTAAGAGAACTTATTTGAGAATAAGAATAATTGTTTAAACCATTAATTTTATCTTGAACAAGTTTTAATGCATATACTTTATTATGCATATATAAAAATACATCTCCTTTCAGAGATATATTATACTATATATGTTTGGTAACATTTTAACTCATGATATGGTAACATTTTAAAAAAGGATTAACAAAGTAGATAATTTACTCTTGCAAAATACATAAAAATAAGTTATAATGTTTAACAGCTAGTAGTTATGACTCCGTAGCTCAGCTGGATAGAGCAATCGCCTTCTAAGCGATCGGTCGAGTGTTCGAATCACTCCGGAGTCACCACTTAGTTTATTAAGTCCATACGGACTTTTTTATTTTGCATTAAAATCGAACAATTACTAAAATAGATAAATTTAGCACCCATTTTAGTCACCACTTTTTAAAATTTACAAAAAACAAAAAGAAGAATATATAAAAATACTAGCTTTTTAAAGTGAACAAATGTATAATGATAAATAAGGAAGAGGTGTTAATATGGAACAAACATCTTTATTTGATCTACCTACGAATGAACCATTAGCAAGTCGTATGCGTCCGCGGAATCTGCGTGAATTTGTTGGTCAAAGTCATTTAATTGGTGAAAATAAATTGTTAAGAAAAATGATAGAAAGTGATCATATTTCTTCCATGATTTTTTGGGGACCGCCAGGAGTAGGAAAAACAACATTAGCACGTATTATTGCTCATGAAACTAAGTCAAAATTCATTAATTTTTCTGCCGTTACCTCAGGAATCAAAGAGATTAAAACCGTAATGGAAGAAGCTGATGAAAACAAAAGATTAGGAATAAAAACAATTGTTTTTGTCGATGAAATTCATCGCTTTAATAAAGCTCAACAAGATGCTTTCTTGCCATTTGTAGAGAAGGGTTCAATTGTTTTAATTGGTGCCACAACAGAAAATCCTTCATTTGAAATTAATAACGCTTTATTATCTAGATGTCGTGTTTTTGTTTTAAAAGAGCTATCTACGGAAGATATATTAAGTCTTTTAAAAAGAGCGATTGCTGATCAAAGAGGATTTGGTAATTTAAAAATAAATATAACAGAAGAAAAACTAAAAATAATTGCTAATTTTGCTAGTGGTGATGCCAGGTCTGCTCTAACTACATTAGATATTATAGTTACAAATGGAACAACTAATGAAGATGGCACAGTCACTATTACTGATGAAAATATAGAAGAGTGTTTAACAAAAAAGACTTTATTATACGATAAGAATGGCGAAGAACACTATAATATTATTTCTGCACTTCATAAATCGATGCGTAATAGTGATCCAGATGCAGCAGTATATTGGTTAGCACGTATGTTAGAAGCAGGAGAAGATCCTTTATACATAGCAAGAAGAATTGCTAGATTTGCATCAGAAGATATAGGTCTAGCGGATACCAATGCTCTAAATGTAGCGATTAATGTGTATCAGGCTTGCCATTTTATCGGTATGCCTGAATGTAATGTTCACTTAGCAGAAGCAGTAATCTATATGTCATTAGCTCCTAAGTCAAATGCCTGTGATGTAGCATACCTTCTAGCAAGTGGCGATGCCAAAAAAATGCTAGCTGAACCAGTTCCTCTAAATATTAGAAATGCTCCAACTAAGTTAATGAAAGACTTAAACTATGGCGCAGGGTATCAATACGCTCATGATTATGAAAATAAACTCACCGCTATGGATTGCCTGCCACCATCACTCCTTGAAAAAACATATTATCAACCAACTACTCAAGGAAACGAAAAAAGATTTAAAGAACGTTTAACCCAAATAAAAGAATGGAAGAAAGTTCACAAACAGAAAAAGAATTAAATTGTGATAAAATATAGATTCCCTATAGGAAAAATGTTATAATAAAAAAGAAGAAGTAGGAGAGTAGTAAATGAAGAATGAATTAAATTACCCAATTAAATATGCAGTATTAGGGATAAAAGAACAAGAGGATGAAATAGTTGCTTACATAGCTGAAAAAGTATATGTAATTAGTGAAAAAGTAGAATATTTTAAAGATGGAACAAGTAAGAAAAAGTATCAAGTAGTATTCCCATTTAAAAACAGAAAAGATTATAAAACAGGTGGAGTAACTCCAGAATTTACACATTATAATCAGTGTTATAATAGCGATATTATTGATGATCTTTATGATTCATATGAAGAAGCCAAAAGTATATCCAGTACTCTGAATAAAAAATTACGTGAAGATTCTTTAGTTGGTATTGATAGAACTATAAAGGGTTGGCCAGAAAAAATAATGAGTAAGCAAAGAATATTTGATCAAAAACTAGCCATATATGAAGATTTGGAATTAGCCATAGCTTCTTTAGAAATAGGTATGCTTATAAGCGAAGAACCAGTTCTTTCAAATTCTAGTTTATCTAGATAGAAGAAACTAGTTCTTTTATTTTGCATATATTAAATTAGTTAGGTACTTGACTTTTATAAAAAAAGAGAGTATATTTGTTAGGTAGCTAACTAAAAAGGAGAGAAAAAATGAAATCTAATGTAATTGAAGAGATAAAAAAACTAGATGTCAAAATTGCTAAAAGACTATTTAAAGAAGCAAAAAGTCAAGATATTAAAAGACCGCCAAGTCCATTGCAAGCGCGAATACTAAAATATATTTTAGCACATAAAGAAGAGGTTATATGTCAAAAGAATTTAGAAGATTACTTAAAAGTGAGTAAAGCAACCATTTCTGAAGTATTACTAACTATGGAAAAAAGTGAAATTATAAAAAGAGTGAGTATTCCCGAAGATGCCCGTGCTAAGAGAATAATGTTAACCAACACTAGTTTAGAAAGACTTCAAGAATTAGAAAAGAATTTCCAAGCAATTAATGAAAAGTTAATTGAAGGAATATCTGAAAGTGAGTTAGCACAATTTTTAAATATTTTAAACAAAATGCAGAAGAATATGAAAGAGGAAGGAGAAGAAAATGTTTAAATTATTAAAAAACTTAACTAAAAAAGATTATGCGGTTATATGCTTTTATGTGCAGGAGGAAGTTTAGCATCGGCAATTATAGTTGGGTACATTACCTCTATGATTTCTGCTAAGTTTTCATCAAACATAAGAAAAAAATTATATAATCAAGTAGAGAGCTTTGGTATGGAAGAGATAAAAAAATTCTCAACTAGCAGTCTAATTACGCGTACAACCAATGATATAATCAACGTTCAAATGTTACTTTCTATGGGACTACAATTGTTAATTAAAGCACCAATCACCGCCATATGGGCTATATTTAAAATATTAAACAAAGGATGGGAATGGAGTCTCATTACAGGAATAGCAGTATTCATCTTACTATTTATGGTTGTATTATTAATGATTTTAGTTATTCCTAAATTTAAAAAAGTTCAAAAATTAATTGATAAAATCAATAATACGACAAGAGAACAATTAACAGGAATCTACAATAAAAATGCCGACTTAATTTTAGTTTTGGATAGTGGAGATTGTATTGGTAAAGGTACTCATAAAGAACTATTAAAAACGTGTAAAGTATACCAAGAAATTGCTTATTCACAAATCTCAAAGGAGGAACTAGATAATGAATAATAAACGTGGCAGCGCAGAAAAACCTAAAGATTTAGTCTTAGGTACTAAAAAATTAATGCAATATTTACACCGTTTTATGCCAGCTATAATTATTGCTTTTATAGTATCCGCTCTCGGTTCAGTTTTATCTATAATTGGACCAAATAAATTATCTGAATTAACGGATATTATTACAGAAGGATTATTAATAGGAATTGATTTAACTGCTGTAGCAAACATTGCGTTATTCTTATTAATTCTTTATTTATTTAGTGCTCTATTTAATTTTATCTCTGGCTTTATCATGGCAACAGTAGCCAATAAATTTGCAAGAGAATTAAGAGAAAAAATATCAAAAAAGATTAACCGTTTACCTCTTAAATATTTTGATGAGCATAGTTACGGGGATATTTTATCCCGTGTAACAAATGATATTGATACAATTGGTCAATCAATGAACCAAAGCCTAGCATCTTTAATTGGAGCAATAACACTATTTATTGGTACAATTATTATGATGTTTGTTACAAACTGGGTAATGGCTCTAACAGCCATTATAGCATCCTTAATTGGTTTTGCTTTTATGTTTATCATAATGATAAAATCTCAAAAATATTTTGATCTAAGACAGACAGAGTTAGGAAAATTGAATGATCATATTGAAGAGGTTTATTCTTCTTTAAATGTAGTGAAAGCTTATAATGGAGCAACTGATGCAGAAAAAGAATTTAATCGCTTAGATAATGCAGTATATGTTGCAAATTTAAAGAGTCAATTTTTATCAGGACTTATGCAGCCAATTATGAGTTTCATTGGTAACTTTGGCTATCTAGCTGTCTGTATAGTGGGGGGCAATGCTAGCAATTAATGGCCATATAACATTTGGTGTAATTGTCGCTTTTATGATTTATGTTAGATTATTTACAAACCCACTTACCCAAATTGCTCAAGGAATAACTAGTATGCAAAGTACTGTCGCAGCAAGTGAAAGAGTATTTGAATTTTTAGAAAGTGAAGAAATGAAGAAAGAAGAGCCAAAAGTACATCTTGATAAATCAAAAGTAAAAGGAAACATTACATTTAATCATGTTAAATTTGGCTATAATAAAAACAAAATGATTATTAAAGATTTCTCATTAGATGTTAAATCTGGAGAAAAAATAGCTATAGTTGGCCCAACAGGAGCAGGTAAGACAACTTTAGTTAATTTACTTATGAAATTCTATGATATCAATGATGGAGATATTTTAATTGATGGAGTTTCTACGAAGGATCTAACTAGAGAAAACATACACGATTTATTTATCATGGTTTTACAAGATACATGGCTATTTAATGGTACAATTAGAGAGAATATAATTTATAATAAAGAAAAAGTTAGTGATGAAGAAGTAGTCGCATCACTAAAAACAGTAGGGGTAGATCATTTTGTTAAGTCTCTTCCAGGAGGACTTAATTATGAAATAAATGACTCTGAAAGTATTTCTGCAGGTCAAAAACAACTTCTTACCATTGCTCGTGGTATGATTAAAGATGCTCCATTTTTAATCTTGGATGAAGCAACAAGTAGTGTAGATACCCGTACTGAAGAATTAGTTCAACAAGCAATGGATAAATTAACCGAAGGAAGAACATCATTTATTATTGCCCACCGTCTATCTACGATTAAAAATGCTGATAAAATTCTAGTGATGAAAGAGGGAAATATTGTAGAACAGGGAACTCATGAAGAGTTACTCAAGAAAAATGGAGCATATGCAGATCTATATAATTCCCAATTTCAAAATTAAAGCTTTGTTATAATTTTCAACTATAAATAAAAGATTGTAGGAAAACATTTTCTACAATCTTTTATTTATTGGACATTTTCAATTTCTTCTTTGGATAGTCCAGTTGCTTTTGTAATATCAGTAATAGACATATTCATCATAAGAAGATTCTTCGCAGTTTGAAGAAGTTTTTGGTGACCTTCTTCGATACCAGCTTTCCGTCCTTTTTCTTCGGCATAATATTCAATATCGGTTATTTTATCAAACTCATCTTGAAGCTCTTCATCATTTAAGAAATCTTCCATGAGTCTTACTGCATTTTCCATTACTTCATCCTCCTTTGTTATATTTTTTAGTTCGTTCATATCTTTAGCATTAATCATTCTGATCCACCTTACAAATCTTTTTTCTTTATCTTGATTGTATACGATATTCTTGATTTTGTCAAGTTTAATCAAATACATTTCAAGACATGTACTATGAGTGATTTGATAATCAAATTTATCAATAAGAGAAAACCCGTTGATTACAGAATCATTAGATTCATAAAAGTTTGTTTTAATAATATTCACACTTGTTATTTTCTTAGCGTTCTGATAGTCTTTGCCTCTCCGAAATTGATTAGAAAATTTCCTAGAGATGTATGCTAAACTTTTATTAAATTCTCTTAAACCAAATTGTTTATACATCTCAATAGATATTACTGATAATGCTAAAATAAATTTGTAGGAAATGAATTAAATAAAAATGTCGGAAAACCTACAAAAATATTTTAGCATTT
>CALVQN010000072.1 GCA_944358135.1 uncultured Bacilli bacterium
TTGATGCTGCTTGTTCTACTGTTGCATCATAATCTACCCATATCTTTAAATGATATGTTTTCTCTTCATTAGCATCTAAACTATCTGTATATAAGTTGTAGGATTCGTAAGCATTATCTATACTTGGTGTTGCACTTGTATTACTACTTAATATGGATATTACATTATCTACTGTATCACTTGATAGGGATACTTTTATGTAATCTGCATTTAATGAGTTTACTTGTTCATTTAAACTCTCTAGATTTATTTGATAGTTTGTTGCACTATTACAATTATTCTTTACCGTAAAATCATAACTTGTTGTTTCTAGTCCTTCTACATCTGTTATGGGATAAGCATCAGTTAGATTAATTGATGTTGATTCATTAGTTAGACTTATATTTAAACATCCACTGTTAAATGTGTTTGCTGTATCCTGTACTCCTCCTGTTGAAAAATAAGCAAAAGTTATTCCTATTACTCCTGCTAAAACAATTAAAACTCCAGCAATGATTAATGCTAATTTAGTACTATTTTTCATAAATTTCACCTTAACTTATTTTTGTGGAATTATTCCACATATTATAATTAAATTATACTCCGAGTTTTTCCACAAGTCAAGAAAATAATTCGGAAAAATGCGACAATATGTTTAGGTGATGTTTATGGTAGGTAAAATTATAAGAACAATGCGTAGAGAAAATAATCTTTCACAAGAAGATTTGGCAAATAAAGTATTTTTGGGAAGAACTACTTTAAGTGATTATGAAAGAGAAAAAACAGATATTAATTTTGATAGTTTAGAAAAAATTGCAAATGTTTGTGGCTATGATATATTATTTGTTAATCAAAAAGATAAGAATAAAATTTTAACTTCAAAAAATATTGAAAGAAAGGAAATATGATAAAGATAAATATTGAAGAATTGTTAAAGCAAAATAATAAAAGTAAGTATTGGTTATGTTGTCAAATGAATATTACTAATCGTAATTTAAATAGGATTATTAAAGGACAGACTACTTCTATTTCTTTTAAATATATTGAAGATTTTTGTACTTTACTTCATTGTACTCCTGCTGATTTGATTAAAATTGTTCCAAATAAAAATACTTCTCAAAATTAGGGAAGTATTTTTATATTTTATTTGTTTTCTTCTAAATATTTTTGATAAAACTTATCCATAGAAGAAATATATTTTGCATCTTGAATTACCCGATATTTTTCATATTCACTTTCTGCTTTTTCTACTGCTTCTTTATGAGATATGTTTCCAGAATGCGATAATACTTTTCTTTTTCTAAATTTTAATAAATCATCAGCTGCTCGTATCCAATCTTGCATTGTCATTACATGTCTTTCTTTTGCTTCATCTTCAGCGAATACTAAAAACATGTTGGTTAAATCTTTTAATTTATCTAATTCTTCTTCTGTTAAATAATTTTTTGCCACTGTTACATCATATTTGTAGATTAAACCATCAGGACTATTTTTCCAATGTGTTAATCCCATATTTTCTTTAGTCGCATCTACTCTACTATAGATTAGTTCTGCTGCTGTATGTCCACTGATAGCATAGTGAAGCTTATTTTGGATAATCTTGAAGAAGGTATAAGCTTCTTCTGTATTTTCTTCATAATCAGCAGAGGTCGCTATAAATAAATCCATTATTTTCTGGTAAGCCATTCGTTCACTTGCTCTTATTGTTTTAATACGTTCTAATAATTCATCAAAATATCTACTATTGTATTTATTTCCCCTTATAAATTTTTCATCATTTAAAGCAAATCCTTTTAACATGTATTCTTTTAATATCTTTGTTGCCCATATTCTAAATTCTGTTGCTTTTCTAGAATTTACTCTATAACCTACAGCGATAATTGCATCTAAATTGTAAAATTCTATTTCTCTTGTTACGGTACGATTTCCCTCTTTACGAACTATTTCCATTTTGGAAACAGTTGAGTTTTTATCCAATTCTCCTTCTTCAAAAATATTATTTAAATGTTTTGATATTGCTGGTACTTGAACATCAAATACTTTAGCCATTCCTTTCATAGTAAGCCATAACGTTTCGTCTTGGTAGATTGCGTCTACTATTACTTCTCCTTCTTTATTTTTGTAAATAATCAAGTTATCTTTTTCCATTCAAAACCACCCTTTCTTTTAACTTGAAATATCATTTATTTCTAATAACATTATATACCATCTCCTAAGAAAAAGCAATCATTTGTTTGTTAAAAATTTGACAAGTTTTGACGTATTTTGAAAGAAAAAACCTCTCATTAATCATGAGAAGTTTCACTTAACTTTTTATAATAAGCATATCTTTCTTTAGCATTTTCTATTTGTTTAGATAATAGTTCATTTGCTAATTCTTTATCTTTAATTTTTAAAGCATTATATCTAACTTCATTATCTAAGAATTTTTCATAATCATTAAAGTTAGGTTCTTTATTATCCATGTATAGTTTATTTTCTTCAGGTTTATAACGCATTAAAAGAGTATACCCTACTTCACTTGCTAATTTCTCTTCTTCTATAGAATGAGACATGCCTGTTTTGATTCCTTGTTCAATACATGGTGAATAAGCAATAATGATTGCTGGGCCATTATGCTCCATGGCTTCTTTCATTACTTTAATACTATGCATCATGTTTGCTCCTAAACTGATACTTGCTACATAACAGTTTGGATAAGACATGGCTATTCTAAATAAATCTTTTTTGGCTGTTTTTTTACCAAAATCTGCAAATTCGGCGACAGCGCCTAATTTACTTGATTTACTTGCTTGACCACCAGTATTCGAGTAAACCTCGGTATCTAAAACTAATACTTTAACATTTTCACCAGTTGATAATACATGATCTAGGCCACCAAAGCCAATATCATAAGCCCAACCATCGCCACCAATAGCAAGTACAGTTCTTGTGGGAATATAATTAAGTAAACTCTTTAATTTTTCTGGTATTTTTAAGTTTGACAATTTATTTTTTATTTCCATTGTGATTTTAAAGTCATTCATATTTTCTAGGAATTCTTTAAATAACTCTTTAATCTCACCATCAACATTATCCATTTCGCTTTCCATAATCTTTTTAATTAGATTTCTCTTACTTTGGAAAGATAAATGCATTCCTAAAGCAAATTCAGCATTATCTTCAAATAATGAATTCGCCCATGGAATTGTATAAGGTGTTGTTGGTACAGAACCACCATAAATGCTTGAACATCCTGTTGCATTAGCAATTACTAATTCATCTCCATAAAGCCTTGTGATTAAATTGATATATGGGGTTTCCCCACAGCCAGCACAAGCTCCACTAAATTCAAATCTTGGTTTACATAAAGATGCTCCTGGAATAGTAAATTTGTTTAAAATCTCTGGATTTTCATAAGTAGTAAAATATTCATTTGCTTTCTTTTGATTTTCAATATCTACAGGACCAAATTCTAAAGCTTTCTTACCATTTTTACCTGGACACTCTTCAATACATAGGCCACACTCTGTACAATCTACTTCACTTACTAATACTTGATAAGTATATTCTTTATTTGCTAAGAAAGGTATTCCTTCTTCATCTTTAGTGATGAATGTTCTAATAACCGCATGAGGACAAATAAAACTACATCTTCCACACTCTATACAGTTTTCTTTAATCCATTTTGGGGCCATGTTGTTGACATGTCTTTTTTCAAGCTTACTTAATCCATCTGGGAAAGTTCCTGTTTTTAAACTAGACACTTCACTTACTGTTAATTCGTCTCCTAATCTATGATTAATTTTGCTAAATACATCTAAGTCTGTTTCTTTAGTTTTGGTATTATTTTCTTTAATGTTAATTTCTTTTAAATTTTTCACAGCTTCTTTAATCGCATTAATATTACTGTTGATAATGTTTTCCCCTTTGGTTTTAAAACTTTCTTTAATGCTACTTTCTAATAATTCATAAGCATTTGGTATTTCTAATTTTTCTAGGATAATCATTTCAATGATTTTGCTTATTTTTCCTCTAATACCAGAATTGGCTGCGATTAGTGATGCATCAATTGTGTATACTTTAACATTTCTCTCTTTAATAATCTTTATATCTTCTAAACTAAATAAACTGGCTAACTCTCCTTCTGTTTTGTTTGTGTTAATGATGATTGTTCCGTTTTCCGTTATATCTTTAATCATACTAAATTTTTTAAAATATTCTTCTTTAGTTACGACAATTAAACTTGGATTTGTTACATAAAAAGAAGCATTAATCTCTTTGTCACTAATTCTTAAATTACTTACTGTAACTCCTCCACTTTTCTTTGAGTCATAAGAAAAATATCCATTTACAAAACTGCCATTATGCCCCATAATCTTTAATATATCTTTTGAAGCACTGACACATCCATCTGAACCATAACCATAAATCAAAAATTCTTTAGCATCTAACTTAACTTTGTATTCTTCTTTCGGTAAACTAGTAAAGGTTAAATCATCTATAATACCAATAGTAAAGTTATTTTTTAGTGTTCCTTCTAACATTGTGTAGATACTTAAAATATCACTAGGAGTAGTATTTTTACTAGATAAGCCAAATCTTCCTCCTACAATGTTTATCTCTTTATCTTTTAGGGCATTTACAATATCAAGATATAGCGGTTCACCATTTGATCCTGCTTCTTTAGTTCGATCAAGTACAGCGATATTTTTAACAGATTCAGGCAATACATTTAATAAATATTTTACACTAAATGGTCGATATAAATGAACAGTAATTAGCCCTATTTTTTTGCCTTTCTTTAACTCTTCATCAATTACTAATTTAATCGTGTCAGTAACACTTCCCATTGCTATAATTATATTTTCAGCAAAAGCATCTCCATAATAAGTGAATGGTTTGTAATCTGTTCCCATTATTTTGTTTATTTTCTCCATATATTCATTTACTATATCTGGAAGTTCATTATAGTTTGGATTTCTTGCTTCTTGAGTTTGGAAAAAAATATCTTCGTTCATTGCCATTCCTTTTTGGATTCCAGAGCCTACATTTAAAGCTTTATTTTTAAATTCATCAATTTTATCCCAAGGAATTAATTTTTTTATTTCTTCTAGAGGAAGTTCTTTAATACTGCTAATTTCATGACTGGTTCTAAATCCATCAAAAAAGTGTAAGAAAGGAATACTTCCCTTTATGGCTGATAAATGAGCTACAGCGGCTAAATTCTGGGCATCAAATACATTTGAAGATGCAAGAATCGCAAATCCCGTAGATCTAGTTGCATATATATCACTGTGATCTCCAAATATAGATAAAGCATTCGTTGCTATAGTTCTAGCTGCTACATGAATTACTCCAGGAAGCATTTCTCCTGCTATTTTATACATGTTTGGTATCATTAATAATAGTCCTTGACTAGCTGTAAAAGTGGATGCTAGAGAACCACTAATCAGTGCTCCATGAAATGCTCCAGCCGCCCCTGCTTCACTTTGCATCTCTATTAATTTTACATGATCATCAAAAAGATTTAATCTGTCATGACTTAATAAATCTACATTAGAAGCCATCGGACTTGAGGGAGTAATTGGATATATACTACATATCTCACTAAAATAGTAAGCTATATCGCTACAAGCTTTATTTCCATCACATATTTTCATTTTTATTATCACCTATTTAATTATAGCATGGAACTAAATAAATGTCATGAATTTTAATCTGAGAATTGTGTAAGATTATGTCACATAAAAAAACTACTATTGTAGTAGTTAATTTTCTAAGCCGTCAATACAGTTTTCATATATCCAACTCTTTAATTTTGTATTATCATTTGTCTCATAATATTCTATTAAATAAGTAAAATAGTCTCCTATTTTCTCTACTGGTACTGCTATAATACCCTGACCATTTTTAATCATTTCTTTATTAGCAACTAAATTAGCTACTCTTTTATTCCCATCCATGAACATCTGACTTCTTTGTATCCAACAAAATAAATCAATACACCTTTCTAATTCATGCGTATTATTCACAATCTCTTTTAATTCACTTTCATAATCGCATTCGCTTGGAAGCTTTGGTCTCCAAGAAGTACCTGTTATTCCTACTCCCTTATCTCTGTATTCGCCTAGAGGATTTACTCCTTGTCCTTTACAAATTTCAAAATGAACTTTTTTGATATATTCAGTAGTTAATTCTTCATCAACTGTATTTAAAACAAATTCCCAAGCATCTTTTAACCCCTTTAATTTTAGCATATCATCAACTGATATTTTCCCTGTATTGATATTATTAATGAAAGAAACTGTATCAGCAAAGGTTACAGCAATTCCCTCCAAATTGGCACTTTTATATATATTATCTATTAACTTTCTCTTAGCAAAAAATATGTTATCTTCTTTTGTCATATGATATTTATTTTTCAACTTTATCACCTCTTTTATATTATATCATAAAATAAATTTAAACTAAATATGTCTAATTTTTTAATTCTAAAATTCTCACCATTTTTATTTTAGGAATTTTGGTTTGAGTAAAATTTGTTTCTTGATTCTCTTTTTC
>CALVQN010000073.1 GCA_944358135.1 uncultured Bacilli bacterium
AATCAAAATAAAACTTAGAATTTCTTCTAAGTTTATGTCGTTGCTCTAAATCCAACTTTTGCACTTAATGAACCATTTAATAAGCTTATTTGATTATTATCTGGATCATTACTTAACCATATATATAGTTTATAAGATTTTGTTTCCTCTACACTAGTTATTGATTCGCTAGCTAAAGTAATATCTGATGCATTGTGAGTTCCTGAGCCAGTACCATTAAGTGTAACATTACTAAAATCACCTTGAGTAACTAATGTATTATTTGCTCTATACAATGCCCATTTTACATAGGAACTTTTGAAGTTCTCTGTCATGCTAATATCAGTTAGATAAATATTATATGTTGCCTCTGATACTGTATTATCTTCTGCAAAGCTAATACTAAATGCTGTATAATTATTATTTTCTTCGCTTAAAATATCTGCATCATTGATTAAACTAGCTGATGTAGCATTAATATTTTGACTAGTTGTAAAATCCATACTTAAATTACCACTAGTAAGGCTTGCTCCTTGATTATCAGCGTTTGTTTCTCTAATCGTATTTACATAATAAGCATAAGATAGACTTAAACCTATAATCACTATTGATACTACGATAATCAAAGAACCTAAAATCACTCTTTTTTTTGAATTATCTACATTATTTTCCATAACTTGTCACCCTATCTTGCTTTTAATTATACTAGATTTTTTGCATTTAGACAATAGCTTTTTTATAGAAAAAATTAAATAGGTAAAAAAAAGAACAATTAACGGCTTTTAGCTGTAACTTGTTCTAATTCTTTATCAAAATATGATGCTAATAAAGATATTTGATGTACATCTAAGAATGAATATATTTGTCTCATAAATACTGTTCTTCTAGCATTTGGTTCTAGATTTGCTAAATAAGAACCCATAGAATGCTTTATACCATATGTAGTTATTCTTTCAACAATATTATTTCTAAGTGCTGGATCACTTAATAATTTGTTAAGCAGTACTAAATTTCTATGCTCTCTTTCTGGATTGTCTTCAATCTTAGCAGACAATGATAAATTTAATACACCTTCTACATAAATTTTAACTTCATTAACATAGTTAGTTTCATCTTGACTTAACATTCCAAAATTCATTTTAATTCCCCCTTCCAAAAAGTCGAGTAATATACTATCACATTTTTTCTTACTTGTCAAATTATTCGATAATATTTAATCCATTTTCTTTAATATGCCTTATAAATCTTTCTTTAAATGTTTGTAAATCTTTTTGTTCTAGTGTTTTAAAATCACTTCCTAAAGTATATCTAATTAAATATTTGTTTTCATAAACATCAACTAGACGATAACTTCTGATTAATTTACTTAAGAAAGTTTTTAATACTTTTTCTAAGTCTTCATACTTTTTATCTTCTAAGATAATTGTATAATCTAGTTCTACTTCTGGATATTTGCTTATTTCTTTAGATAGAACTTGCGTTTTACTTAATTTTACATATTTATCAAAATCTATGTCTATCATTACTACACTTTTTTTCTTACTTAATTTGTTAGTACATGCTTTTGTAAGTACATTTATTTCTCCAATTTTAGTGTTATCAATATTAATAATCTTACCTAACTTATCATTATGATAACTTGATTCATTGACATTATTTGTGTATGTTACTTCTTTGTTTTTTAATACTTTGAATAAATATTTAACAATAGTTTTCGCATCATTATAAATATTTTCCATATTTTTTTCAGTGTCAGTTAGAATAATGCTTAGTACTCTTTTATTTTCATTGTTTTCGATAATTGTTCCTATTTCAAATATTTTAAAATTTGAATAATTTTTAAAGTTTTCTTTTACAATAGTCATTAAAGATAGGCTTAAATCGTCTCTTAATATATTATTTGCTTCTTTTCCTAATACTTTAATATTATTCTTTTCTATATTTAATTCTTTTAATAAATCAGTATCATACCAAATATAACTGTGTACTTCATGCATGTTGTATTTAGAAGCTAGAAGGTATTTTACTTCATATTCTTCATTATAAGTGGTTTCATGCTCTGTTACCGTTAAATCTAGTTTAAGAGGTTTTGGTGTAAAGTTTTCTAGACCATAGATTCTAGCTATTTCTTCGATGATATCTTCTTTTATTTTGATATCTTTAGTTGCTCTAAAAGTAGGTACAGTAATATTATAATAAGTACTTTCTACTTCTACTTTGAATCCTAATTTTTCTAATATTCTTACTACTTCTTCATCTTCTAGCGTTCTACCCATATAAATTGATAATGTGTTTTTGTCTAAAATAATATTTTCTTCTTCTAATCTTTTTGGATAAACATCTGTTAAATTAGAAGCAATTATCATATCTGGATTAGATTCTTTTAATAGATAGGCTAGTCTTTTAATTGCTAAATCTGTCATATTAGGGTCTAAGCTTTTTTCATATCTTGCTGATGCTTCAGTGCGTAATCCTAATTTAGTTGCGGTTCTTCTAATAGATGCAGCGTTAAAGCATGCACTTTCTAAGAAAACACTTGTTGTATCATTTAAAATTTCACTGTCAAGTCCTCCCATTACACCAGCGATACCAAAGTATTTGTCTCCATTTTTAATCATTAATGTGTCACTTGATAACTTTCTTGTCTCTCCATCTAGGGTTGTATAAGTATCCCCATCACTTGCAGTTCCTACTTCAATATTTTTTACTACTCTAGCATCAAAAGCATGCATAGGTTGTCCTAGTTCCATCATTAAATAATTTGTTAAATCTACTAAAAGAGAAATAGAACGCATCCCTACATAAAATAAGAATATTTGCATATCAAGTGGTGTTTTATTATTTTTGATATTCTCTATTTTGAGTCCTGTATAACGGTAACATAAGTTATCATCTTTGATTACAATATCTAAATCTTCTTTATCATTAGGAATTTCAAGAATATCTAGTGGTAATAATTCATGATCTGTTATGGCACATATTTCTCTTGCTATTCCATAATGCCCCCAAAGATCTGGACGATTAGTTAAAGATTTATTATCAATTTCAACAACAATATCTCTTACTGGTAGATAATCCTTTAAGTCTCTTCCAACCACCCAATCATCTGGCGCTTCAATTATTCCATCATGATCATCGCTTATTCCTAGTTCTCTACCACTACAACACATACCATTTGAAAGCACTCCTCTAAGTGGTCTTGCTTTAATCTCTTCACCATCAATATGACCGCCAACTTTAATATAAGCAGTTTTTAGGCCCACTCTGACATTGTTAGCTCCACATACTACTTGAATCGGTTCATTTGCACCATAATCTACTTGTAAGATATGCATATGATCACTATTTGGATGAGCAACACATTCTTTGATTTCTCCAACCACTACATTGTCAAATTTATCCCCCATTATAGTTACTTTTTCTACCTCTGCTGTTCTTAGAGTAAATGTATCCCAAATATTTAACCAATCTATATCTTCAGGATTTTTAATGTGACTCTTTAATTTATTACATGATATTAACATAAAATAACCTCCTACTTTAAATCAAATTCTTTTAAATAACGGATGTTTCCACTATTTAAAACACGGATATCATTAATTTTGTATTTCATCATAGCAAGTCTTGTTAGGCCAAATCCAAATGCAAAACCTGTGTATTCTTCGGGATCTATTCCTCCAGCACGAAGGACACTTGGATGAACCATTCCGCTTCCTACCATCTCTATCCAGCCACTGTTTTTACAAGTTGGACATCCTTTGCCACCGCAAATTAAACATGACATATCCATTTCATAGCTTGGTTCTGTAAATGGGAAGAAACCAGGACGAAGACGAACCTTTACTTCTTCATGAAATACTTCTTTAAGTAAATTTTGCATAACGTATAATAAATTTTCAATCGTTACGCCTTTGTCAATAACCATACCTTCAATTTGAAAGAATGTGTTTTCATGATTTGCATCTAAATCCTCATTTCTAAATACTCTTCCAGGTGCACAGATACGGAGGGGTGCTCCAAAATTCTCCATAGCATGAATTTGATTATCACTAGTTTGAGTACGTAAAACCATACCATTATCTAAAAAGTATGTATCTTGCATATCTCTAGCTGGATGGTCTTTTGGTACATTTAATGCTTCAAAGTTATAATATTCTGATTCCATTTCTGGACCTGTTACTACTGTAAATCCCATTCTTTTTAATATATCTGTAATTTCTTTTCCAATTATAGTTACTGGATGCAGTGATCCATTTTCTACTTCATAATCTAGAGTATCATCAAAAGTAATTTCTCCAGAGTTTTCTAAAGTTTCTAATCTTCTTGTTACTAATTCTTCAAATTCTTTCTTCGTATTGTTAATCATAGTACCATATTTTTTCTTGTCTTCGATGCTCATATCTTTTAGACTAGATAAAAGCGAAGATATTTCACTTTTTTTGCCAACATATTCTGATTTGATATTTAAAATATCAGCTTCTTTAGTTGCTTCTTCTAATTTCTTTTGTAATTCTTCTTTTAGTTTACTTAATTTTTCTTCCATATACTCTCCTCCTTCAATAAAAAAATTCTAGAACATTGGGACGAATCTAATCCGTGGTACCACCCAAATTCTAGAATTACTAGCACTTTATCTCGCGTTTATAGCACGCCTACTATTAAAACTCCTAAGTCTGAATTTCATAACTAAAATTATCTAAAAGCAATTTCAGCCTATGTTGCTTTTTCTCTAATAAAGAACTATTAGTTACTACTTAATACTTAATCAACGTTTATGAATGTATTTTAACACCATTTAATGAAAATTGCAATTATTTTTGACTTTAATTTAGATAAAATAGCTATATCCTGGATGGTTAAATTAGTGCCATTTTTCGACATGTTTTGTCGAACTTTTACAGCTTGTTTTTTATATGTTGCTGTGATAATATTTTTCTGGAGCGTTAGGACTGGTGTCTACCAGGCATATCCATGACTATTGTTTTTACCTACCTTTTCATGGGTTTTGGTTGATAATAATAGAAAGGGATTTGTGTGGTTAGTATGAAGAAGATTTTCCAATTACTTATGACTTGGTTTAAACCAAAAAAGGCATCAACCATCACCATTGTATGTAACAACATGACGGTTAATGTCTATGTAAAAAAAACTTTTAAGTAGGCATTTAGGCCTAATGCTCTACTAATTTAAGTATATACTATTTTTCTTTTAAATTCAAGAATTTATTTAGCGGTTTAATCCTAAACCAAAAAATTCTCTTAATCCTCTTACTTCATAATTAAAGGGATTACTATCCATAATTTTCTTTATCTCTTCTTCTTTTAAAGTTTGGCTATTTCCAATGATTATTTTATCATTTTCTAAATGAATGTAATACAAAATATATTCACCATTTAGTCTTTTAATAATTATTCCTTTATTATATAAAATATCACTCACTTCAAAAAAATAACTTTCTAAGGCTTGATATAAGAAATCAGACATAATTATTTCTTCACTTTCGCCAATGGCATTTTCTATTCCATGTATAATTTGGTCTAATTTACCTGTTAATTTGATGGATTGCTTTTCTTCTTCGTAAACTGTAGATATTTCTTCTTCTACACTTGTTCTAATAAATAGCTCTAAATCTTTTAAAACAAATGGAGATGTGAATAGATTATCATTTATGATTAAATCTTCCCTCCTTCTTTGTTCTTTGATGCGATTTTCATTTAAAAAATCTATATAATCATTAAAGTGTGTTCTATAATATTTAGCATCTTCTAAAGGAACTAAAAACTTTTCTGAAAAATTAATATCTTTAGCTTTCTCTTCATCTATTTCTATTTTTGTTCCTGACTCATCATATGCTGAAGTATTATAAATATATTTAATTATTCTATCATTTTTTTCTTTTATTCCTGTGGTATCTAAAATAATTCTATCTTCAATAATTATTAATTCTATATCTTTCTCTTCACCATTGTAGTCTACAGTTTTTAAATTAATATTTTGAGCAAATCGGTGATCTTTGATTTTTAATGTGATTAACCCTTGATTTAACAATAAAGTTAAATTTAATAATTGTTCTTCATTATTACTTGTTTTTATTTCTTTTAAATCGGGATAATCTTCTATTAAAGCATCATAGATATCAGAAGCTACAGAAATATTAACAATATTAAAGTTTACTTCATCTGGCAATTCATTTTGTAATGCTTCAATTACTTGTTCAAAAATCACATTATCTCTTATATTTTCTGGTAATAATTCTATTATTTTTTTAAACATTTCTTTAAGCATATATATCCCCCATTAATTTGGATATATACAATATCATAAGTTAAGAGAGATTGCAAGTGTAATTGTTTAATGATAGTGTAATTGTTTGTCGGGAATTGAAAAAGACATATGACCTCTGATATAATAAATAAAAAAAATCAGA
>CALVQN010000074.1 GCA_944358135.1 uncultured Bacilli bacterium
GGAAGGTAAAGAAGAAGGTATTGAAGAAGGAAGAATTGAAGGTAGAGCTGAAGGCATTGAAGAAGGCTCTAAACAAAAAACATATGAAATTGCTAAAAAAATGCTTAAAAAAGGTAATAGTATAAAGGATATATGTGATATAACAGGATTAAGTAAAAAAGAGATTGAACAATTAAAAGAAGAGAGTTAAATCTCTTAACATTTTAAAGATTGCTGTTTAGAAGTAATAACAATCTTTTTCTATATCATAAAAATAGGATTTTTTAATATATTCTAATATGAACATAGGAGTAAAATTAAGAAGATTAAATCATGAAAATTTAGTATGGGTAATATACTTTTTTATAATTATTGCTGCCCTTCTTTCAAATGCTTATGAAAAATATTTTTTAGAAACAGGAGATTATCGTAAGCAAAAAATATTCAGAACATTAAATATTACGATTTTTTGTGTTGCTTTCTTTATTTATTTATATTTTGTAATTATATCCTATGAAGATGTAGAAGCTTTAAAAAAAAACAGTACAAAAAAAGAAGTGTTAACTACTCATTTAACACTTATTGCTTCCCTGCTTTTCTTAGTAGCAGGTGGTATAGCTTTATACGCTGAAATTAACCGTGACAATCCTGATACCGATATTGGTGTAGTTTAACCCATTATAGCTCTATATGCATGACCAACTTCTAGAGTTTTATCTTTTAAAGCTGCTAATTCCCCAACACTAACAACCTGATACCCTTCTGCATAAAGTTTGGGAAGAAGAATTTCTAAAGCTTGCAAACTTGTTTCATATAATTCATGCATTAAAATAATAGAACCATCACTAGCATTTTCCATAACATAATTAACAATATGATCTACATCTCGATATCGCCAATCTTCTGTATCCAAATTCCAAAGAATTAAAGGATAACTTACATTTTCTAAATTTTCTTTATCATAAGCCCCATAAGGAGGTCTAACATATTTAATATGATCCCCTGTAATTTGATAGTATAGATCATCTGTCTTTTTAATTGCTTCATTTACCTTCTCAATACTACTATTTTTCATGTTAATATGATTATAAGTATGACTTGCCACTTCATTCCCTGATTTATATGTATCAAGAACACACTTCTGACAAGATTGCATCATTGTCCCTACCATAAAAAAAGTTGCATGAGCTTTATTTCTAGCCAAAACATCTAAATACTTAGCATTATACTTACTACTTGGGCCATCATCAAAAGTAATAGCAATAGTTTTCTTATCTTTACTGTATTGATATCCATCCTCATTCACATATTCTTTATCAAGTAAATGTGTGAAATCTAAAAAATCATGTACTTCATTATAATTGATAGTTAATGTTACTTGCTCTTGATAATCATATAAATAAGTATAATCATAATAATAAATCGTCATTTCATTTTCTTTTACATAATAAACCTTATATCCATCACTTGTTTTAATTCCTTCAACAATAAACTCTGGATATTTAAGATTAAGTAATTCTAATTCTTTTTCATTAAACTCATCTAATTTATCTTCTTTAAATATATCTGTAATATCTAATTCTTCACCAGTTTCACTATCAATAAGATAAGATTTTAATTTATCTTCTTCCTGAAAAACCAAGCTAGTAAATTCATCTATATTCTCACTCTCATAAATCAAATCACTATTTTGTGCTTTAATATCTTCTATAACCTTATCAACATCTACTTGAGAAACACTAGGAGAAGAATATTGATCATTTTCCTCTCCTTTTTCTTGCAAAGTAAGTCCTCTAACCAAAAAGACTGTTCCTAATATCAATAAAAGTATAATAAGCACAGTAAATATTAACTTAAATACTTTATATTTCACTTCTATCACTACCTATATTTATTATAACAATTTTTAGACATTTTTTACATCCTTTTTTATAAATGTTACATAAGTTAGACACAACATAATAACTAAATAAATAGCAATAACCAAAATAGAAGTAAGTATAGATGCATCAAAAGGTTGAGCAACATGATTAACTAAATAGCTAAAATCCCAATAAAGAGAAACAAAGCATTTAAATATAGGTAAATCATAAGCTAAAGCTAAATTAGAAATAACATTAGCAAGCAAATAGAAAAGAAAACTAATGGTAATCGCTGCTGAAGTAGATAAAGTAATTGTACTAATCATAAAAGCAACAATACCAATAACTAGATACATAGCTATACCACTTAAAAGCAAGCTAGCAAGATAACCTAAAACAGGATAAGTTATTAATGTATCATGAATATATAAAACAACAGGTACGCTTAAAGAGTCAAATCCCAAAATAATACCACCAATAAGTATCTCAATTAAACTCATAAATAACATAATAACAGGAACAAATAGAATGACTACCAACAATTTAGAAGTTAAAATAGTTCTTCTCTTATATGGCTTAGTAAACATTGATTTAATTGTTCCTCTAGTATACTCTTCACTAACAATTGAACCAGCAATCATAATAACATAAATAAGAATAAAGAGTCCAAATTCTCCCGAAAAATTAATCAAAACTGCTCTCAAATCAGAGGTATTAAAAATATCTTCCTGATGCTCTATAACATATTCATGCAAAGTCATCTGCTCATTTAGATAATCCATACGTGCCTCTTCTTCACTTGTTAAATCATCATCATGAAGCAAATTAACATACTCCACAGTATTTTCCTCTAAAAATAACAAAGAATTATGAAGATAATTTTCACTATTATAAGGAACTTGTTCTTCTAAGCGATATATTGCTAAATCAAGCAACTTTTTATAGCGTTCCTGCTCTATGCCAGTAGTAGCACTAACTCTACTTTCCAAATAATCTATCCGTTCATTTAAAAAATACTCATAATTATCAAGAGCAACATAATGAAGATCCTGATCTAACTCTAACTCATATTCTTGTGCTAATTCTAAATCTTTTAAAATATATGTACTTTCATATAAGTGATAAATCGTCGAATATAAATATTGTTCAATTAAATACTTTTGATTATTAGAAGAATATTCATTCTTCAATTCCTCCATTTTTAAAGTAGTCAAATTCTCAACATAAATAAGCAAATCTTCATTTACTGTTAAATCCAACTCTTCATTTTCGCTTTCTATTTCTTGAATATCTACTTCTTCTTCACGAGTAAAATCATCCAATACTTTATATACAACATTAGTTAATATACAAAAAAACGCAAAAATTAAGGTAACAATATAAAAACTTTTCTTTTTAAGTAACTTAATCACTTCATTTTTCATTAATCTAATCAATGATATTACCCCCAGACTTCTTAATAAAAGCTTCCTCTAAACTCATTACTTCCCTTCTTACTTCATAAATATGAATATTATTTTCTACCAATAATTTAATAAGTTTTGCTATTTCTTCTTCATCTCGAAAAACCTCAATATGCTCCTCATCAATCACTATATCATGATCACGAAAATATTTCTTACAACTTTTAACATTCCCAACTTTCAATATATATTTTGCTTCATCCATCTCTTTAATCTCTTCTATTGTTGTCTCTTCAATAATAGAGCCTTTAGACAAAATACAAACACGATTACAAAAACTTTCTAATTCGCTTAAATTATGACTAGAAATAAGAATTCCTACTCCACTCTTAGCAAGTCTTTTTAACAATGTTCTAAGTTCTTTAATTCCCTCTGGATCAAGTCCATTTGTCGGTTCATCAAGAAGTAATAAATTAGGAGAATGAAGTAGTGCAGAGGCAATACCAAGTCTTTGTCTCATTCCAAGAGAATATTTACTAACTGTATCATGTATTCTTTCTTCAAGTCCCACTAATTCTACTACCCGAAATATATCATCCATAACTACATTTTTATACATTCTCGCTTGTATTTTTAAATTCTCCATACCACTTAAATATAAATAAGCATCAGGAGCTTCAACAATACATCCCACTCTCTCTATCGCTTTTACAAAATCTTTTTTAATATCAAAACCATTAATATAAACATGACCTGAGCTTATCTTTTGCAAACCTAAAATACATTTAATAGTTGTCGTCTTACCAGCTCCGTTAGGTCCAATAAAAGCCAGTATATCACCTTTATTTATAGTAAAAGACACATCTTTTAATATTTCTCTTTTCCCAATTTTTTTACATAATTTATCTACTTTTAATATTTCCATAATAACCCTTCTAACTATATATATTATACCAAAATAATATAAATTTGAAAGCTTAATCAATATGATAAAGAAAAACAAAGAAAAAAGCAAGCCTAAAAATTCGACATAACTTGCTTTCTTTTCTTTTTTCGTTTATTAAGCTTTCTTACTAAAGGATATTTCAAAGAAGTCTCTAAATTATATTCACTCTCTAAATCCATTTCATAAGAATGATTTACACGAAAGCAAAAATCTTCAAACTCTTCTAAAGTTGTGGGAAGAGAGTATGCACTTCCTACCTCTAAAACAATATCAGGAGTAATAAAACTTTCATGTTTGCTTTTATTATAAATAAAAGCTTTATAAACTATATACTCATCGCCAGGCATAATAATCGCACCACTAATATTACATGTATGAGGAGTTTTAGCAACTAACACTTCCACTTTAGGATAAAAATAAACAATATCTCCAGGAAACAAATAAGTACTAACAAAAGTATCCTCTTCTTCTAAAGAACAATATAAATCTGATATAGATAAACCAAACTTAAAATCTATAGAAGGATACATCTTTTGCAACTCACTATACTCTTTATCATAAGCTTTAACAAAACTTTCTCTAACACTTTCATCTTCAATTCCATTTAATTCAAAATAAGAACAACTCTCCCAATTTAACTCATTGATTTCATACTTCATACTCTACCACCACGTATTCTAATTCTATCATTAATTAAACTGAATTACAATAGAAAAAAGGAGCTTAAGCTCCAACTACATAAGGACTATCTATAGTGCCATTTCCTGATGATATAGTTACATTTTTATCTAAATTTATGACTGGTCGGACACCCCATAAATTATACACCCAACCGCCATTGAGTAATCCGATTGAGCTAACATAATATACTCCAGCTGTACCTTTAACATTATAATGTGAGGGTGACACAGTCCAATAATATTGTCCTGTATTAAGATAATGAGCACTACTACTTCCGTTAACCCCACCGAATCCTCCTGCTAGTACTACTTCATCACTAGTGATTAATCCTATTGGATAGACTAATTTATAATTACCTTTACTACTTCCACTTATAGTAAACAGATCTTTTGTTTGAGATGGACATTTTAAACTTGGTATTTGAACATTTCTATAATTACTATTTATTGCCAACCTTCCATATGGTCCATATGCTGTTGCATTTGTTCCATATCCTAATTTTGTATCATCCGCCCACCACACTTCATCTGTTATATTTACGCTTCTATCATTACAGAAACCTACATCACTACTTATATATTCTGAATAACTTAGCAAATTACTTTGATACCATGTATCTAATACTGTTTTTATTGTACTATCATTTATATTAGCATGTGTTTCTTCATATGTACCGCTTCCTGGAGTTCCATACATATATCCTACATATGCATTATCATCTCTTTGCTCATTAAATGCGCTTGTTCCTATTTGAGTTTCTTCCCCTGTTTCAACTGGCCCACTAGAACTATCTCCTGAATATATCATTCTAATACTTTCATCTCCATTGATTCGTATTATCCTCCAATAAAATCCTGCAAAGCTTACCCAGTTGTTATCTACATCTCCTGCATATATATAACTTGTTCCATAATCATCTTCTGCTGTAAATAATGTTCCTGTTGTATTTTCAGTAAGTGGTCCTGTTATTTCACCACTTCTACTATCATCTATTGTTGGATTATCTGCTAATATCTGATCTTTTAATAATACTTCATCTTCTGCAAACTCAACAACCACTCTTCCACTAAATGTCTTATTCTCATTATGATTTTGATCTGCATTTGTCTCTACAAATTCTATCTCTAATGTGTAATGATAGGTTGTATCAGCATCTACTTCTTTTGTTTCTACTATTAATGTTTG
>CALVQN010000075.1 GCA_944358135.1 uncultured Bacilli bacterium
GAAGTAGATAAATTAAAGAGTGAAGATGAAAATTTATTAATGCATCAATAATCTTGCATAATAAAATTAAGCAAGATATTAAGTATGATTTAAGCAAGATGATTGAATGAATTTCTTCCATATGATATAATTGATGTGATAAATGAGGTGATTGTTTGAAAGATTATGTACCACCTTTTACTGTTACAAATAATATGTTGTCATATATATCTAGTATCATGGAAAATTTGGGAAGAATGGATAATTATAAAAATTTAAATAGAATGCCAATTTTAAGAAAAAATAATAGGATTCGTTCAATTCATTCTTCTTTAGCTATAGAAGCTAATTCTCTGAGCTTTGAACAAGTAAAAGATATTATTAATGATAAATTGGTTGCAGGACCAAAAAAAGAAATATTGGAAGTAAAAAATGCTTATCGAGCTTATGAAATGATGGATTTAATTAATCCATATAGTGTAAAAGATTTGAAAAAGGTTCATGGGGTTATGATGAATTTGTTAATAGAAGATTCTGGAAAATATAGGCTTGGTAAGGAAGGAGTATTTGATAAAGATAAATATATTTTTATGGCTCCTGGTCCAGAAATGGTAGACCAATTGATTAAAAACTTGTTTTGTTGGTTGAAGGAAAATAAAGATTCTATCCATCCTCTTATTTTATCTAGTGTTTTTCATTATGAATTTTTGTTTATTCATCCTTTCAGTGATGGAAATGGAAGGATGGCAAGATTGTGGCAAAATGTTATTTTAGGTAATTGGAAGGAATTATTTTTTTATATGCCACTAGAATCACAAATTAAAAGATATCAAGATGAATATTATCAAGTTATAGATATTTGTAATCATGAAGGAAATTCTACTTTATTTATAGAATTTATGCTTCGCATGATTAATGAGTCTTTGAATATGTTAATGGATAGTTCAAGTAAAAGTATAGGTATTGTGAATCAAAATACTAGAAGATTGTTAGATGCTATGAGTGATATTCCAATGAGTGCTTTAGAAATTATGGATGAATTAGGAATCAAATCTAGAGAAACATTTAGAAATACTTATTTAAACCCTGCTATAGAAAATGGTTTAGTTAAATTAACTATTCCAGATAAACCAACTAGCAAGAATCAAAAATATTATAAAGAATAAAAGAGAAAGAATTTAAGCAGTTAATTCTTTCTCTTTTTCTAGATATTTAACTTTATTTGTTTTTCCTAGTAAGTAATCACTGGATATATTAAATTTAGTACTAAGGGAATAAAGAGTAGCAGTATTAATAGGGAAGTGCCCTCTTTCATATTCACTTATTATGGTATTTGCTATATTTAATTTTTTAGCTAGTTTAGCTTGAGTTAAATTAAATTCTTTTCTAAGTTCTTTTAATCTTTGTCCACTTATTTTAGTATTTATTCTATTTATTTCGTCTTTATATCTTTTAATACTAGTTAAATCAAATATATAATCAATAGATATTTTAAAGTGATTGCATAAAGTATTTAAATGTTTAATTGGTATAGTGTCATATTGTTGTTCATATTGCTTATAAGTGCTTCTAGCAATTTTTAATACTTTAGCTACATCTTCTTGAGTTAATTCATATAAGTCTCTTAAATCTTTTAATTTTATTCCATAATTCATAACAAACTCTCCATAAAAAGATTATCGCATTATTATGGAACTTAAAAATATTTTGGCTGAAATATTGAAAAATATATCGAATTATCCTCAATATTATTGTATACTAGAAATATAACATAGAATAATACAATATGTATTATATGAGAAATTTTGACATGTTTTGTCGAATGTAATGAAATATAAAGGAAGATATGTTATGATGCTAAAGAAAGTAGGGATATTATGGAGATTGAAACTTTAAAAAGAAGTCATGTAAAAAGAAATATTATTATAGGAGTAATAGCAGTACTCATCATAAGTGCAATCATACTTAATTTTACAAGAGCTAAATATAGAAGCGTTGCAACAACACCTTTAATTCATAGTGAAATTAATTATATTCCATATGATTTGAAAATTGAAAGTATCACTGTAAATGGAGAAGAAGTAGAATCACTTTCAAATGGAAACTATACTTTAGAAGATACCTCTTATTGTGAGTTAAATGGCGAAGATGCTAATGTATCGTTATCTTGGAATAATGATACACAAGCATTAAGTGTAACTCCATTTACTTAAAGGAGCAAAATGTTATTTGGATTTTACACAAAGCGGTATAAATATACTTGCAACTATTAATGGTACATCATCAAATACATTTCCTAGTAAAGACAGCGAGTATACACTGGATAGTGTAACTTGTACAAACGGAGCTGAGGCTAAGTTTGATTATGTAAATTGGGTGGTAGAAGTAGATAGTGTTGAAGCTACAACATGTACTGTTAACTTTGTTGATAATATTAATCAATCTTTTGCTGATTATTTAATTAGTAAAGCATGCACAAGTACTCCAACTAGTGATGAAGAAGCAAAAGATTGTTTAGTAAATGAAAATGGATATAGATATCAAGGAAGTAATCCTAATAATTATGTATTATTTAATGATGAATTATGGAGAATTATTGGAGTGTTTAATGTAGAAACGGAGAACGATGGAACACAAAATTTGGTGAAATTGATTAGGAATGAAACATTAGATGGGTTAGCTTGGGGTATATCAGGTAATTGGGGGACTAGTAATTGGAGTACAGAAGTTTTGCAAAACAGCTTAAATTTTGGTTATTTAAATTCGGTTGATAGTATATGTAATGTTTTTGATGATAGAACAAAAACATGTTATTTTAGTGAAAAGGGAATTAATGCGACAGCAAGAGAAATGATAGAAAGTATAATATGGAGTTTAGGCGGAATAGAGATTATAGAGCAACTTCAGATACTCTTTATGAAGCAGAAAGAAGTACAACTGTATATAGTGGAAATCCAGTGAATTGGGTTGGGAAAGTAGGACTTATGTATCCAAGTGACTATGGGTATGCAGCACTTGCTAGTAGTTGTGCTAGAACTTATCAGTTGGAAAGTTATGCTTCTACATCATGTGTTAGTAGTAATTGGCTTAAAACTGATTCTAGTCAATGGTTGCTTGCTCCTCGTTCTTCGAGTAGTTCTATTGTTTTTCATGTAAATCATGTGGGTAATACTCGTGATGATTTTTCGGCCCATTTCTCTTTTGGGGTTCGTCCTACTGTTTATTTAAAATCTAATATTGCAGTTATGGGAGGAACAGGGACTTATAGTGATCCGTATATTATTTCTGCATCTTAGTCTTGCTATTCTTATCTATTCTTGTTAGAATTATGGTAGGAAGTGGTGTAAATGAAAAAAGTTAAACAAGATTTTGATGAATTGGATATGAATTTAAGTGAAGAAGATTTAGCAGGGATAGCTAAAATGTTTTCAGATCTTTATTCTAAGGACATAGATCCTGCTTTAGAGAAAGCTTATAAATGGTTAGATAAAGTGGATAGTGCTAAAAGTGAGAAAGAAGAAATTAAATATATTCATAAAGCATTAGAAGAATATCCTGATTTTTTTGAAGCTAAAATTATGTTAGCTGCTTATGAGGATAATCCTCTTAAAGCTATGCTTGTTATAGAAGATGCTTTAAAAGGGGAGAGAGAATTATTAAAGAAGAATGGTTTCTTTAATAAAGATCATATTGGTGAATTTTCTTTAATATTAGAGACTAAACCATATATTCATGGTATGTATAATTTAGCTTGTTTTTATGCAGGACTAGGTATGATAAATAAAGCTATAGATTTAGCAAGAGAAATACTTAGATTAGATAATCGTGATGGTAGTGGTGCTAGATATTTACTCATGGGATTATATGCTTACATGGAAGATGAAAGTAATTTAAAGAAGCTTTATCAGAAATATCCTGAAGAAAGTTTAAGTATGTTAGTTCCTTTCTTTGTGTATTATTATAAACAAACGAATTTTAAGGAAGCTAAAAGATATTTAGATAAAATAGTTAAGTGTAATAAACATTTTAATCATATATTTGATGATGTAGATGTAAGTATGCTTGATGGATATATTGTGGGTGATGTATCAGAAGTAGAAATGGTAGCTACTGAACTTTCTTTTCTTCTTAATACTGTTCCTGGGTTAGAAGATTTTGTTTTAGATAATGGATAGATAGAATAGCTTAGAGTTATTCTTTTTCAATATAATTTGAGGGTGAAGAAAATGATTAATTTTTCTGAAGCTTATGAAGAACCTAATTTTTATGGTGGTAATGAGAAAAAGAAAACTATGATTTATAGTCATAAGAAATATTTAGTTAAGTTTCCAGAACCAATACCTAATAATAAATATTTAAAAAATGCTTATTCAGAATATATAGGTAGTAATATATTTAAAATGAGTGGATTTAATACTCAAAATACAATACTTGGTATATATAAATATGAGGATAAAGAAAAGATTGTTTGTGCTTGTGAAGATTTTACTAGTGAAAATTTAGAGTTATATGAATTTGAAAGTTTATTATTAAGTGTTAATGTTGATAAAATAATAGATACAGAGTTAAGTGATATTATAGAAATAATAGAGAAATTAGAAGATGAATTTAATATTATGATTATAGATAAATTTTGGGATATGTTTATTATTGATGCTTTAATTGGAAATGCGGATAGACACAATGGGAATTGGGGGTTTTTGTATAATAAATTGGATAAAACAATGATGTTTGCTCCTATTTATGATAATGGTTCGTGTTTAAATCCTTTATTAGAAGATGAAGAAATTAGTAAGTTAAATGATACTGAATTAAGAAATATTATTTATAATGTTTATTCATGTTTTAAAATAAATAATAAGAAAAAACATTATTTTGAGTTTATTAAAAGTAGGAAAGACAATAATTGTAATGAAGCTTTATTAAGAGTATTTCCTAATATAGATATAGCTAAAATTAAAGAGTTTATTTTAAATATTGAAGGTATGAGTAATATTAGAAAGAATTTTTATATTTCTGTTTTAAATGGTAGATATGAGATATTAACAAGTGTTTATGATAAATTAAAAGAAGCTAGTGATTAAGTTCTAGTTTCTCTTTTTATTAGTTTAGCGTGCATTACTACTTTATCTGTTTTACTGTAACATGTTGATAGAGTAAGTATTTTATCATTGGTATTAACTTTTGCACTAAATTCTACAGCGCTTCTTTCTTTGATTAAGTTTAAAAAATTTTGATATTCTTCATCTGATGTAAATTCTGTTTGGATGTAATCATTTGTTGTTGGTATGTGATATACACTAAATACTTGCCATAAAGTATTTTCTGTTGGGGTTGATAGTTTGATTACATGATTATTTACATCATCATACCAGTTGCTACTTAAAATGTTTTTGAGCGTCCCAAACATAATCTCTGTGTTCATTCCATGAGCATAAAGTATAGTATTCTTATCATAATTTATTGGATCATTTCTGTAATCCATAAATACCCATCCAGCTTGGTTGTAATATTTATAGAAAGAGTGGGTTAAATAATAATCATTGTTATCTGTTTGTACAAATGGATAGTTAATATTAGTACCGTTTACTTGAATCCATCCTTTAGTTTCATTGTTTATTTTTAATAGTTCATCAAAGTTAACACTGATTAAGCTCATTTTGATATAATCCCAATAGGGACTAAATATTGGTTCTTCTTCTACCGGTTCTATTATTTCCGTGTTTTCATTATCTTCTATTACTTCGACTTTTGTTACAGTTTCTATTTCTTCTATTTCTTTTGTTGCTTTGTTTGTATCAATAAAATAATTAATTAGATCAGCTCCTGATTTGATTAAAAATATAAAAGCTATAATTAAAATAAGTAAAACTATAAGATTTTTCCATTTTAATTTCCGTTTTTTCTTTTCTTTTTTCAATACTATCACCTATATAATTATAGCATAGATTATTTAGTAGGTAAATATTGTGGATGAAAAAAGAAAAAACTCATTTCTGAGTTTTAAAATTTACGATATAAACCGATTGCTTTACCTAAGATTGTAACATTTGG
>CALVQN010000076.1 GCA_944358135.1 uncultured Bacilli bacterium
TTTCTTTATTTCCTTAACATATTTTTGCACTAATCTTTATACATCTAAGCTAAATGTCTATCTTAAACTAAAAAAATGTTAATATAAATGTTTTTTGGTTATAAAATGTAAATATTTGCTGTCAATATACAGTAAAATTGTGGTGCGAAGTAGATATTTTGAGTCATTTATAGTATAATGAATTAAGGTGAAGTGCATGAAGTATCCTAACAACATTAAAAAGAGTTATAAAAAAGAAATTAATTATAAGAATCGAGGTATGGACTTAGAGGGCTTAATTAATGATGCTTGTAAATATTACTTAGAACATGACTTAGCAATTATTTATAAAAAGCCTACCCCTATAGGAGTGGTCGATGTTGATTATAAACATGGCGCAGTCATTAATAAAGCTTATTTTAAAGAGCCATCTACTCTTGATTATAATGGGATTTTTGAAGGAAAATATATTGAATTTGATGCAAAGGAGTGTCAATCTAAAACTAGTTTTCCTCTCAGTAATATTCATGATCACCAAATTAGACATATGGAAAATATTATTAAACATGGTGGTATTGCTTTTTTAATTATTAGTATGAATGATGGATATTATTTGTTTAAAGGTGAGGATTTAATAGAATTTATTCATAATAATGAAAGAAAAAGCATTCCCTACTCAGTTATTTTAGAGTTAGGTTATCCATTAAAATATAATTATAATATTGGTATTGATTATTTAAAAGGTATAAAAGATGCTTATAAAGGAGTTGGTTATTTTGAAAATACCAAAGATTAAAATAAAAAAGAAGAAGACTATTGTAGCTCAAGAAAGTGGTTCTAAAAAGAAAAAGAAGAAAAAGGGAAAAGTTAAAAATACAGTACTCATTGTTATTATTAGCTTAGGTATACTTATTGCTTCTCTTATACTGGCTTTTGCTTTATATATTATCATTACATCACCTGATTTTGTAGCTCAAGAATTATACACAAAAGAGCCAACTGTATTATATGATAGAAACGGCGATGAATTAACTAGAATTGGTAATGAAAATGTAGAATTAGTTACCTATAGTGATTTACCTCAAGTATTAGTTGATGCTTTAATTGCTACTGAAGATTCTAGATTTTTCCAACATAATGGCTTTGATGCTGCAAGATTTATTCGAGCAAGTCTTGGACAACTCGCAGGTCAAGATGCAGGTGGTGCTTCTACTTTGTCCATGCAAGTAATTAAAAATACTTACACTAGCAATATTGCAACAGGTATTGAAGGTATTATTCGTAAATTTACTGATATTTATATGGCTGTATTTAAACTAGAAGCTAGTTATACAAAAGAAGAAATAATTGAGTTTTACTTAAATAGTCAATGGCTTGATGGTGGCTCTACTAATTATGCTTCTATTAATGGTGTTGAACAAGGTAGTCAATATTTCTTCGGTAAATCTGTTTCTGATTTAACACTTGCTGAGGCTAGTTTACTTGTTGGCATGTTTAATAACCCGTCTTTATATAATCCTTATACTAATCCTGAGGGATGTACTAATAGACGTTCTACTGTTTTAAGTTTAATGGTAAGACATGGTTATATTACAGAAGAAGAAAGAGCTTTTGCAGAATCTATACCAGTAGAAAGTTTGCTTGCTGATCATACTAGTGAAAGCAATAGTGATAATTATCAAGCTTTTATTGATTTTGTGCTATTACAAGTACAGAAAGAGACTGGAGATAATCCTAGACAAGTTCCTATGGAAATTTATACAACATTAGATCCAGATATTCAAGATACACTTCATTTACTTGAAACAGGAGAATTATATGAATTTGTTAATGACACTGTCCAATTTGGTATGGCTGTTACAAGTACTGAAGATGGTTCAATTTTAGCTTTATCGGGTGGGAGGAATTATGCTCCAACAGGAACAAATAGAGCAGTAGGACCTGAATATAATGGAATTTCTAGGCAACCAGGAAGTTCGGCAAAAATCATTTTTGATTATGGACCTTATATAGAATACTTAAATGGTTCTACAGGTACTCTTTTCTTAGATCAACCATGGACTTATACTAAGGGCGGTTCTATTGTTAATGCAGATCGTTCTTATTGGGGCGAAGTAACGATGCGTAGAGCTTTAGTTAATTCTCGAAATGTTCCTGCAATTCAAGCTTTTCAACAAGTAGCTGATGAAGTAGGAATTGATAAAATTGCAGAGTTTGCTCATAGTTTAGGTATTGATTTTGGTGATGAATTATATGAATCTGCTGGTTTAGGTGGCTTTGATGGTACTAATCCTCTTTCAATGTCGGCTGCTTATGCTGCATTTGGACGTGGCGGTATTTATATAGAGCCTTATTCATTTACTAAAGTTATATATATAGAAACTGAAGAAGTCATTAATCACCCTGTGGAACAAACTAGAGTAATGAGTGAAGAGACCGCATATATGATTACTGATATTTTAGTTGATGCTGGTGCTAGTGGTGTTGGTGGTAACTTTAGTATAAGTGGTACGGATATAGCTGCTAAAGGTGGTACATCGACTATTGATGCTGCTTCTGCTGATGCTTTAGGAATACCTAGAAGTGCTACTCCTAACCATTGGAATATTACTTATTCTCCAGACTATTCCATTGGTTTGTGGTATGGATACGATCGTAATGATCAAGGATATTTAACTACTAGTTCTGGTAATGCTGCTAGAACAAGAATTATGGCTGCTGTTGCTAAAAAGATATATAAAACTAATTCACGCTTTGAGCAACCTAGTGGAGTTGTATCTGCAACAATTGAACTTGGTACTTATCCACTTCAACTAGCTAGTGAACATACTCCAAGTAATTTGAAATCTACTGAGCTATTTAAGGCTGGTTATGAGCCTACTGAAGTTTCTACTAGATTTAGTACTTTGGAAGATCCTACTAATGGAACATCTACTTATGATGGTTCAACCATTAGACTTAGTTGGGATGCAATAGATACTCCAGATGCAATTGATCCAACTTATTTAGAAGAATACTTTAATGGATACTTTAGTGATTATTACAGTAAATATGCTCAACAATATTATGATGCTAGAATCAGTTATAATAATTCTAATATTGGTACTATTGGATATCAGGTATACTTACAAAATGGTGATCAATTAATCAGTCTTGGATATACAACTAATAACTATTTCACTTATAGTGCTACTCCAGGAACTAGTTATACTTTTGTTATTAAATCTGCTTATAGTATTTTTAAAGATAATATGAGTAATGGACTTACTATTCAAGTTAATACAAATATGGATAGTAATATAGGAGATATCGTAGATCCTGGTGGTGATGGTGGTTCTGATAATACTACTCCACCAACAGATACTGGTTTAGAATAAGAAAAAAACAGGCTATAATTTCATAGTCTGTTTTAATTTTTTTATTACTTTCTTTTCTATTCTAGAAATATAACTTTGAGAAATTCCTAATTTTTCTGCAACTTCTTTTTGTGTGTATTCCTCCGTGTTATTGAGTCCATATCTTAACGTCATAATTTCTTTTTCTCTCTCATCAAGCGTATTAATTTCTCTTGATAAGATTTCTTTATTTAAAGTTTTTTCATATTCATTGGGGACGTAATCTATTTCTGTACCTAATATATCTTCTAAATGAAGTTCGTTTCCTTCAGCATCATAATTTAGGGCATCTTCAAAACTTATCTCCCCTCTTCTTTTTTTATTCTTTCTTAAAAACATTAAAATTTCATTAGAAATACATCTAGATGCATAAGTAGCTAATTTAATATTTTTGTCTAATTTGTACGTGTTTATGCCTTTAATTAAACCAATAGAACCAATACTAACTAAGTCTTCAACATCATATCCAGTATTTTCATATTTTTTGGCTAAAAATACAACTAGTCTTAAATTATGTTCTATAAGTTTATTTTTTGCTTCTATATCCCCTTTTCCTGCTTTAATTATGCAGTCTCTTTCTTCACTTTCTTCTAGTGGTGGTGGTAATTTATCTGATGAGCCAACAAAGAAACATTCGTTATATTTTTCTTTCAACCATAAAAGTATTTTATTTATCATATATCCTCCAATATCTTATAATTTAACAAACAGTCTATACCATTTAGTTTAAATGAATCTTCACTTAAACCAATTAAATAATTCGTTAATTTCTTATCATGAATCATGATATACTTTGGTTTGATGCATTCAAGTAATCCATGATGATTTAAAGCATTATATGGTACATACATTGGACTTCTAATATGAATACTTCCTTTTATTTTCTTTTTATTTATTAATATAATTGGCTTATTGGTTATGGGATCTATTAGTTTGTTTCCTGTATCTAAAAATCCTGTTAAATTTAATTCATAATCATCTTTAAAAATAATTTTAACTTGATAATAATAGTTCTTTATTTTTTTTAATTCTTTTATACTTTTTATAAATACATAAAGAATAATAGGACTTATTAAAAGAATAATTAAATAATTTATATTTTTAAATTCTGTGTTTAAATAATAGATAAATCCTCCTAATATAATACTTACCATGTATAAATAAATTACATTATATAATGTATATTTTATGTTTTTATAGCCAAAAGCGATTAAAACCATAATAACTCCCATGATTATCTTTAATATCGTAAATACTACACTAGATATAGGGATAAATAAACTTAATAGAGTTAATTCTCCAAATAAAGATGCTAAAATTAGCTTATATATTTTACTATATCTTTTTAACGCTACATTTATTGTCAGCAATAGTAAAAAATCAAATAAGAAATTAATTATTATTAATAAATCAATATATATAATCATATTATCACCAACATGATTATATATCATTGGATTTAAAAAAATTGTCAAACAAAAAACAAGATTTTAAATTTCTTGTTTTTATTAAGTCTCAATTACATAAGGATTATCAATCGTACCATCACCACTTGATATAGTTACATTTTTATCTAGGTTTATGACAGGACGTACACCATACGTGCCATTCACACTAGAACCAGAAAGGTGACCATCTGAAAACACATAAAAAACATAAGAATAACCACCTATATAGAAATAATACGGGGACATGGTCCAATAATATTGTCCAGTATATAAATAATAATTTGTATTAGTGCTTCCTCCAAATCCCCCTGCTAGAACCACTTCATCACTGGTGATTAATCCAATTGAAAAATTTAGTGTTCTATTTCCTTTATTACTTCCACTTACTGTGAACATATCATTTGCTATTTGACTACATTTTAAGCTTGGTGTTTGACTACTTTTCCAACTTCCATTTGATATTAATCTTCCAAGAGGTGCATATGTTGTAGCATTTGTTCCATAGCCTGTTGTTCCATAGTCAGAAATTACTCCACTTTGCGTTTTCCTATCATTACAGAATCCTGCTTCAGTACTTACATACTGCGAATAGTTTTTATCGACTATATTTGTTTTATACCAGTTATCTAATACTCCTTTTATTGTACTATTATTATTATTCGCATGTGTTGGTGTATAACTACTTTGCCCTGTACTTCCATACATATATCCTACATACGCATTATCGTCTCTTTGCTCATTAAATGCACTTATTCCTATCTGTGTATCTTCTCCTGTCTCTACTGGTCCACTTGAGCTATCTCCACTATAGATGAGTCTTATACTTCCATCTCCATTAATTCTGATAATTCTCCAATAGAATCCTGCAAATCTTACCCAATTGTTATCTACTTCTCCTGCATAAAAATAACTTGTTCCCCAATCATCTTCTGCTGTATATAACGTCCCTGTTGTATTATCTGTTAATACTCCTGTTATATCACCACTTCTACTATTATCTATTGTTGGATTATCTGCTAATATTTGGTCTTTTAGCAAAATACCTTCTTCTGCAAA
>CALVQN010000077.1 GCA_944358135.1 uncultured Bacilli bacterium
CAAGCGTTAAAATTTATGAAAAGATTTGTAAATGATGAAAAAAATCTTAGTATCTTTGATAGTATTAAAGATCGCGAGAGAAATGCAAAGGAAGAAGGATTAATTGAAACAGCAAAGAATATGCTTAAAAAGGGTTTTTCTATAAAAGATATATCAGATATTACAAATTTGCCTGTTGAGGAAATTGAAAATATTAAATAAAAGCTCTATTAAATTTTAAAATAAATATAAAAGGAAAATAGTGAACAAAATGGAAAAGCACTAAAATTTATGAAAAGATTTGTAAATGATGAAAAGAATCTTAGCATCTTGAGAAGATGGGATACTAGAAGGGCGTAATGAAGAACACCAAAAACTTCTTCAAACAGCTAAAAATCTTTTAGACATGGGTATGCCTATTTCTAAAATAGCAAAAGCAACAGGCTTAAGTAACGAAGAGATTGAAGAATTAAAGTAATTAAAAAATGATCGTAAGAATATTTCACGATCATTTTTCTTTACCAATTATCTATTTCCTCTAAATCGATCTTTAGGATCAAGTATTTTCTTTCTTAGTCTTATATCAGTAGGCGTAACTTCAACAAGTTCATCATCTTCAATAAATTCTAGAGCTTCTTCTAAAGTAAATTTTTTAGGTTTAGTCAAGTTAATCGCCTCATCACTTCCGCTAGCTCTTGTATTAGTTAAGTTTTTATTTTTACAAGGATTAACGTCTAAATCATTATCACGATTATTAATACCAATAATCATACCCACATATACTTCAGTTGCAGGTTCAATAATAAGAGTACCTCTATCTTCCAAGTTCCACAAAGAATATCCTAAAGCTTTACCATTTTCCATAGAAACAAGTACTCCATTTTTTCTTCTAGCAATTGCTCCAACATAAGGCTTATATTCTGAAAAACTTCGAACCATAACACCTTCACCCTTAGTATTTGTAATAAAGGCACTACGATATCCAATTAATCCTCTAGTAGGAGCACTAAACTCTAAATGAACATAATTATTTTCTTCATTATTAGTAATTACTTCTAAAGAAGCTTTTCTCTCCTGTAAATCATTTATAACTGTACCAGAATAATCATTAGGAACATTGATGATTACTTTTTCAAAAGGCTCATATTTAACCCCATCTCTTTCTTCAAATAATACTTCTGGTTTTGAAACAGAAAGTTCATAACCCTCACGTCTCATATTTTCAAGTAATATAGATAAATGAAGTTCACCACGACCACTAACTTTAAATCCATCGGTTCCTTCTAATTCTTCAACAACAAGTCCTACATTAGTCTCCAACTCTTTTAAAAGTCTTTCTCTAATATGCCGAGAAGTTAAAAATTTACCACTTCTACCAGCAAAAGGAGAAGAATTAACCAAAAAATTCATAGACAGAGTTGGCTTTTCTATATGAATAGGAGGAAGTGGATCGATTACACCTTTTTCACAAATTGTATCACCAATAGAAATATCTGTGCATCCAGCAATAATCACAATATCCCCAAAATAAGCAACATCTTTTTCTACTCTTTTAATGCCTTCATTAACAAATAATTTACTAATTCTAAATGACTCTTCTTTACCATCATTCTTTATTAAAGTAACAACCTCTCCATTTTTAACCTTTCCTTTATTAATTCTACCGATACCAAGTCTACCAATATAATCATCATAATCAAGATTTGATATTTGAAGCTGTAAAGGATCATTCTCATTTCCTTTAAAAGGTTCAACTTGTTTTAATATAGTTTCTAAAAGTGGTTCAATACTATTACTTTCGCTGTCTATTGAAAGTTTAGCAATTCCTTCTTTAGCAATTCCATAAACAATAGGGAAATCTAATTGTTCATCAGTCGCATTAAGTTCCATAAAGAGATTAAAAGTCATATCAACCACTTCTAAAGGTCTAGCATCTTTTTTATCAATTTTATTAATAAATAAAATTGGTTTTAAATTTTGCTCCAATGCTTTACTTAAAACAAAACGTGTTTGAGGCATAGGTCCTTCAGCAGAATCAACTAAAAGAATAACAGTATCAACAGTTCTCATAATACGTTCTACTTCACTTGAAAAATCAGCATGACCAGGAGTATCCACAATATTAATTTTATAATCTTTATAACGAATAGCACAATTCTTTGAATAAATAGTAATGCCTCTTTCTTTTTCAAGATCATTACTATCCATTACTCTTTCTTGAACAACCTCATGAGAATTAAATACACCATTTTGTTCAAGTAAAGCATCAACTAATGTACTTTTACCAGCATCAACATGGGCAACCACAGCAATATTTATGATTTTTTCCATAAAAATCGCTCCTTTCTTTCTACAAAACTAGTATAGTTTACCACAAACTTGCTTGTTTAACAAGTATTAATGTGCATTTCTAGAAAAATGCAAATCTTCTTTAAAGATGATATCATCTACTAAAGAAGTAGCTAGTTTATATTCTGGATTTTTATAAAACTCACTACTAGTAATTTGATTTTCAACTTCTTTTAAAGCACTAACATCAATACATAAATCTAAAAAGCTTCTAATAAATATAGCACTAATTATCATATCAGCATAAATATTTACATTAACATCTGAATCACGATAATGAAAATTATCTACTACTTCCCTACAAGTTAAATACAAAAACATAAAACTACTTTCAGCAATCTCATATTGTTCAACCTGAGGTAACTCTAAATTATCGATAGAACCATGTAAAAAGAAATGATTCTCTATATTAGGATTAATCGCAATTAACAAATATTTTTTCATAGTAAGGATATCTTTAATTGCTCCCTTATCTATTCCTTTTAAATACCCATTTAATAAAACTAAATAATGTTGAAAGAAGATATCTTCCTCATCATAGTCATTTTCAGAAACAGTTATATCATCAAAAAGAAAATCATCTTCATCACTTTCATCTCCAGGCATATATTCCTCTAATTCTTCTGCATCATCTTCATATTCTTCTTCTTCATTACTAACTAACATAAATAAACGATCATAAAATAGAGATTTCATTTGATTCTCATCTTTAGAAAATAAAGCAACATACCAACTAGCATTAATTACATCGCTATCTCCATCTAAAAGATATAAATTATTATAATAAGCAAAAACAACTTTAAGTTTAGGAAAATCTTCATACCTTAATTTACCATAAAACTGTGTAAAATACTCAACAAAACTTTTCAATAGAAAAAAGGAAGCTAAAGATATTTTCCCTGTTCTACTTTCTTGCTTAGCTAAAACAGAGTAATTCTTAATAATGGTTGCATTACAATCAAATATTTCTTGATAATCTTTAGTAGGAGCAGGAATATCCAAATCGTGATAAATGCTCATGTTTTGAATAACTATATCTAAATCTGCATCAAATTGTATATCTTCACCAGCTAAATGAGAATATATTTCAGCCCGAATAACATTCGCATCTTCTACCGAAAAGCCTATACCCTCACTATCAATAGTAAACAAAAAACCATATTGTTCTTCTAAATTCTCTAATTCTTCTTCAAAGACATAATGAACAGATATTTGAAAGAAGTTACTAGCTAATTCTTCCAAAGAATAAAAAGCACTTTCTAATTTTTCATAATCTACTTGTTCCTTCCCAGTATAAGAAGTATACAACCTAATAATTTCAAAAAACATTAACTCACTATGTATCATAATAATCTCTTTTCTATAAGTTTCTATTATAATAATAAAAACAGAGAAAATCAACCTAAAATAAAAGCCCAGGGATAATCCTAGGCCAAAATAATGCTATAGCTTCTATATACAAGACTAGACGCGTCATTATTATATGTTTAGATAATCAAGGAATTAAACTGTTAAGAATGGTGAGGAACTTCTTATTGGTGTGAAATATCTAATCCCTACTATAAAATAAGTATACCACAGAAAAAGAGGAAACAAAAGCAAATTTAATTGCTTCTTCCAAAAAAATATGCTATAGTTAAAATCTGGAGGCTAAATAATGAATGAAAGAATAATAAAAAGTATATGTTTAGAACTAAACATAAAAGAATATCAAGTAAAAAACACTTTAAATTTATTAAGTGAAGGAGCGACAATTCCATTTATAGCAAGATATAGAAAAGAAGCAACAGGGGCTTTAAATGAAAATGAAATAAACAAAATCAATGAGGTCTATACCTATCAAGTGAATTTATTAAAAAGGAAAGAAGATGTAATCCGTTTAATTGATGAGAAGGGATTGCTTACAGAAGAATTAAAAACAAGTATTTTAAATGCGGAAAAACTAGTAGATGTAGAAGATTTATACCGACCATTTAAAGAAAAGAAAAAGACTAAAGCAACAGAAGCGATTAAATTAGGATTAGAGCCTTTAGCTAAAGAAATATTTAGAGAGAATAAAGATATATTGGAAGTTGCTAAGAAGTTTTTAAATGACAAAGTGCCAACTATAGAATTTGCTTTAGAGCAAGCTTGTTTCATTGTTGCAGAAAATATTTCAGATAACGCCAGTTTTCGTAAATATATAAGAAGTTATTTATATAAAAATGGTATATTAAAGTCTAGTAAAAAGAAAAATGCTATAGATGAATCAGGAACATATGAAATATATTATAATTATGAGATAAAAGTAACCTGGGTTAAACCCCATCAATTATTAGCAATAAATAGAGGAGAAAAAGAGGGAATATTAAAAGTAGATATTGAAGTTCCAATAGAAGAAGTTGAATCTTTTTTAGAGCGAAAACTAATTCATAAAAACAATCCTGAAACAACAAAATTATTAAAGGAAAGTATAACTGATGCTCTAAAAAGATTAATACTCCCAAGTGTAGAAAGAGAAATTAGAGCAGAACTAACAGAGAAAGCTGAGGACGTAGCGATAAAAAACTTTGGTATAAACTTAAAGAATCTACTAATGCAACCACCGATAAAAAGCAAAACTGTTTTAGGATTTGATCCAGCCTTTAGAACAGGGTGTAAACTAGCGGTTATCTCTCCAACAGGAGCATTACTCCATATTGATGTAATTTATCCACATGAACCCAAAAATGACTTTGAAGGCTCAAAGAAAAAGATATTAGATTTAATCAATAAATATAATATTGATATTATAGCCATAGGTAATGGTACAGCTTCCCGTGAAAGTGAAGCATTTGTAGCTAAAGTAATAAAGGAATCGCCAAAAACAGTATCTTATATAATTGTGAATGAAGCAGGTGCCAGTGTTTATTCAGCATCTAAACTTGCTCAAACTGAATTCCCTGATTTACACGTTGAAGAGCGTAGTGCTGTATCAATTGCTAGACGACTAATAGATCCGCTAAGCGAATTAGTGAAAATTGATCCCAAAAGTATAGGGGTTGGAATGTATCAACATGATGTAACTCCTAAAAAACTTGATGGAGAGTTAGAATTTGTAGTATCTACTGCCGTTAACCAAGTTGGTGTAAATGTAAATACAGCATCAAGAGAACTACTATCTTATATATCTGGATTAAATAAAAAAATGATTGATAAGCTTTTAGCATATAAAGAAAAGGTGGGCAGTATTTTAACTAGAAAAGAACTATCTAAAGTATTTAGTGATAAAGTATATGAACAAGCAATAGGATTCTTAAGAATACCAGAAGGAACTAATATACTTGATAAGACATCAATCCACCCTGAAAGCTATAATATAACAAAAGAGTTATTAAAAAAATATAATTTAACAGAAAAGGACATCGGGACTTCTAAAATAAAAGAAGAATTACAAAACATAAATTTAGAGTCTACAAGCAAAGAATTATCTACTGATGTTTATACTTTAGAAGATATTATCAAGTCATTAATATCACCTCTAAGAGATCCAAGAGATGA
>CALVQN010000078.1 GCA_944358135.1 uncultured Bacilli bacterium
AAATATTATTGTTTTAATTTAAGAACACTTTTAATAAAAGGCATAATATCCCCATCAAGCACTTTTACTGGATCTGTTGATTCATATTTAGAACGATGATCTTTAACTAATTTATAAGGTTCTAGTATATAACTTCTAATTTGACTTCCAAAATCTATACTGCTAACATCACCATTAATTTCTTTTTTCTTTTTCTCTTGTTCTGCTAACTCTTTTTGATACAACTTACTCTTTAATAATTCCATAGCAATCTCTTTATTTCTAAGTTGACTTCGCTCGGTTTGACAGGTAACAACCGTTTTTGTTGGCAAATGAGTTATTCTTACTGCCGAATTACTTGTATTAACAGATTGACCTCCTGCACCACTTGAATGATATACATCAATTTTTAAATCTTCATCTTTAATTTCAACGTTTACATTTGTATCAAAAACAGGCGTTACCGTAACAGAAGCAAAAGAAGTATGACGTCGCTTATTAGAATCAAATGGACTTATTCTAACCAAACGATGTACACCATTCTCTACCTTTAAATAGCCATAAGCATAAGCACCACTAACTTGTATCGTAACACTCTTAATACCAGCTTCATCACCATCTTGATAATCAATCACTTTTATTTGAAAGTTATTCTTTTCTAAAAATCTTTGATACATTCTAAATAACATATTAGCCCAATCACAAGATTCTGTACCACCCGCTCCAGGATGAATTTCAAGATAGCAATTAGAAAAGTCATATTCCCCATTAAGTAAAGTAGAAATCTCAAGGTCATCTACTTCTTTTTCTAATGTTTCAATTTCTTTTAAAGTAACCTCTTCCCCTATATTAAGCAATTCTCTTAACAGTCCTATTTGTTCCAATAAATCATGATAACCCTTTAACTTTTTTTGAACATTTTTAAGTTCCTCATAAACTTTATTGGCATAATTAACATCTTCCCAAAGATCATCTTTTCTAGTAATTTCTTCTAATTTGTTCTTCTCTTTTTCTAATTTTTCAGTGTCAAAGAGACCTCCCTAAATCAATTACTTTATCTTCTAATTCATTTAATTTTAATTCTAAATCTTTATTTTCCATTACACTCGTCCTTTCTCAAAACAATTTTCTTGCTCTAATTCTTTATGAAATTTATCTCTTTCTTCCCCAGATAAAGAAGGATAAATATAAGTAAATAATTCATTTAAAGCTTTTTTTCTTTTATCTTGCAATACAGGATGTTTAGTATATTTAAGTATATATTCATAAATATCCAAAAGCATTTCATTAGAATAAGCCAATAAATCATAATGTGCATCTATATACTGATAATAGCTTGAATCAATCACTTGAATTATTTTCAAAAAATAAGAAATAGCACTTTTTCTTCTATGAACAAGCTCTAAAAAATCACTACTGTTAGTAACGCCAAATATACTAACATCAGTTTCATAAAAACTTGGTTCTTCTAGCTTCATTTCATAAAAAGTTAACAGAGAATGTCCAAATAAATGATAATCCAATGAAATATCCCATGTAGGATCCGCAATAAATATTCCATCTATTTCATATTTAGGATCATGAAGTTTAACTAATAGCCTAGAATGATAAGCAACATTACTATTTTTAGCAAGTAAATTAGAATAAAAATCTTTATTTCCTAATTTAACATACAATAATTGCTTATCTAATTGTTCTTGTTCTTGAGAATTTATCTTTCCCTTATCTTTATAAAATTCCACTTTAACATTATAAGCTTTAATACCAACTTTATCAAGTAAAGCTCTCATTAATTCATTAACACCATAACAAACATAAAAATCATTAAACAATAAATACTCTAACTCTCTAGCTTCTTTTCTATCTGCATCATTTTCTAAATACTCCTTAAAATGAGTAGCTATTTCATATACACCTAAATACTTTTCATAAGGACTTAAATTAGAATCTTTTATATCTTTAACCATTAATTCTAAAAGCAAATCCATTTTTACAAACTGCTGAAAATCTATTTCTTGCAGAAAAGAAATATTTTCCCCCTGTATTAGTAATTGTTCAAACTCTTTTGTATAAAAAGATAAATTATCGTATTTTTCTAAAGAAAACTGAATTCTCTTACCATTTAATCCACAAATCACTTTTATAATATTAGCATAATCTCCATAACGAAAATTAACATTAACACCTTTAGATAAATATTTTTTCATATAATCTAATTCATATTCAGAAATACTTTGATAAAATGTAAATACTTTCTCAGTTAATAAATCTTCTATTGTATATTTTTCTACAACTATTTTTTGAAAAAATGGCAAATAATTCATTTCCCCAGTAGTATACTCTCCTTGAACAAAAGATGTATCAATAGAAAACAAACTCTCCGATGAATTTAAACGATCAAAAACTTTCCTAGTAAGAGTGTAAGGATCCTCTTCACATCCCAACTGGATAAAAACAAGAGATTGATTACTAACTATAGCATCAATAACTTCATCATTAATTAATTGAGTTGAAAGTATTCTTAAATCACTATAATTATACTCACGAATAAATAATTCTAATTTATCATAATCAATATGACTACTAGGAATAAACAAAGTATTTGTTTTTTGATCATAAAAAGCAGATAAAACCTCTTTGCTAGCTACTATAGAAAGTTTATTTTTAACATCAATATTTTTTAACATGAGTAATCAACCCCATCTAACATAATTGTACACTATTTATTCTTTAAAAGCTAGAAAATAATAATTTTTTTACGCCAACCTTGCTTTATTATTTATTTTAGATTATAATTTTGGTAGTATTCTTTAAGGTGGTATGAAAATGAATATTTTAATTACAACTTTAATATCCATTATTTTTTGTTTATTACCAACAACTGAACTAATCCTAAAATTTAAAAAAGCAAAAAGCAAAAAAACTTTCCTCAAAGAAAATATCTTTTCAATTTTAGCAATTTTAGTTATTTTCTTAGGGTGTTTTGCTAGATTAATATACATAGATATTTATCCAGTCGGATTAAATCAAGATGAAGCTTCATCTGCCTATGATGCATGGTCTATTATGAATTATGGCATTGGCAGAAATGGTGAATCCTATCCAGTTCATTTTATCGCTTGGGGTAGTGGCCAAAACGCCTTATATGCCTATTTAATGATTCCTTTTATTCACATTTTTGGACTGACAAATTTAGCCATAAGATTACCAATGGCACTAGTTGGATGTATCTCTCTACTAGTATTCTACTATTTTTTAAGATCTGCTTTTGATGATAAAAAAGCTCTTATTTTTACCTTAATATTTGCTATATTCCCATGGCATTTAATGAAATCACGTTGGGGATTAGAATCCAATTTATTTCCTGATTTAATTTTATGGGCAATTTGTGCTCTGTATTATGGTATCACAAAGAAAAAGAATTGGTGTATTTGGCTTTCAAGTATTATTTTTGGACTTTCTACCTATTCTTATGGAACATCCTATTTTTTTGTTCCCATTGCCATATTAGTAATATATATATCACTAATAAAAATGAAAAAATTTACTATAAAACAAGCATTAATTAATCTAACAATCATCACCTTAGTAGCCTTACCCATGATTTTATTTGTACTAATCAATTATTTTGATTTAAATACAATTCATCTAGGACCAATTACTATTCCTAAGCTTGGAACTGTTCGCTTTGAAGAAATAACTTTTTTAAATTCAGGAATTCTAAGTATTTTTAAAAAGTTTGCTAATAATATATACATCCTTTGTACAAATGATGGTAATTTACTGAATTATACAGTTCCTTATGGATTATTCTATTGTCTATGGATAAGTATACCTTTAATTATATTTGGAATGATTAAATCTATTAAAAATCATTTTAAATCACCAATATTTACATTAATAAATAGTCTATTTATTACAAGCTTATTATTAATGTTTGTTGTAGATGGAGCAATAAATAGAATAAATATTATCTTTATTCCACTCACATTTTATCTTGCTTATGGAATAATTTCTTTAAAAAAGTTTGCTGCTATTCCTCTAATCATATACTTAATTTTCTTTATATTATTTGAGCACTATTATTATACTGATTATCAAGATACCCTAAATTCTTATATGAGAGTTGGATTTAAAGAGGCTATAAAAGAAGTTACTAACAAAGAGTACGAAAATTTATATATTGATCGCTCTATTCATTCTGCTTATATATTCTATTTATTATATGAGGAAATACCTACTCCATATTACATAGAAAATGTAGAAAAAAGTAATATTAATGGAATGTTTCAATCAATTGATAGAATCGATGATGTATATTTCGAAATACCAACTTCATTAGAAAAGGGAAATGTTTATTTACTAACTGAAAATACTCTAGAAGAAAACAAAGATAAATATACAAATATTTCTAAGTTCAATACCCAAAAACATCATCAATATATCATAATATATTAACAAAATAAAAGGAAATAACTATTTCTTATTTCCAATACTTTTAGATATAAAATTTCCTTTATAAAATTTTTCAACATAAAGAGCAAGTTTTAAAATAAAATTAACCATTGCTTTGATGATAATATTTCATTCTTCTTGATAAATTCAAATAATATTTCTTCAGTAATTCGGTATTGATTTCCATTTTTTTCTTTGGTTGCCAGTAATTGATTTCCATATTCATCAGTAATTTGAAAACTATGAACTATTCTATTTCTAGTATTAACTAATTCATTAAACAGCATAGAAATTTTATTATTTTGTGTAACACTTATAATTGTTTCAACTATTACTGGAAGTAGATTTCCAGAAGTTTTATCAATCAAGTCAAACCAATTATAGTGTTCATTATCTACTCTCAAAATATTTTCAATAATAAATGAGTTGTTGCTATTGAACACACACAATGCAGACCCCAATAATTCTCTATATTTTTTACTTGGTAATGTCTGTTTACTATATTCTTCATACATAACTAAAACTTCTCTTTCCTTTAGTATTTAAATTATTTACTAAATATAAATTATATTATACAAAAAAGGATGTCCACATTATAAATGTTGTTCGCATCCTTATTTTTCTTATGCTTTTTTAAACCATTGTGGACATTTCATAAAAATCCGAACCAATTTTTAATTTTATTAATATTGATTTTTCCCTTTGTTTATGCGTTCTTTCCACAGCAATTCTTATATTTCTTTCCCGAACCACATGTTATTATGATTAAAGAATTATGGGGATTTACAATATTTATAATATTATGTGTTCACGTTGGAATATAAGGTCAAGTTGCTTTTTATATTTATAGTATTTATTGTATTAATAATATTATAAAGATTGTTATTTTGTGGACAAATTATGGACATATCTACATTCCGTTTACTAGATATTAAGATATCAAATATAATCACTTAAGCAATGTAATACTTTTTATAAATTACTATTTTTGATATTTTTGTGATAAAAATAAAAATGCCTGAGGGGCAGCGTACTTAACATACGCTTAGCTTTTAGCTACCTACCTCAGGTCTTGTAAGAACATTCTAACATAAATCACGGTTAATGTCAAATGTTCTCATTATTATTATATTCAATTTTTGAAATTCTACCCTTAATTTTTCTTCCAGGAAATAAGCTAACTCTAAAATTTTTCCCTTTTAAATAAGGTAATACTTTTTCGACAATTTTTCTATCTTTATATGAATTATAAAATGTATTAACAATTAAATCAGCCAATTGTATACCATAATTGTATACTGAGTCATAGTAAGTTACTTTAAAATCGAAATTACTTAAACAAAATTC
>CALVQN010000079.1 GCA_944358135.1 uncultured Bacilli bacterium
TTTAATAACAAGACTTTAACAGATGGTGGAAGAATAGAATTAGGTAAAACACGATAAAGAAGTTCAAAGTCTATATGAGTAAAAAAATCTTTAATATCAAGCTTCAAGATTACTTTCTTTCCTACATGAACACAAGCATTATCCTTTAAACTTTTATGAGGAACGTAAGCAGTCGCATATGGACTAACCGAAAGTCCCATTAAAACATGATTTAAAATATTTCTTTGAATACTTTTAAGAATAGGCTTAGGAACAAGAAGCTTTCTCTTAGTCCCATCTTTTTTAGAAATATATTTTTTCTCATAATATGCCTCAGGATGATTACTTATAGTATAGAGTAACTTTAATTTAGCTTCATCACTCATATTCCCAGAAACCAAATCAAGAGAAAGAATAAATTCCTTTTTCTTTTCTTTATCTAAATTTTCCCACATAAAATATCACCAATAAGCAGCACTAAAAAATTATCTTAAATTGTGTAAATGTACCATACATAATGAAATTATGGTTAGTTACATTGAAACAACTTTAAGTAAATTGAATATCCTATTTTCACAATAATAACGACTCGCTATTACTTCATTTCTATGAAACATCTGCTGCTTATCCTTATTATAACAAATTTTTTAAAGTTGTAAAGAAAAAATACCACCTAAATGGTATTTAAAACCTCTCTAAATATATCTGAAACTATCTTTTTATCTTCTTCACTAGTAATCTTTTTCTTTGTTACTTCATCAAAATAAGTAGCAACAACTTCACAAAGAATTCCATTAACTTCTACTACTTGTCTTTTCATATCCTTGATAATAAATATTCTCAATCTCCTCTTTTAAAGGATCTAATTGTTGTATAGTTTGATAAGCAGAATTACTAACACCAATCAAAAAAGAAGCCTCTTCATCGGTTAATCCATAAACAGTTCCCCCTTCTTCTCTAACATAAGGGAAAACAATATTCTCATAAATATCTGTTAAATCATATAATTCATAACCTTCTGCTAAGAAATAAGGATTAATAATAACATCATGGTGATCAAGCTTAATTAAATCAGTGGTATATTCTGGATTACCTAAAGATATTTCTGTTTTAATATAATCTAACTCTCTTAAAGAATTCATATATTCGCTTTTAACACCAATATATCCATCCAAACTACAATCCATATATTCACTAGGACTATAACTATAAACAGTATATTTATCTCTAATTGTAATATTAAGTTTCTCTGGACTAGCAATATTTTTATCAACTTGATAAAGAGAGAAACCTTCTGGAATAACATATCCAATTTGACCATCTTCAAGTTCTGTTTTAACGGGTATAACAGCTACATCAAAATTAACAGCTATTGTTTCCATAGGCATACTTTCCTTTAATTCATTTTTAGGTAAATTTGAATTTAAAGCAACACCACCTACAACCACTGCACCTGCTAAAATACTAGCTCCAGCATAAATTTGTAAATTCTTATTCATATAATATCCCTCTTTGAACAGAAAAAATTATATCATTAAAAACTATAAAAGTCAAAAAAACACCAGATAAACTGATGTTAAATCGTAGCAGATCCTCCAATTCCTAAAGGAAGCCCTATAATATACCAAACAATTACTAATCCTAACAATATTACTGCTACTGCTACACTATAAGGAACTTGAAAACGTAACGTTTTAAACAAGTTAATTGGTTTTTTATCCTGATTATATTTCTCTAAATAAGCAAGATAAATAACATAATAAGTAGCAAGCGGTGTAAGTCCCATCGTAACACTTTCACCAAATCTAAATATTACTTGAGCAAATTCAGGAGACAACCCAATATTATAAAAAGCAGGAACTGCTATACCAGCCATAATAGCCCATTTAAATGTTGAACCTGGCAAAAATAAAGTTGCAATAACACTAATAACAAATAAAATGATAATTAAAGGGAAAGCTCCCAAACCATCAATAGTTAATATGTTAGCAAGTGCGGCTGTAATTACTTCTCCAATATTTGTACTTTTGAAGATACTAATAAAAGTTGAAGCAAAGAAAATAAGCACTAATGTTTTCCCTACTCCATCTAAACTATGTCCTAAATCATCACATAAATCTTTATTATTTCTAATAGTTTTAGCTCCAACACCATAGAAGAAACCTAAAATAACAAAGAACATTGTAACAACAAAGACAAAACCTGTACTGAAGAAGGAATCAACACTAAATAATTTATCTATATAAAACTCTTGAGAATAATCTAAGAGCGCCCCTGATAAAGGAAGCCCTGGAATAATACAGTATATAAAGAATAATAAATAAAGTAATCCTGCAAATCCCGCAATAATTAGACCTCTAAGTTGTCTTTTTGTAATAGTAAACTCTTCTTCCATTTCTTCCTCAGGAAATTCATACTTTGGAAGTTTAGGAGCAATAATATTTTCAGTAATAAAGGTAATAGCAAAAGTTACTAGTATAACTGCTACAAACATAATGAAACAAAAAGCAGTAGTCCCAAGCGTATAAGACTGATTTAATGCATGAGCACCAAGTAATGTATAATCCATAAGTGCTGAATCTGTACTAGTAAAAAATAAACTTATACCTGAACCAGCCGACAATGCTGCAAAACTAGCAATAATACCAATATAAGGATTCCTATGACCATAAATAAAAATTAAAGCACTAAGAGGGATCAAAACAACAAAAGGTAAATCTCCCATTATACTAGAAAGTACACAAATAAGAACTAAAACAAAAGTAACAGTTTTTTTCTTAGCTTTCTTAGTCATAAGAGTAACAAGTGTTTTTAAAAATCCACTTTTTTCCATTACACCAATACCAATTAAAATAATAATTAAACTAGATAATGGTTTAAAAGAAACAAAATTAGATACCGTAGTCGTAAATATATATTTAAGACCACTTAAACTAAAGAGTGACTCAACAGATACTAAACTCTGTGTATAATTAAAAGTAATACTATCTGTTATAGAATTATAAGCAACTTGTATCCCAAGTAAAGATAAAAAACCACTAACAACAATAGTAAGTACAATTAATATCAAAAGAGTCATTATTGGATCTAAAGTTATTCTTTCTTTAATATTTCTTTTCTTCATTTTCTTCACCCAAAACTTTTTTTAATTTTCTTGTAAATTCTAAGCGATCAAGCATTACTTCTCTGCCGCAAGAAAGACACCTAATTTTCACATCAACACCTACTCGAATAATTTTCCATTTATTTTCACCACAAGCATGATTTTTTTTCATTACAACTATATCATTTAATTTAAATGTCTTGTCCATGATGCACCTCAACTTGTTCATATGGAATTTTTATTTTATTTTTATCATAAGCTTCTTTAACTCTTTTAAGAATTTCCCGTTTTACTTTATAGCGATCATCTTGTTTACATACAATATAAATAAGATAATTAACAGCAGATGAATCAAACCCATTCACTCCTAAATAAGCCGAATCAGGAAGAGCTACTTTATCTTCTAATGCTTGATTTACAACATCCCTTAAGACTTTTTCAACTTTTTCTATCTTCTCTTCATAAGCAGTTGGAATATCTAAATAAAGATTAGCTTTCTTTTGAGAAGCATTGATAATAGTATCAATATTACGATTAGCAATAATCATTACTTCACCATCAAAACCTTTAATTTTAGTAGTTCTAAGTCCAAGCTCAATAACTTCACCAGTAAAATTATTATAGGTAACAGTATCACCAACAGCCAAATAATTTTCCATAATAAGCATAATTCCACTGATAAAATCTTTAACTGTATCTTGAAGAGCTAAACCTAAAACAACTCCTGCTACCCCCAAACTAGCAATCAAACTCTTAGTATCCACACCATAAAAATCTAAAATTATTAAAAGTGCTATAACAAATAAAACATATTTAAATATACTTTGGAACAACTTAACTATAGTTTTTCTTCTTTTTACTTCAAAAGGAGTCTTACCCTTAATCATAATTTTTTCAATTCCTTTATTAAATAAAGAAATTAAAATAAAAGTAACAAGAATAACTATTGCTGTTCCCAGAATTTGCTTAGTCATAATAACATCAATTACTTTTTCAAAAAATTCCATTCTACTCTCCTTCAATATTAATATTTAGTTCTTCAAGTATTCTTGTAAGTTCTTCATCATCTTTATAAGGAATCTCTATTTTTTTATTATTTATTTTAACTTTAACACCAAGTTTTTCTCTACATAAATTCTCATAAATACTATAACGAATATCGTAATTACTACTTCTACTCATAGTATGTTTTTTAGGTAAATTTAAAGATTGAATAAGTTTTTCAGTATCACGAACACTTAAGTCATCACGAACAATCTTTAAAGCTAATTCCTCTATTTTTTTAGGATCCTCTAACTTACTAAGTGCTCTAGCATGCCCCATCGATAACTCTTTAGATTCTACTAATTTAATTACCATATCAGGCAAAGTAAGAAGTCCTAACATATTTGTAATATAACTTCTACTACGAGAAAATTTATGAGCTAATTCTTCTTGAGTAATATTATTAATCTTTAAAATATTTTCATAAGCTTTTGCTTCTTCAATGGGATTTAAATTTTCTCTTTCAATATTTTCAATAAGAGCAATCTCCATCATTTCTACATCATTAAACTCTTTAATGATAGCAGGAATAGTTTTAAGTCCAGCAAGACGAGCTGCCCTAGTACGTCTTTCTCCTGCTACTAACTCATAACCTTTTATTCCTTTTTTAACAATAATAGGTTGAATAATTCCATGTTCTTTAATAGAACCAGCAAGTTCTTCTAAAGCTTCACTATCAAATATAACACGTGGTTGATAAGGATTACTTCTTATCTCATCAAGTGGAATTTCGATAATTCCCCCACTATTCTTCCCTTCATCAACAATTTCTTTTTCAAAGTTATCAAAATTAATAACTTCATTAGAAAATAATTGTTCTAATCCCTTTCCTAAAGCTTTTTTTCTAGTTTCGGTCACGACTGATCACTTCCTTTGCTAAATTGGCATAAGCCATTGTCGCTTTACTTTTTGGATCATATTCATTGATTGGTTTACCATGACTTGGAGCTTCTACTAAGCGAACTAATCTTGGAATAATAGTATTAAATACTTTATCTTTAAAGTATTTACGTACTTCTTCAATAACTTCTAAACCAATAATAGTTCTACCATCAAGCATAGTTAAAAGTACTCCTTCAATACGAAGAGTTGGATTCATACTTGATTGAACCATAATAATGGAATTAAGAAGTTGTGTAATTCCTTCTAGAGCAAAAAATTCACATTGAACAGGAATAATTACCGAATCACTCGCTACAAGTGCATTCATTGTGGCAAGCCCCAAAGCAGGTTGACAATCTATAATGATATAATCATAGCTATCTTTAATTTCCTCAATATTCTTTCTTAGTTGTTCATTTTGCCTAAACTCAGGATCTTCGAGCATTTTTTTAACAAACTCCACATCTACCCCAGCTAAATTGATAGTAGAAGGAAGAATGCTTAAATTCTTAAATTTAGTTTTTTTTATAGCACTCTTGATACTGCAAACTCCGGCCATAACTTCATAAACATCATGCTCATAATCACCATTGGAAAGTCCTAGTCCAGTCGTAGCATTTCTTTGGGGATCTAAATCGATTAAAAGAGTCTTTTTACCCTCTACGCCCAAAGCAGCAGCGAGATTGATGCTAGTGGTAGTCTTACCAACTCCACCTTTTTGATTAACTAATGATATTACCTTTGCCATTTATGCTAC
>CALVQN010000080.1 GCA_944358135.1 uncultured Bacilli bacterium
CTTTACAATTATATAGACTTACTAATACAGATGTATTAGAATTACAAGAGAAAATGGAAAAATTAGCTAAGTTAATCGAAGGATTAAAGGCGATATTAAGTGATGAAGAAGTGCTTAAGTATGTCATGAAAAAAGAACTTAAACTAATTAAAAAAGAATATGAAACACCTAGAAAAACGAAAATAGAAGAAATGGTTCAAGAAATAAAAATTGATGCTAAAGAAATGATTCCAAAAGAAAATGTCGTCATTGTGGTTACAAATGAAGGATATGTTAAGAGAGTAAGCGCTAAGAGTTATGCAGCATCTAATGAAGATACAACACTAAAACCAGGGGATTTTATTACTGGCTTGTATGAATGTACAACTCTAGATACGTTAGTAATATTTACTAGTTTTGGTAATTATTTATATATTCCTGTTTATAAAATACCTGATGTTAAATGGAAAGAACTTGGTAAACACGTCAATAACATTATTATGATGAGTGAAGGAGAAGAAGTAGTTGCATCATTCATTTATAATAAAAATGATACTTATATACTGGCAACAAAGCAGGGTATGATTAAGAGAACAAGTGCTTCTGATTTTGAAGTGGCTAGATGCTCTAAACCAATGGTAGCAATGAAGTTAAAAGAGAGCGATAAATTAATTGATGTTAAGAAAGATTTGGGTAATATTGTTTTAGTTACAGAAAATGGTTATTACTTAAATTATTCAAGTGAAGAAGTACCAGTAGTTGGTGCTAAAGCTGCAGGAGTTAAAGGTATTAGTTTAAAAGAAGATGTTGTTAAAAATATGGTAAGCTTTAATGATACTTATGAATATTTAACTATATTTACTGATAATAAAACTGCAAAAAGAGTTAAATTAGGTGAACTAGAAACACATTCTAGAGCAAAAAGAGGAAGTTTACTTTTAAAGAAAACAAAAACAGTTACTTATAAAGTGTTAAATGCTTTAGTAACTAGTTCAAGAGATTTAATCTTAACTAAAGCAGATAGTGATATCCAACTACTAAAAAATAGTGATATAGCAATCATGGATCTTGCTTCTACTGGTTCAAATATTAGTAAATATAAACTTGATCAAGCAAGTGTCGTAGCATTGAAAGAAAAGACAATACAAGAAGATAATACTCCTAAAAAAGAAGAAGAGAAAAAAGAACCTAAAAGGATGTCCATGGCTGATTTTATTGATGATTTTAAATTGTAAGAGCTTTGGCTCTTTTTCTTTTGACAACCACACTGAAATTATCTTATTTTTTGTGTGATAGTAATGCTCTTAGAACTAATTTGAGTGAATGGTTTAATTCTTTTTTTAAAGCAATTTTATCTCAAAGTGTAAAATGAAAGAAAGATTGAACAGGAGTTATAAGGAAATTTTTATTTGTTAGAAGTACCATAATAGTAGCAAATCTTTACATTATCTTTACTTCGTATATGCTTATAAATAACATATTTTAGCAGGAAATATTCACAAAATAATTGAACTATACTCAATAATAGTTTATACTAGAATTCCCAAATTTAACACTTTTTAGAAAGTAAAAACTTCCTAAGTCCCTGTTTATGCGGGTTTAGAGAGTTTTTTAATTTATAAAAAAGTGCGTACGTTTTTTATTTTTTTGTTTGTTTACAAATTTTTTTAATATTTTTCGTTTCAATTATTTCATAATCTGTATTAAATCCAAATTTTTCATGTAATAAATCAGTTAAATCAGTTCTTTTATAAATGGGAGAAAAACCTATATCATTTTCTTTTTTCAAGTTATAATTTTTTAAAGTTTCAGTAATATCCATAACCGTATATTTTTCATCAAGTCTTTTTTCTAAATATCGATAAATTACTAAAGCTAGGAAACAAGTAAGAAAATGGGCTTTAATTCTGTCTTCTCTGGATAGATGTACTGGTCTTGCTTTAAATTCACTTTTCATGATTCTAAATGATTCTTCTATTTCCCATCTTCTTGTATTTATTTTAATAATTTCCTCTACATCATCTTCTAAATTGGTACATACTGCATATAATCCATCATATTTTGCTTCATCGTTGATTTTCTCTTGGTCTAAAAAGTAATGATTTTCTTCAGCAGCTTCTCCAGTTTTTGTTGTAGAAACAATGGAGATAAATCTTTTAGGATCATTTTCATTATATTTTCCTATTTTTCTTGGATGATTTTCTATAATTTTTAAAGCTCTATTGATTTGATGTTCTCTTATATTTTTTTGGTATTCTTGATATTTAGGAGAATAAGTGATAATAAGTCTTTGTTCTAATCCATTTTCTTTTATCCATCTTTCTTTGTAAAAAACTTTGTGATAAAACTTTTTAATTAACTCTTCATCTTCTCTTAATTTAGAAATGTTATAAGTTTTATCACTTCCTGGTAATTTCCAACCACTTGTTAAATCTAAGGACCAATCTTTTAGAAATTGTTTTAGTTTTTTTAAAGATTGGGTAGTAACAAATTTTCTTATATTTGTATCATTAAACAATCGATTACTATTGCTAGATAATCCTGCATCAGTACAAACAACTATTTCTGGATTATGAAAATCTTCTAGTATCTTTTTTTCTAAAGGTTGTAAAGTTTCTTGTTCACTTTTGTTTCCTGGAAAAGTATCAAAAGTAAGAGGAATACCATCTCCATCCATGAATAATCCCATTTCAACAATTGGGTTTGGTCTGTGTTCTTTACTTTTTCCATATTTCCTAAACTCATCTTCTTCCTCTATTTCAAAATAATAATTAGTACAGTCATAGAATAATACTTTACTATTTCTTTTAGAGTATTTTAAACTATTATGGTAAAGTTCGGATTGGATAAAATCACTTTCTTTAGATAATATTTCTAAACTTCTTAGAATATGTTGATATTCAAAGTTAGGAGATTCTAAAAAGTTTTTAGATAATTCTAAAGTTTTTAATTTAGAAGATGGATAAATAATACGAGAATAAATTAATTTCGATAATATATCATTTAAATCATATTTAAATTGATATTTATTTGTAATATTATCACAAATATGATTTAATCCTAATTTGTAATAAATATCTTGTAAAAAGAGGTAACCAGCATTAAATTCTAGTTGTTCATTTTTTTTGATTCGTTGATTTGGATATTTTTTTAAAAGAATAGGTAATGAGTTACTTTGGATTTGTTGATTTAATTCATTAACGTAATTTTTTAGCCATGTTAAAGGATCTTCATCTTTTGCCAGTTTTATTAAATCATTGTAATTTCCTATATTCTGATAAATCTTTGTACTTCTTTTTCCGTTTATATCTTTAGTATCATAAATAATAGCATAATGTTCTGAATTTTTAGATTTTGTTTTTCTTATTCTCATATTAACACAACCTTACAATACCATTATATCAAACATACGATAACGTACGCAAGATCAAATTTAAAAATTTGACAAAAAAATAACCATTCTACCATGGTTTATATAAAAATTAGATTTCAAAAGTGTTAAATTCCCGCAATTTTATCTCAAAGTGTAAAATGAAAGAAAGATTGAACAGGAGTTATAAGGAAATTTTTATTTGTTAGAAGTACCATAATAGTAGCAAATCTTTACATTATCTTTACTTCGTATATGCTTATAAATAACATATTTTAGCAGGAAATATTCACAAAATAATTGAACTATACTCAATAATAGTTTATACTAGAATTGTAACATAGAATATTATCATAGACTGATAATGTTTGACTAGTTTTATCTTGTTTTGTCGAATTGCATGACAAACAATAAATTATGTTATAAAATTTGTTCTAGTAAGGAAGAGAGTGTAATGAAAGAAAAGAATAAGAAAATGATTATTATCGTAACAAGTTTATTATTAGTAGTAGGAGTATCCCTAGCGTACTTTACTGCATCAGTGTTACTTGGTGGTGATGGTGCCAGTGTAACAGGTAGTACAACTACTATTCAGGATTCCACTTTAATCGTAGAAGGAACATTAGAGTTTAATGATCTAGATATTTATCCAGGACATGAGAGTGTATCAAGATTAGAGTAACTGCAACAGGAAATAATGAATTAATTCCTTATAATGTAATATGGAAGGGGACTAATACTTTAAATACACCACTTAACTACACAGTATATAAAACAAGTAGTAGTATAGATGTAAGTACTAGTTGTGAAAAGAAAAGTGAAGTAATGGGTGGAGCAAAGATATATTATGAAGAATGTAGTATAAGTAACTTAGAAAGTTTAGGAAGTCCGATAACAGAAGGGGTAATAACAACAAGTGAAGAAGAAACAAGAGTAGAATTAATAGGAGATGAATTTATAACATCAACCCAAAATGGAACATCATGGTATTATTATGTAATATTAGAATATCCAAATTTAGAAGAGAGTCAAAATATAGATATGGGAGGAACATTTAATGGAGAGATAACCGTAGAAGAAAGTGATGCTGAGCCTGATCTTAATTTAGTAGCAGTAATGGTAGAGAAAGATGATGAAAATTATGTATATGATTATGCAACAGAAGTACCATCATCGGGATATAGATTAGACCAAGAAAGAAGTAGCTGTCAAGTAAATGGAGTAGAACAAGAAGGAATAACTATGGAATACGTAGACGGTAAAATAGATTTTAATGGAGTATCACAATCTGGTACTATTTGTACAGTATATTTTAATAGAATATTAAGAAGTAAGAAAGCATCAGACATAATATTAAATAATAAAAATTTACTTACTAGAAATGATTTTAGTATACTAGTAGAAGGGAAAACAACCAATACTATTTATTATGCAGATACAAGTTTAGGAAGAACATATTACTTTGCAGGGAATCCAACAGATAATTGGGTATCCTTTGCAGGATTCTATTGGAGAATTATCAGGATTAATGAAGATGGTAGTGTGCGTATGATTTATAATGGTACTAAAACCAATCAAACAGGATCTGATACACAGTTGCAGACAAGTGCCTTTAATTCGTATGGAGATAATATGTATGCAGGATATATGTATTCACAATTTCAAGTGCATGGTTTAGAAATGGATAGTATTATTAAGGGGGTATTAGACAGATGGTATCAAAATAACTTGGTTAATTATGCAGATAAAATTAGTACAGAAGCAGGATTCTGTGGAGATAGACAGCCTAGTACACTCGGAGGTAGTGATAATGGATTAGGCGGGGTAGATGATATTTATACATATTATGGAGCATTAAGAAGATTAATTTCGAATAAAGTACCAACATTTGAATGTAGCAATATTAGTGATTTGTACACTGTATCAAGTAGTAGTCAGGGGAATCACAAATTAGATTATCCAATAGGCCTCATTACGGCGGATGAAGTAGTTTTTGCAGGAGGAGTATATAATAATATCAATGATGATATCTATTTAGATACAGCATATAATTATTGGACAATGACCCCGTCTAGTTTTAACCCTTCTTCTACTTCTTCTCCTGATATTTTCATTGTGGATGTACACGGTTCCCCAAGTGTAGCTAATGTAAAAGAGGTGTTGGGTGTCCGACCTGTCATAAACCTTCGCGGTGATATAGAGTTAACAGGTTCAGGAACTTCAACAGACCCATATGTAGTGGTTTCCTAGAAAGTCGGTAGATTAAATGAAAAAGAATTATATATTAAGTTTAGTAGCAGTACTTCTTATAGTAGGCATAAGTTTTACCTTTGCTTACTTTATGAGTGGAGTAAGAGTAGATGGTAATGGAAGTAGTGCATC
>CALVQN010000081.1 GCA_944358135.1 uncultured Bacilli bacterium
AATAGTTTATTGCTTTTCTTTTTGACATTTAGGACAAAAGTAAGTACTCCTACCACCCACTTTAATATTTTCTATGATAGTACCACAAACTAAACACTTTTCTCCTTCTCTTTTGTGTACTTTTAAATTTTGTTGAAATCTTCCTGTAACACCTAGACTAGAGGTATAACTTCGTATAGTAGTACCACCCATCTCTATAGCTTCCCTAATAATTTCCTTAGCACCATTGCAAATTCTTTCACACTCTTTTTTAGTAACTTTACATGCTTCTTTTATAGGATTAATTCTAGCATAAAACAAAACTTCATTAGCATAGATATTCCCTAATCCACTAATAATGGTTTGATCAAGTAATGCTGTTTTAATCGGAATATGTTTGTTTTTAAATTTCTGAAGTAAATAATCTGAGGTCAACTTTTTATCTCCAGGCTCTAACCCTTGTTTTTTAATACATTCTGTATTATCCAAATCTTGTTTTAAAATGAGATTCATTCTTCCAAACTTACGGGTATCAGCATATCTTAAAGTGGTATTATCTAAAAAAGTAAAAATTACATGTTCGTGTTTATCTTTTATATCACTCTTATCTTTAATAAAATATTTACCTTCCATTCTAAGATGTGATAATAAATAATAGTGTTCAGTCTCAAAAATTAACCATTTTCCCCTTCTTTTAATATCAATAAAAGATTCTCCAACTAAATCCTTTTTAAATAATTCCAAATCACTTTCAATCATGGGCTCATAATACACATCTACACTTTTAATTCTTTTATTTAATACTCTTGTCTTTAAAGTATTTCTAACTGTTTCTACTTCTGCTATTTCTGGCATATTTACAAACCTCGGTTTCTATCCATTTTAATTTTATTATAAAGTAAAAGAAATTCATCATGAGCAATATGATTTCTTTCTTCAGAAACTTTTTTTAATTCATCTAAATTACCTAAACAATCATATCTTTTTAAATCTAGTTTATATACTCTTTCAAACAAATAAATTAATTCATCATAATTAGCTTCTCCTAAAAAATCAATTAATGCTTGACTATCTTTATATATTTCTGCATTTAAAAATGAATCAAACAAAGAAAAACGATCGCACAAAATATTTGCCATAAACAAAACACCATTATACGCTTTACTTTCATAATTAGGATCAAAATATTGCTGCATAACTTTTTCCTCAAACAAAGTATTTAGTCCCTCTTCTATTCCCGTATTTCTTTTTGAAATAAGAGTTTGCATAACTTTACCATTAACATAGTTTAATTGATACCTTTCCTCAATTAAACCACTACGTCGTATTAGTATATCTCCTTCAATACTAAATTCTTTATGATAAGCTTTAATCGCATGACCAAGCTCATGAATAAAAGTAGCGATAGTATACGGTTTATCTAAAGAAAAATTAGCGATAACAATTAAACGTTGAACATCTTTAACATAAAATTTTGAACCATCAAATTGAATAATTGGTTTAGCCTCATAAACACCACTTGCTCTTTTAAGCTCTTTTTCTCCTACAATATCATTAACATCTAACATATCATGATCGGATAAAACAGAATAAACATTCTGATTAAAGACAAAAGTAGTATTTAAAAAAACTTGATAGACCAAAGATTCATTATCTTTTCCTAAAAACTGAATAAGACTACCATAAACTTTCTTTAAAAAAGGAATAAAATCCTCTGGATACTTATATTTATCAATAATATTTTGAAAATCCATTATTTCGCCTCATATAAGTCTTTTCCTCTAGCTATACCAACTTTTAGAGGAACATCAAGCTTAATGACATTTTCCATAACCTCTTTAACAATCTTAGTTACTTGTTCTTCTTCTTCTTTAATTGTATCAATAACTAATTCATCATGAATTTGTAAAACCATCTTACTCTTAATATTTTGCTTCTTAAATTCTTCAAAAACTAATACCATAGCTTTCTTAATAATATCCGCACTAGTCCCCTGAATTGGTGTATTAAGAGCAATTCTCTCTCCGCTAGCTCTAATCATATAATTGCGGTTATTTAACTCTTCAATAGTTCTTTTACGATTAAATAAAGTACGTACTGAACCAGTCTCATAAGCTTCTTTAATTATATTATCCATATATCTCTTAACACCTGGATAAAGCTCATAATATTTATTAATAAAATCTTGAGCTTCTTTACGACTTATATTTAAATTTTCTCCTAAGCCAAATCCACTAATTCCATAAACAATACCAAATATAACTGCTTTAGCAGTAGATCTCATCAGTTTAGTTACATCTTTAGCATCAACTCCATAGATATCTGCAGCTACTTTTGTATGAATATCTTCCCCATTTCTAAAAGCTTGGATAAGTTCTTCAGAACCAGATATATGAGCAAGTATTCTTAGCTCAATTTGGGAGTAATCAATACTTAAGAATAAATCATTTGTAGGAAGAAAAGCCCGTCTTACCTTTCTACCTTCTTCTCCCCTTATAGGGATATTTTGAAGATTTGGCTCTACACTAGAAAGTCTTCCTGTTCTCGTTAAAGTTTGTTTAAAAATAGTATGAATCTTCCCATCAGGAAATTTAGCATTCTCTAAACTAACCGTATAAGTAGAAACAATTTTACTATAATTCCGATATTCTAAAATAAGATCAATAATTGGATGTTTTCCTCTAAGTTTTTGAAGTGTTCCAGCATCAGTTTTATATCCTGTTTGATTCTTCTTTCCGCTAGTAAGTCCTAATCTTTCAAACAAAACTTCTCCAAGTTGTTTAGGACTAGAAATATTAAATTCTACTCCTGCCATATCATAAATCTCTTTAGATATAGCTTCTATCTTTGCCTCAGCCTCGGACTTAATTTCATCTAACACTCCACTATCGACTTTAACCCCAATATATTCCATATCAGCAAGAACATAAGAAAGAGGCATTTCTATATCTTTAAATAATGTATACATATCTTCTGTTTTAAGTTGATTTACATAATCATCTCTAACATCATAAATAAATCTAGATTTTAAAACAATATCTTTTTTTAACTGATCAAGATCATTAAAACCATTTTTACGAGCTTCTTCATAAAATTCGACATTAATCCCCTCTGGATGCATAAGATAAGCAATATCATCTTTTGTAAACCCATTAACAAGATAAGCAGCAATCATCAAATCAAAATTAACTGGACTCATACCAACATTATTTTTCCTCAAAGTAATATCCAATGCTTTAGCATAATAAGTATAAACAGTCTTTTCTTTTAAAAGATTAGGAATATCTTGTATATATTTTTTATCTAAAAAATAATTATGTTCCTTATCACTAAGTCCAATACCAAGTATTTCTCCTTTATGATAATTTTCTTGATCTAATTCGACATAAATACTAACTTCATCACCAAGCAAAACTTCAGAGATATCTTGAACTTCAGTAAAGGAGATATCCTCTTTTACTTTCTGTTTATGATCAAAATTCTTAAGCAAAGAATAAAACTCTAAAGACTCAAAAATATCTGCTAACTCTACTTCTTTAGGACCTGTATATAAAATATCATCAAAACTAATATTTAAAGGAACATCTTTATAAATGGTAGCTATTTCTTTACTCATAAAAGCATTATCCCGATCAACTTCTAACTTTTCCTTAGTTTTCCCCTTAATAGAATCAATATTCTCATAAATACCTTCTAAAGACCCATATTCTTGAAGTAATTTTAAAGCAGTTTTCTCACCAATTCCTCTGACTCCAGGAATATTATCAGAAGAATCACCTGCTAGAGCTTTTAAATCAATTATTTTAATTGGTTCAATTCCATAATCAGCCTTAAAAGTCTCAGGATTGTAACGGATAAAACCTGTCTGTTTTAAAAGTTTTACCTCAACTTCTTCATTAATTAATTGTAACAAATCTTTATCACTAGAAATAATGGTTGCAACATAATTAGGGTCTATATCCGCCATTTTAGCAAGTGTACCAATAATATCATCAGCCTCATATGGCTCTAACTCCAAATATTTAATTCCCATAGCATCTAGTATTTCTCTTGCTACAGGCATTTGTTTAATAAGTTCATCTGGTGTAGCTTGTCTTCCCTCTTTATAAAAATCATATTTTTGTTTCCGAAAATTCTTTCCTATATCGAAAGCAACAGCAATATATTTTGGACTCTCTTCATTGATAATTTTATTCATCATAGTGGTAAAACCATATAATGCATTAGTAGGAAAACCCTTACTATTTCTCATCATATTTCCTGAATAAGCCGTAGCATAATAACTCCTAAACATCAAATTATTCCCATCTACTAATATTACCTTCTTCATTTCTTCACCTCTAACCATCTAAAAAAATTATAACATTTTTCCAAAGAAAAAAGAAGAGCTATCTTCTCATTCCTCTATCTAAATAACTTTTAAAAGCTTCTTGAAAACGAAAAGCAAATAATAGATCATTCTTCATACACTCATTAAGTTTTACTTTAAATACAATGTCAGTTAAATATCTTTCCCATATAGCTGCTTTAGCCTCAGGATGTAAAGCAATATACTCAAAATCAATAATACTTAAATTAGGATTTCTAAGTCTTTCTTCATAACTAGGCATACCATTATTCATCATTATCCCCTCCCAATCAAGTGCTTATTTTATCATGAAATTTTCTCTTTGGCTATAATTTTTTTACTATTTTTAGCGTTGATACGATAATTTACATCTGTTGCTAGTATACTATAAAGGATAGATACAATAGGAACGCTAATAAGCATACCAACAATACCCGCCAAACTTGCACCTATCGTAACAGCAACAAAAACCCATATACCAGGAAGTCCCACTGATTTACCAACAACTTTTGGATAAATAAGATTACCTTCAAACTGTTGTAAAATAATAATAAAGATAATAAAGATTAACGCTTTAATCGGACTTACCATAAAAATGAGAAATGCCCCAACAATCGTACCAATAAATGCTCCATAAACAGGAATTAAAGCAGTAACACCAATTAAAACTGAAATAGTCGCAGCATAAGGAATACCTAAAATGAGCATGCCTATAAAACATAAAACTCCAATAATAACTGCTTCCAAACACTGACCACTAACAAAATTAGCACAAATACGATTAGAAAGTTTAGCTATATCCCTAATCTTACTTACTTTATTGAGTGGTAAATAAGCTTTTAATACTTTATTAAGTTGAGAAAGTAATTTTTCTTTTTGAACTAACAAATATATAGCAAAAACAAGAGCTATAACTGTATTAACAATAATAGAAATCACATTAGAAGCAACACCTAAAGTAACTTCTAAAATATGATCAGTATTATTTTTAATGAATTCTATAGCAACAGTCCCAAAATTTTTAACTCCTTCTTCAATTTCTGTCACAATTTCTGGATTAATATTAAACTTATCTAATAATTCTTTAACATTTTCCTCATACATAGGCATATTATCTACAAATAACTCTATGGTATTTTTAAGCTGAGGAATAATTAACAACAACAATACAACAATAAAGGTAAAAACAATGGCAAATGATAAAAGTAAACTAATAGTTCTTTTACT
>CALVQN010000082.1 GCA_944358135.1 uncultured Bacilli bacterium
AAAAAGAAAAAACTCATTTCTGAGTTTTAAAATTTACGATATAAACCGATTGCTTTACCTAAGATTGTAACATTTGGTAAGATAATAGGAGCCATAGTGTCATTTTCTGGTTGTAAGCGAATATGATCTTTTTCTTTATAAAAAGTTTTTAGGGTTACTTCATTCTCATCAGTCATGGCAACCACTATATCTCCGTTTCTAGCTGTACTTTGTTTTTGTACTATCACGATATCTCCATCGAATATTCCCGCGTTAATCATTGATTCTCCACTTACGTTTAAAGTAAATATAGTCTCTTTAGCTGGTATTAGAGAAGCTGGAAGATTAAAGAATTCATTTGGTCTTTCTATAGCTTCAATAGGACTTCCTGCGGTAATTTTTCCAAGTAGGGGAACCTTTACCAATTCTTCATTTTTCTCTTCATATTCATTATCTACTAAAATTTCCATTGCTCTAAATTTGTTGTTATCTACTTTGATATATCCTTTTTTACATAAGTTTTTGACATGAGTATGAACGGTTGCAGGACTTGATAAGTTAAGTCCTTTTCCTATCTCTCTAATTGATGGGGGATAGCCATGAGTAGCTGTAAATTTCTTAATAAAGTCTAATACATTGTTTTGTTTTTCTGTTAATTCTTTGGTTTTTATATTCATAATTTGTTTACCTCCAATATCATAATATCATAAAAACGTATGATTGTCAAACAAATGTATTTAATTTGTAAAATTTTTAAAAATCTATTGACCGAACAAATGTATATGCGATATAATGTTCGTGTAAGGAGTTGAGGTATTATGATTAAAGTTATGAAAAAATTTGGAGGAGCTATTATGCTTTATGCTGTTATCTTTTTTGGGATAGTTGCTATTGTATCAAGAGTAAATTATATTCATGAGGGAAGTACAGTTACTAATGAAATGGTAGCGATTAACAAGTAAGTATTGTAAACTTTATGTATGTTCATTAATAAAAATAGTATTTTGTGATATAATAACAAATGAGGTGAAAGCGTGTGGAATATAAAAAGTTTGAGTATCCCTCATTTAATTTGTATATGGTTAAGACAAATAAGTTTAAAACTTGTCAAATGGAGATCATTTTTAGGGGTGAAGCTCAAAGGGAAGATGCTATGGTAAAAACTTTTCTTGCTGATATTATGAGTGATTGTTCGGAAAAATACAGCACAAGAAAAGATGTTGCTAGAACTTTAGAAGAGTTATATCAAGCTAGTTTTTATGGTTTGACAAATAAGACTGGAAATATTTTGTTAACTAGTTTTGTCCTTAATTTTTTGAATCCTAAATTTGTAAATGATAAAAAATATTTGGAAAATGTTTTATCTCTTCCTTTTGAAATGATCTTGCATCCAGCGATTACTGCACAGGAATTTGATATTCGTAATTTTAATATTGTTAAAAATAGACTTTATGATGAAATACTTAGTGTGAATGAAAATATTAATCAAGTTAGTTTAAAAAAGGCTTTAGCAAAATTAGATTCAGATTCTCCTAGTAGTTATGGGGTTTTAGGTACTCTTAAAGAATTAGAAAAGATTACTCCTAAAACACTTGCTTTGTCTTACCAAAATTTGCTAGAATCTAATTGTGATATATTTGTTATTGGGGATCTTGATATGGATATTGTCGCTAATATTATTTTTAAATATTTCAAAAATCCTATTGTTAAAACAAAAGATCTTCCTTCTTTATATGTTAATAATCAAATTATGAAGAGATTGAAAACTTTTCAAGAAGAATCTAAATTTTTGGAAACTAATTTAGTAAATGTTTATAATATTACAGATTTAACTATTAAAGAGAAAACTACAACTATGTATTTTTACAATTATCTTTTAGGAGGCGGTGGACTTAATACAAAGCTTTATCAACTTTTAAGAGAAAAAAATTCTTTATGTTATGGGGTTAAGAGTGTATATTTAAAATATGATAATTTGCTTGTTGTTCAAACATCTATTAGTAAAAAAGATGTAAAAAGGGCACAAAGATTAATTAAGCAAGCTTTTAAAGAAATGAAAAATGGAGATTTTAGTGAAGAACAACTTAATTCTGCTAAGGAAAGTTTTATTTTTTCTCTTAATTTATCTTTAGATAATCCAAGTGGTATACTCAATAATTATGTTTTTCATATTTTTGATGATCTTCCTTTTATTGAAGATAGAATTAAGATGATTGAGGATATAACGAAAGAGGAAATTGTTGCTATAGCAAATAAAATTAAGCCAAATATATCTTTTGTTTTAGAGGGAGAAGAAACTAATGGAGAAAATTGAAATTAAAGGAATAGATGAAATTATATATTATACTACTTCTAAATGTGGTCTTCCTATTTATATATGGAAAAATGAATATGCTAAAAGCTTTTATTTATCTTTAAATGTTCATTATGGTTCTATTCATACAGAGTTTAGTGTTGATGGAAAAAAATATAAAGTTCCTCAAGGGATAGCTCATTTTATGGAACATATTAAGTTTAATGTTGATAAAGATACGACAGCAAATGATTTGTTTGATCCACTAGGAAGTGATATAAATGCTTTTACCACTTTTAAATATACAAGTTATTTAGTATATGGGACAAGTAAAGTAAAAGAAAATTTAAATGCTCTTTTAGATTATGTATATAATCCATATTTTACTAAAGATATGATTAAGAAAGAAAAGGGGATTATTGCCTCAGAAATTAATATGGGTAAAGATCAGCCATATAATCAGCTTTATTTTGCCTATAATGGAGCAATGTATCATAAAGAAAAGTATAAATATTTAATTACAGGGGAAGTAGAAGATATTAAAAAAATTGATATAGATGATATAGAACTTATCTATGATGCTTTTTATCATCCTAAAAATATGTTTCTTGTTGTAACAGGTAATGTTAATCCTTATGAAATAGAACAAATGGTTAATGATAATTTGGATAAAAAAGAATTTAATAAATATTTAAATCCAAAAATAATAACAATAAAAGAACCTAAGTATGTTGCAGAAAAAAATGTGGAGTTATTTGCTAATGTAGAGGTGGAAAAAGCTAAAGTTGGTATAAAAATACCTAAGAAAGAATTTAAGGGAATTGATCAGGTCAAGTTAAATATTATTTTAAATTTAATTCTTTCTAATAATTTTGGGGATTCTTCAGATTTAAAAGAGGAGTTATTACAAAATAATATTATTACTTTTTTAACTGCTAGTAGATTTGTTTTAGATGATTATGTAGTTATTGATGTAATGCTTGAGAGTAAAATACTTGATGAGGCTATTGATAGAATAATAGAAGCTTTAAATCATTTACAAATGAATGAAGAAGACTTAAAAAGAAAAATTAATTCTTCTGTAGCTACGTTAGTTCTTAATTATGAAGATGTAGAAAATGTAAATAATATGATTCAAAATTATCTTATTTACTATCATAAATTAATACCTGATTTAAAAGAAATTTATGAAAGTATTACTTTAGAAGAAGTACAGACAGTTATTGATGCAATCGATACGAAAGAAATGGTAGTTGTAAAAATGAAAAAACAAAATTAGTCACTTTAGAGTGGCTTTTTTCTTTAGTTTTCGATATAATTTTATTAGAAGGAGAATGTTTATGAATAAGAGAAATTGGTTTTGGGGTATTCTACTCATTATTGTTGGTATTTTGTTTTTAGGAAGAAATATGGATTGGTGGGATTTTTCAATATTTTTTGATGGATGGTGGACTTTATTTTTGATTATTCCTGCTTTAATCTCTTTGGTTAGAAGAGAGGGGATTGCTACATCTTTTTTGATTTTAATTCTAGGTGTATTAATGTTACTTGCTAGCCAAGAAGTTATAGAATGGGATACAGTTTGGAAAGTATTTGTACCAATAATTATTATTGTTGTTGGTTTATCTATTATTTTAGGTAATAAAAGAGTGAGAAGTCCAAAGAGTAATGCTAAAGAATACTTGGCGATATTTTCAAGTGTAGAGGAGACTATAGATGAGATTAAAAGTGATTTTAAGGTTACTTCTATTTTTGGAGGAGTAGAGCTTGATCTTAGAAATGTTAAATTAAAAGAGGATTTAGTTATTGATTGTTTTTCACTATTTGGAGGAATTGATATTCGCTTACCTAAAGATGTAAAACTTGAAGTAAGTGGACTTCCTATTTTTGGAGGGTCAGAAAGTAGATATCGAGGTAATGAGAATAGTAAAGTTACTGTTTATATTCATCATACTACTATTTTTGCAGGAGTTGATTTGTCATGAGTTTTGATATTAAAAAAGTTAAAATTGTGGTTATGGTTCCTGAGGATTATTTAGAAGAAGTTCGCATGGCTGCCTTAAATATGGGTGCTGGTGTTATCGGAATTTATACACATTGTTCTACATCTACTAAAAGTATAGGAACGTTTATTCCTAGTGATCATGCTAATCCTTTTTTGGGAGAAGTGGGTAAGATGGAATATGCAAATGAGGAAAAATTGGAGTTTGTTTGTGATGTTCTTTTGGTAAAAGAAGTATTAAAAAAGATAAAGGAAGTTCACCCTTATGAAGAACCTGGTATTGATATTCTTCCTTTACTTGATGAGAAGGATTTTAAATAAATGAAAAAAGCTATCTGTTGCGATAGCTTTTTCCTATTATCTGTTGTAGAATTCAACAATAAGTGATTCATTAATTTCTCCGTTAAGTTCACTTCTTTCAGGATATCTTACATAAGTACCTGTCATTTTATTATTATCAAATTCAACAAATGCAGGACGAGTAACCTTAGCTTCTAAGCTTGCACGAATTGCTGGATGATCTAGTGAAGTTTCTTTAACTGCGATAACATCACCTGGTTTACATGAGTATGATGGAATATCTACTTTAACACCGTTAACAGTGATATGTCCATGATTTACTACTTGTCTTGCACCACGTCTTGTTGTAGCAAGTCCCATACGATAAACAATATTGTCAAGTCTTGATTCAAGAAGTCTTAACATGTTTTCACCAGTAACGCCTTTCATTTTAGAAGCGCGTTCAAATAACTTATGGAATTGTTTTTCATTTAAGCCATACATTGTTCTTACTTTTTGTTTTTCTTGTAATTGAACTCCGTATTCACTTAATTTCTTTCTTCTGTCATTTCCATGTTGTCCTGGTGCATATGGACGACGAGCTAAATCTTTACCATTTTCTAATGTAGAAAAATTTAATCTTCTTGATTTCTTATAAGCTGGTCCAGTATATCTTGCCATTTTTAATACTCCTTTCTATTAATCTAAATACAAAGGATGCCTATTCCTCATTATAGGGAGTTTACATTCATAATTTCGCTAGGGCAGTCCTAGTTACTTTTAACCTTTCGTAGTAAACACATTATAACTTATAATAAGCACTGCCATGTACTTGCACTAATAATTATACACAAAAAAATTAATATGTCAAATAAATATATGAAATATGTTCATTAAAAGTTACAATTTACAGCCAAAATGTTGATAAGTGGCTGTTTTTGTGAAAGTTTGAAGAAATAATCAAGAAAGCACTTGA
>CALVQN010000083.1 GCA_944358135.1 uncultured Bacilli bacterium
TCAAGTAATTTTCTTAAACGATTATTACGATTAATAATACGACGATATAAATCATTTAAATCACTTGTAGCAAATCTTCCACCATCAAGTTGAATCATTGGTCTAAGTTCTGGTGGAATAACAGGAAGAACATTTAAAACCATCCATTCTGGTTTATTTCCAGATTCTTGGAATGCTACTAAACAATCCAAACGTTTAACTAAACGTACTCTTTTTTGGCCTGTAGCTCCTTCTAGTTCACTTCTAAGTTCTTCAACTTCTTTATCAATATCAACTCTTTTAAGTAATTCCTGGATAGCTTCAGCACCCATTCCCACTTCAAAAGAATCTCCATATTTTTCACGATAAGCACGATATTCTTTATCAGACAAAGTTTGTTTTCTCTCAAGTGGAGCTTTTCCTGGATCAATAACAACATAACTAACAAAGTAAAGTACTTCCTCTAGATCTCTTGGACTCATATCTAAGACTAATCCCATTTTAGAAGGAACGCCTTTAAAGAACCAGATATGAGAGCATGGAGCAGCAAGTTCAATATGCCCCATTCTCTCTCTTCTAACTCTAGACTTAGTAACTTCTACACCACAACGATCACAAATAACATTTTTGTATCTAAGTCTTTTATACTTACCACAAGAACACTCATAATCTTTAGTAGGTCCAAATATTTTTTCGCAGAAAAGTCCTCCACGTTCAGGTTTTAACGTACGATAATTGATTGTCTCAGGTTTTTCAACTTCACCATAAGACCAGCTTCTAATCTTTTCTGGAGAGGCTATCCCTATTTTAATTCCTTTAAAATTATTAACATCTATCATTCATTACACCTCTTCCCCATTATCTTCACTATTTTCTATTTCTTCATCTAACTCATCTTCGAACTCTTCTAATTCATCGTCTTCAAATTCTTCATCATCTTCATAGTCTTCGCTAGGCATCTCATCTACATCATTCTTAAGTTCAATTTCCCCATCACGAATACTAGCTTCTGCATCTATTTCTTCAATTTTTAAAGTATCTTCTTTATCTTCTTCTTCCTCTAATTCTTTAAATTCGATTACATTATCATCTTTATCAATAATTTGCATATCTAAACCTAAAGCTTGGAACTCTTTAATTAACACACGGAATGATTCAGGAACACCAGCTTGATTAACAGTCTTACCTTTAACCAAAGCTTCATATACTTTAACACGTCCAATAACATCATCCGCTTTAACGGTTAAGATTTCTTGAAGTACATGAGCAGCACCATAAGCATATAATGCCCAAACTTCCATTTCACCAAAACGTTGTCCACCAAATTGAGCTTTACCACCCAAAGGTTGTTGTGTTACAAGTGAATAAGGACCAGTAGCACGTGCATGTAGTTTATCATCAACCATGTGATGTAGTTTTAACATATACATAACACCAACGCTTATACGATGATCAAATGGTTCTCCTGTACGTCCATTATAAAGTACAGTTTTACCATCAGGTTCCATACCTGCAGCATCCATTTCTTCTCTTATATCTTCCCAAGTTGCACTGTCAAATACTGGAGTAGCATAATGGCATCCTTGAATCTTACCAGCCATACCTAAGTGTAACTCTAAGATTTGTCCAATATTCATACGAGATGGAACACCTAGTGGATTAAGCATTACATCTACTGGACGACCATCTGGCATGTATGGCATATCTTCTTCTGGTAAAACAAGAGAGATAACACCTTTATTACCATGACGACCAGACATTTTATCTCCAACTTGAATCTTACGTTTTTGAATAATATATACACGAATAACTTTTGATACACCTGCAGGAAGTTCATCAGAATTTTCTTTAGTATAAATCTTAACATCATGAACTATACCAGCAGCACCATGTTCAACTCTAAGTGAAGTATCTCTTACTTCACGAGTCTTCTCACCAAATATTGCATGTAATAGTTTTTCTTCACTAGTGAGTTCTTGAACACCCTTAGGAGTTACCTTACCAACTAAGATATCGCCCTCTTTTACTTCAGTACCAATTCTAACAATACCATTAGAATCTAGGTTTTTACGAGCTTCTTCACCAACATTAGGAATATCTCTAGTAATTTCCTCAGGACCAAGTTTTGTATCACGACAATCTATATCATAGTGATCAATATGTAGAGATGTATAAACATCATCTTTAACCAATCTTTCATTTAATATTACCGCATCTTCATAGTTATAACCATTAAATGTCATGAAAGCAACAGTCATATTCTTACCTAAAGCAAGTTCACCCTTCTCCGTTGAAGGTCCATCAGCGATAACTTCACCAGCATGAATTTTATCACCTTTTCTAACAATTGGATGATGATTTAGGGCAGTTGATGCATTAGTTCTTTCAAAATCAGCTAAATAATAAGTATCTTTACCCTTAGCATTCTTAACAATAATCTTCTTACCATCAGCATACTCTACTACACCATCAGCCTTAGCTACCACAGTAGAACCTGAATATTTTGCCGCAATATGTTCAACACCAGTACCAACAATTGGTGCTTCACTAACTAAAAGTGGTACTGCTTGACGTTGCATGTTAGCACCCATCAAAGTACGATTTGCATCATCATATTCAAGGAATGGAATACAACTTGTCGTAATAGCAACAATTTGACTAGGAGCAACGTCTACATAATTAACGTTCTCACGACGTACCATAACGTTATCACCATTTAAACGACAAAGAATCTCATCTTCAACAATTCTATTATTATCATCTAATTTAACAGTTGCTTGTGAAATATATAGATCAGCCTCTTCATCAGCTGTCATATAAACAACTTCATCAGTAACTTTGCCATCAATTACTTTACGATATGGAGTCATAATAAATCCATATTCATTAATTTTAGCAAAACCAGCTAAAGAAGTAATCAAACCAATATTTTGTCCTTCTGGAGATTCGATTGGACAAATACGTCCATAGTGACTAGCATTAACGTCACGAACGTCCATTCCTGCGCGATCTCTTGATAGTCCTCCAGGACCAAGACTAGATAAACGTCTCTTATCTGTTAACTCAGCAATCGGATTAATTTGATCCATGAATTTAGAAAGTTGTGATGAACCAAAGAATTCTTTTAAAGCTGCTGTAACAGGTCTAATATTAATTAATGTTTTAGGAGTTACACTATCTATTTCTTGAGTAGTCATTCTCTCACGAATAACTCTCTCCATTCTAGACATACCAGTTCTGAATACATTTTGAATTAATTCTCCAACTTGACGAACACGTCTATTTCCTAAGTTATCAATCTCATCTGTATTACCAATATTATCATGTAAATTTAAATAATAAGATACAGACGCATAAACATCAGGAATAGTAAGACGTCTAACATCAGTAGATGGATCATTACCAATAATTTTAATTACTTTTTCTGGATTTTCTTTATCGTATACTAAAACTTCTTGAATTTTATCATAATTATCAAGTTCTTCATTAATAATTGTCTTCTTTAAATTTCCACCATTTTCAAATAACGGACGAATTAATTCTCTAACTTCCTTAGTTACAACTGTCCCCTTTGGTACAACAATCTTTTTACCATCTTTAATATCTTCAGCTAAAGTACAACCAAGCAAACGATCTAAAACATTTAACTTTTTATTAAACTTATAACGCCCAACCTTAGCTAAATCATAACGGAATCGATCAAAGAATCTAGTTACTAATTGATTTTTACTACTATCAAGTGTAGCAGGCTCTCCTGGTCTTAACTTTTCATAAATTTCAATTAAAGCTTCATCCATATTTCTAGTACTATCTTTTTCAATAGTATTCACTAAATAATCATTTTCACCAAATACTTCATAAATATCTTCATCACTAGAAAGACCTAAAGCTCTAAGGAAAGTAGTAATAGGTACTTTTCTTGTTCTATCAATTCTGACATACATAATATTACGAGCATCCATCTCGTATTCTAACCATGTACCTTTATTAGGAATTACTTCCCCACTAATAATTCTACGTCCATTTTTATCTATTTCTCTTTTAAAATAAATAGATGGACTACGCACTAATTGTGATACAATTACTCTTTCTGCCCCATTAATAATAAACGTTCCCGCATCAGTCATTAAAGGCATATCTCCAAGGAAAATCTCTTGTTCCTTAACCTCACCAGTTTCATGAATAAACACTCTAGCTTGAACCTTTAATGGCGCAGCATAGTTAACCATTCTTTCTTTTGCTTCTTTAATAGAATATCTAGGTGTATCAAAAGAATAATCACCAAACTCTACGGAAATATTTCCTGTAAAAGACTCAACTGGAAATAAATCCTCAAATACTTCTTTAATTCCTACCTCTAAAAACTCTTGATAGGATTTCTTTTGAATTTCAAGCAAATCTTGTAATTCCATAGTGTTACGAGAAACAGAAAAACTTCTTCTTTCTCTGTGATCTCCAAATTTTTCAACTTTATAAGCCACGTGCTTCACCCCAATATCTAATTTTTTAGTGCTCTTTTAAAGAAAAAAACAAATACGTCACCAATTTAAAATTTTAGCAAAACTAAAGTCTATTGTCAACAACTTTTGCAGCAAAACACATAAAAACCTTTATTTTTTTCTTTAACTTCTACCCTATAGGTATCCAAAAGTACCTTTATTATACTTTTTGCTCCTTGATCTTTCCTAATCACAGCCCAAACTTCTCCATCAGGATTTAAATGTTTTTGAGCATCAACCAAAATATTCATAACAACTTCTTTTCCCGCTCGAATAGGAGGATTAGTAATAATAAGATCAAACGTGCCTTCTACATTTTCATATATGTTACTCTCTTTAAAAGAGACACTAGCCTGATTTAATTTAGCATTTTTTTGAGCTAAATCTAAAGCACGTAAATTAACATCGACTCCCACACCAGATATCTTTAGCTCTCTAGCAAGTATAATCGATAGAAAACCATACCCACATCCAACATCCAAAAAAGACTTAATATCTTTTTTATTTTTTAAATAAGTTTCTATTAAAGTAATACTACCAAAATCTATTTTATTTTTTGAAAAAACTCCATTATCACTTAAAAATTCATAACAATTAGAGCCATAAGTATACTTAATGACCCTAACTTCACTCTTCAGCTCCTTGTTATTTGTAAAATATTGATTCAAATAAATGCACCCTTTTTGTAACTTAAGTATACCAAAATTAAAAAAATAGTCAAGTAAAACTTAAACTATT
>CALVQN010000084.1 GCA_944358135.1 uncultured Bacilli bacterium
ATAATTAACAACAACAATACAACAATAAAGGTAAAAACAATGGCAAATGATAAAAGTAAACTAATAGTTCTTTTACTCTTATCACCCATTTTAGCTTTATTAAGCAATTTTTTCTCAATTAAATTAATAAGTATATTAAGAACAAATGCAATAACTATTCCCAAAATAAAAGGCATAATTAATTGAAGAATAAATCCCAAAAAGTTCCATATTTCTTTAATATGAATAAAAGCAAAGATAAGCACTACTGCAAATATAATTAATTTAACTAAATCTTTCTTATTTTCTTTTGTCATCACCAATCACCTATCATTATTATAATATAATACAACTAAAAAAGAAATGATAAAAAGAAAAAATAGACAAAAGTCTATTAGTAATCTTCATTAATGCTATCAATAAACTCCATTTGTTCATCAACAACACTTTTAAGTCTTCTTTTAAATATAACAACTCTTCTTTTTAATGTCTCAGCATCTTGCTCAATCTTATCTGCTTTAAGTAGAGCATCATTAACTATTCTAGATGCATTTCTCTTAGCATCTTCAATAACTCCCTTAGCTTCATCTCTAGCAACTCTCTTTATTTGATTAGAAGCATCTTCTGCTACAACTAAAGCTCGATTAAGAGTATTCTCCATATTTTGATATTTCATTAAATCTTGCTTTAATTTTTCTATTTCTTGATCTTGTTGTTTTAATTTTGCTAACATAGACTCATACTCCTGAGTAACTTCATTAACAAAATTATTCACTTCAATTTTATTATAACCATTTAAACTCGTATTAAATTTTCTCAAAAGAGCCTCACCTCGACATTACTTCATTAAGTATATTACCATTCTTCTTCTACATCAGATTTATTTTTTTCTGTTTCATCACTAATCTTACCTTGAACATTAACATTCTTAGGGGTACATAAATATATTCCTACCCCAATCTTTTGCATAGTCCCACCAATCGCATAGATACAGCCACTTAAAAAGTCAATTATTCTCTTTGCTTGATCAGAAGTAACACGTTTTAAATTAACAACCACACTATTTCTATTTTTAAGATGATCAGCGATTTGTTGTGATTCTGAATAAGCTCGTGGTTCTAACAAAATCATTTTATTGACTGATTTATCTGCTTCTGCTAATGCATCTGCCTCACTAATATTATAAAACTCATCTTCTGTACCAGTTAAAGTATCATCATCATCCACATCTTTAAAAAGATTTTTAAATTTACCTAGAGCCATATGCACTCCTCCTATTATTAAATTACTCTTTTATTCTATCAAATATTTGTCAAGAATGCAATACTTTCCCAACCCTTTTTAAAAGAAAAAAGTTCAAATTATAGATATTCCATAATTTGAACATTACGTGCTAACTTATCAACTAAATCTTTTTGATCATATTTATTAAAGATTTCTACAAAATTACTATTATCCATTAAAAACATATCATGATATCTAGTAAATATTTCAATCAAATTGGTAACACCCATATCACTTAGATATTCTAAATTCTTAGACACTAACTTTTTATGAGCTTCAATCTCTTTTAATAGAGCACTAGTTGAATTCTCTTTTAAAGCAGCAATATCATCTTTCTTAAAACCAAACTTTTCTAAAAATTTCATGCTACCCCTCTTCCTTCACTTTGTTTTAACTCTTCAGGAAAAGCGCTTAAAACAAGTTCTCTTATATTTTCCATTTCTGGAGTAACATCTATACCATCAAACATTACACCATCTACTACATCTCTTAAAGGTAAGAAATGATACTCTTTTCTCAATATAGCTTCTTTTACTTTATCAATAATATTATGAACTACAGCAGGTAAATACTCGTTTGTTGCATTCTGTAAAACTAAATAATTTAAACTTTCTATAATTTGATTATACACTTGTCTATCTTCAGGATCCATCTTAGCTTGTAAATCATCAGCACTTCCATTTGTTGAACGATTAAGTTCTTCTACAGTTCTAATCTCTTGTAAAGGCTTACCAGCAGTATAACTACCAAAGTCTTCAGCATCATACAACTCTTTAATAAATCTATTTCCATTCATAAAAATAAAACCATTATCAATACAAAATTGAACTCTACTAGCAAAAGATACATCATATAATTCATGAATAAATGTATTATCTTCATTTAAAAATGCTAAGTTATTAGTTAAAAATACTTTTAATCTATCTAAAAACGTCTTTTTAAAACAAGCTACTCTTAAATTATTTTGAAAAACATCTTTAAGATTTAAAGCATCAATTTCTGTAAGTGATTGCTCTAATTCAGCCATTTCATTAGCATTCATCGTAAATTCTTTAATAAATTCTCCAGGAAGAGCACTTGTAGTATATCCATGATTTTCTAATAAATCACATACACCATTTGCTCTATCAAAAGAAGCAACAGTTAAGACGGTAACATCATCTAATGTAACATCTTGAACCATTCCATATCTTTTTCTAAACTCCACCATTTCTCTTACTGTCATTTTATAAACCTCCCTTAATAAGCCATAAGTGGCACTTTTTTAGGATCTAAGCCACTACTTTGAAGTAAAATAATTGCTTTATCTAATCCTTTATAATCATATTTAGTTAAAACTGTTGGATTTAAATAAATATCAAGTGCACTTTTACCAATTCTTAGTAATCTATCCATCTTAGCTTCCAATTCTTTATCATAAAGTAAATTAATATGATCTACAAATATATCCAAGCTAAGATCATTTTCTTTAAAGATATTAACATTTCTTCTAATTACTTTTTCATTAAAGTGTTCTAACACTTGATCTAAATCACTTGTTGTATAATCTAAATAATCAAGTCCAATCTCATTAAATAAATCTATTAAATCTTCTCGATCAAACTTCTTTTCTACTACTACTGGCTCTTCTCTTTTTACTGGTGCTACTTCGACAGGTTCTTCTTTTACAGTTTCTTCAACTACTTGAGGTTTTAGTGTATCTGCTTCTTGACTCTTAGCTTCTTGCATTACTTCACTAATACTCTTCTTCTCAGATTCTTTAACTTTAGCATCATAATCATATAATGCATCTTCTGGGAACATAAGTATTTTAGCTGCTTCTCTAGTCTCTTCTTCTGTTAAATCAAATTGTTCTAACAAAGAAGTAATAGAATCTCTTGTAATATTAATATTACCAGCTAAAGCAAGATCAAAGTATTCATTCAACTTTTCTTGATTAGCAACAGCAGCATCCTTTCTAATGCCAATTTCCTCAATTGTCGTAATAGCACTATTCATTTCCTCTTCAACAGAAACAAGCTCTTCTTGACTAGCTTTAATATCCGCATTAACTTTATCAATAGTCTCAGGTAAAGAACTATCTAATTTAGCAACTAAAGCCTCAGGATCAAAATTAATATGTAAACGGTCAATAACAGTTTCATAAGCACTCTTATCAATTCCTTTTAATACTTCCATTAATTTCTTACCTTGTTCACTTAAATTCTTACTATCTGCTTCCAAGCCAGCGATTTTCTCTTGCAAAGAACTCTTAAGCGCTGTAGTACGTTCTTTTGTCTCTTCAGCTTTCTTATGAGCACTCTCCATTTCTTTAAAAATCACACTATCACTGCCACGTAGATTATACAATTTATCAAGAAGTCTAGTAACTTCTGGAGATAATATTTTCATAATCAACACTCCTTATTCTACAAACAATTATAACAAACCCCAAGAAAAAAGTAAACATCTTTTTACATAAAATTACAACTTAATACTTTATGTAAATAAAACGTAAACTAAATTTCATATGGTGTAGTAGATGTTCCATTACCTGATTTAATTGTTACATTAGGGGCCAGATTGATTACTGGGCGCACACCCCACGCGATATCCACGCGGATGATGTAGAGGTTGCCAACCGAATTCACACGGAACACGCTAGCATAACTGCCGCCAAAGCTATACGGAGACATTGTCCAATATGCACTGTTTGTATATAGATAATATCCATTATTAGTTTGTTCATATACTCCTCCTGCATAAGCTACTTCATCGGCGGTGATGAGTCCGATTGGGTAATCTAATACTTTATTTCCACTATTTGCACTTCCTACCGTATACAAATCTGCTGTATTTGTACATTCGAATGTTGGCGCTTTATTTGTGATCAATCTTATATATGCTCCATAGTAGGTTTGCGTTGTTCCAGTTCCTCCTGAGCCATTGCTAGTTGTTGAACTTGTACTTGGCTGTCTATCTCCACAGAATCCTGCTTCTGTACTAATTTGACTTGCATAACTTTGCAAGTTATTTTGATACCATGTATCTAGTACTCCTTTGATGGTGCTGTCACTTGTTAATCCATGGACTTGTCCGCTTTGATACATATACCCTACATACATATTATTATTATAGGAACTATTAAATGTGCTTGTTTGGATTTGAGTATTTGTTCCTGTTGTCACAGTTCCCGTTCCATTATAGATTAATCTTACACTTCCATCTTCATTAATTCTAATAATTCTCCAATAGAATCCTGCAAAGCTTACCCAATTATCTGTTGGATTCCCTGCAAAGTAATATGTCCTTCCTTTACTTGTATCTGCATAGTAGATTATCCCTGTGGTCGTATCTGTAAGAGTTGTACTAAAATCTGTTCTTGTGGTTTGAGTAGTTGCATTAGCAAGTATCGCATCTTTTAATAAAGTTTGATCTTCATCAAAATACAAATAACATTTTGTTCCTTTAGTAGTTATAGGAGAAACACTTAAAGTTTTAATATTTACATCATAATTGATTGTAGCATCAATATTACTATCTCCTACTTTACAATAACTTTGCTCCTCATTAAGAGTATAACCTGATTCAGGTATTGTATCTGTTTTAGTATATCCATCTTCACTTTCTATATAAACACCAATTATATTCCTTTCTTCTAATTTTGTTTCTTCATCTATAATTGGTACACTCTGATATTCACGATTAGCAAAAACAAATACTCCCAATAATAATCTTTTTTCATTTGTCTCTTCCCTTCTTAGCTATAGAATATACAACATTATAAAGATAATTTCATTACCTTCGACAAAACATGTCAAAACTTCTCATATAATACATATTGTATTATTCTATGTTATATTTCTAATATACATTATTATTGAGTAATAGTCAATATTTTTGTTACTATTTACGCATCAAAAAAACAATAAAA
>CALVQN010000085.1 GCA_944358135.1 uncultured Bacilli bacterium
TAGTATCCTGCAAATTGTACCCAATTATCTGTTGGTGCTCCCGCATACACATAACTTGTTCCCCAGTCATCTGCTACACTATAGACTGTTCCTGTGGTATTTGTGGTAAGTGTTCCTGTGATTGCTCCATTTCTACTATCATCAATGTTTTTTCCTGCTAATATTGTATTACATGCTTCTGCTCCTTCTGGACATAATGGTTTTACTTCTACTCCATTACTGCATATTAATTTGCTTGTTCCATTTAGTTTGGTACATACCATTTGTTTATTTTCATTTCCTTCTAATTCTACTTCATATGTATTATTACTTATTGTTGCGCTTGTACTTGGTGTACAGATATTTCCTGTTGTTGTACAGTATGTTGCACTTGTTGTATTTTCTGTTAATGTGGCTGTTGCTGTTGTTCCTTCTATATTAAACTTTGCTTCTAATGTGTCTACTACTGTTGTTTCTGGATTAGCTATTACATTTATTTTGGATGTATATGTTTTTGATGCTGCCTGTTCTACTGTTGCATCATAATCTACCCATATATTTAAATGATATGTTTTTTCTTCTTTTGCATCTAAACTATCTGTATATAAGTTGTATGATTCATAAGACCCGTCTATACTTGGTGTTACACTTTTATTATCTCCTAATATGGATATTACATTATCTACTGTATCACTTGATAGGGATACTTTTATGTAATCTGCTCCTAATGAATTTACTTGTTCATTTAAACTCTCTAGATTTACATTTAAACTCTCTAGATTTATTTGATAATTTGTTGCACTATTACAATTATTCTTTACTGTAAAATCATAACTTGTTGTTTCTAATCCTTCTACATCTGTTATGGGATAAGCATCAGTTAGATGAATTGAAGTGGACTCATTAGTTAAACTAATATTTAAACACCCACTGTTAAATGTGTTTGCTGTATCCTGTACTCCTCCTGTTGAAAAATAAGCAAAAGTTATTCCTATTACTCCTGCTAAAACAACTAAAACTCCCCCTACTATTAGTGATATTTTGGTACTCTGATTCATAAATACTATCTCCTTTACTTAACCATCATAATACAATTATTTTCTTTTGTCATTGGTTTCGACAAAAGTAGTGAATACATATCATATTTTTATCATGTATTATTTCTTATATGATTAATATACAATAAATTTGAGAATAAATCAATATTTTTGTTACCATTATCGTATTTTTTGCAAATTTGTTTTCATTTCACTAGATAATGGTGTAGTGGTAAATTATGGAAAAAGAAATTAGAAATATTACTGATGTTGAAGCTAGAGCTAGAAATATTAGAATTAGAAATGGATTGACACAAAAACAGTTTGGAGATATTTTGGGTATTTCTAAAAGCTATGTATCTGATATTGAAAATGGTTATACTGGTTTATCTATTGAACCTTTTGATTATATGTTTGGGTTTTGTAAAAAAATAAATAGAAATGTTATAAAAGTAGAGAAAATTGATTTGAAATTACTAGGTAGTCATATTAAAGAAATAAGAAAAGAACTAGGATTTACTCAAGATAAGTTAGCTCAAAAATTAAATATTAGTAGACCTCTAGTTACTCACTATGAAAAAGGAATTAGAACTATTAGTACAGCTGATTTAAAAGGGTTTTGTGAACTGTCTGGTTATAGTGCTGATTGGTGTTTAGGTAAGTTAAATAAGAAGATTAAATATAAAACAAATAAAAAGATTAAACCTAAAGAAATTAAAGAATTAATAAAGGTTTAATCTTTTTGTTTGTGTTAATTTTGGATTAGTTTAATTTTGGCCGATCTAGAATTAAAAGATATAGCAAGTTCTGCTATTTTTTATTTAAACATAGCTTTAGCAGTTCTAAGCATTTGGCAAGTATATCCATATTCATTGTCATACCATGCAGTAACTTTTACTAGATTTCCGTTTATGCTGGTAAGCATACCATCAACTAAAGCTCCATATGGTTTACCTATAATATCACTAGATACAATAGGGTCATAAGTTATTTTTAATGTATCACTAGTATTTTCTTCAAATAAGTGATTAATTTCATCTATTGAAGTTGCTCTTTTAGGAATAAAGGTTAGTTCTACTAGAGAACCGTCTGTTACTGGTACACGATAAGCTCCACCTTCTAAAAGACCATTTAACTCAGGAATTACTTTTCCTATTGCTGATGCGGCACCAGTAGATGTTGGAACAATATTTGCAGCACATGCTCGACCCCGCCTTGATGCTATACCTTTTTTATGAGCAACATCAAGAGTTACTTGATCATTCGTATAGGCATGGATTGTACTCATATAGCCGTTTATAATTCCTATATTATCATTTAAAACTTTAGCTATAGGGGCTAGACAATTCGTTGTACAAGAAGCTGCAGAAACTATATCTTCAGTTCCCTCTAAAATACTATCATTTACACCAAATACTACTGTTTTTACATTATCTGATTTTGATGGAGCAGAAATAATTACTTTTTTAGCTCCTGCTTCTATGTGTTTGTGAGCATCATCATATTTAGTAAATTTACCTGTACACTCAATAACTAAGTCAATATTTAACTCTTTCCATGGTAAATTACTTGGATCAGTTTCATTATATACTTTAATTTTCTTTATTTTATTTACAACAATATAATCTTCCTGTGCTTCTATTAAATCTTCATGAAATGATCTATGGGTGGTATCGTACTTGGCTAAATAGGCTAAATCAGAAGAATTACCTAAATCATTTATGGCTATAATATCAAAATCTGTTGTGGTAATTATCCTTCTAAACGCTAGTCTACCAATTCTTCCAAAACCATTAATTGCTACTCTAATCATTTGTGTTTCCTCCTATAAATTCTCTTAATATACTACTTTTACTTACATATTCACTTGTAATGGAATAAAAACTTCTTAAAAATTTTAATAATCTTCTTGCTTCTTCATAATATTTAGAATCTGTGTCTATCGATAATAAAAGTGGTTCAGCATAAACTTTTAAAACTCCTAATTCATATGGTAATGCTGTATTAATAATGGTATCTGCTTGATGTGTAAATGGGAATATGTATTTTTCTTCACCATTTCTAACACTTTGCCACTTTTCGATTACTTCACTTACAGTATATCCCCTTGTTCTATTATCTCTTATAATTCTTCTAATTAGCCTTAAATCAAGTGTTGATATATAATTGTGTCTATCAATATTTAAAGGGATAAATGGACTTAAATATATCTTATACTTGTATCTGTCTGGTATTCCTGGGGTTAAGTCATCATTTAATGAGTGAAGCCCTTCAATTAATATTATGCTATTTTCTTCTAATTTTATGTAATGACTATGATACTCTCTTTTTCCTGTAACAAAATTATACGTTGGAATATTTACTTCTTCCCCTTTTAATAGCTTCATTAAATCTTCATTAAAAGTTTTTGTATCAATAGCATTTAAACATTCAAAGTCATAGTTACCATACTCATCTTTTGGGGTATCAATTCTTTCTACAAAATAATCATCGGTTGATAAACATATGGGATCATAGCCTTTACTTCGAAGATATGCTCCAAGAACTCTTGTTGTTGTTGTCTTTCCACTACTTGATGGACCTGCGATCATGACAAATTTTTTATCATTATTTCTAATAATTTTATCACTTGCTTTTTTTATTTCATCAGTAAAATGAAGTTCACAGGATTCAATAAAGCCTTTAACCTCTCTATTGCTAATTAAATTGTTTAAATCACCTACATAAGGAGTATTTAGTTTTTTTAGCCAAGATTTCCCATCATAATAAGCGTTAATAATGTTTTCATGATGGACATATTCAGGAAGTCTTCCTTCAGTCAAATTACTTGGATATAGTATTACTAAGCGGTTATTTCCTAAGTATTTTAGTTCAAACTGTTTTATATATTTTGTTTTGTATGGCATAGGAACATAAAAATAATTTAGATAATCTTTTAATTTGTAAATTGTTACTATATCATCACATGTTTTAACATTAATTGCTTTTTCATAGTAGGAAGTAGCTTCATAAAAATCTACTGCTTCTTTTTTTAAAATGTTAAATTTTTTAAATTCGAGATCTTCATCTATAATATTTGCCATTTCTCTTTTTATTCTAGATATGTCTTCTGTAGTTAGTATTTTATCATATTTTATTTCTCCGAGCATTCCTCCTGGAACGCTGTGTAAATAGTGAATATCACTTGATGGAAATACTGTCTTTATTGCTACTTCTAAAATAAATTTTACAGCAGCTTTATATATTTTCGCCCCTTCAATACTTGATGCATCAATAAATTCAATTGTTTCATTTTCGACTGCTCTTGCTGTTAAAGGAAAAAGCTCATTATTTTTTTTTACCGCTAAAACAGTATCCTTTAACTTAGAATACTTACTAATTTCATAATAAGTGGTGTTTTTTTCTACCTCTATTTTCTTATGTTCAAAATTTATTTTTATCTTTTCCATTGGTATACCCCTCTATTCTATAATATATTATCATATTTTTAGGTTTTTGTCACATTTTTTGCATATTTTTTTTAAATTCATACTATATATTATATAGGTGATTAAAGTGAATATTGTACCAACGGTTATTGAGAGAAGTAGTAATAAAGAATATGCTTATGATTTGTACTCTAGACTCCTTAAAGATAGAATTATTATGCTTAGTGGAGAAATTAATGATAGTATGGCTAGTATAGTTGTTAGTGAACTTTTATATTTGGATTCTTTAAATCATGAAGATATTTACCTTTATATTAATAGTCCTGGTGGAAGTGTCACAAGTGGATTCGCTATATATGATACGATGAATTTTATTAAGAGTGATGTTAGAACTATTGTTGTCGGTATGGCAGCGTCTATGGGAGCTTTTTTACTTTCTAGTGGAACTAAAGGTAAAAGATGTGCACTTAAAAATGCTGAGGTTATGATTCATCAAGTTTTGGGTGGTGCTCAGGGACAAGCGACTGATATTAAAATTGCTGCAGAACATATTCTTAAAATAAAAAAGAAGCTAAATGGGATTTTAGCAACTAACACTGGACAGCCAATTCATAAAATTGTTAAGGATTGTGAAAGAGATAATTATATGAGTAGTGAAGAGGCTCTAAATTATGGTCTTATTGATGAGATAATTTGAC
>CALVQN010000086.1 GCA_944358135.1 uncultured Bacilli bacterium
GTAGGATATATGTACGGAACACCAGGAAGTGATACATATGAAGAAACACATGCTAATACAAATGATAGTACAATAAAAGGAGTACTGGATACTTGGTATGAAGATAATCTACAAGCAAATTATGCACAATACCTAAGTACAGAATCTGGATTTTGTGGAGATAGAGAACCGAGTACAGATGAGTCAACAAGTAATGGGTTAGGTGGAACAGGACTAACAGAAACTTACTATGGAACATATATGAGATTAATCGCAAATAAATTACCAACATTTGAATGTCAAAATGATAGTGACTTATATACTATAAGTAGTTCAAGACATGGAAATAAGGTATTAACTTATCCTATTGGCTTAATTACTGCTGATGAAGTAGCCTTTGCAGGAGGAGTAAACGGAATTGCAAATAATGGATATTACCTTTATACTAATCAATATTATTGGACAATGTCTCCGTTTAATTTTATTGCTCTTAATAGTAGTGCTGGAGTATTTCTTGTTTGGACGTATGGTGCTCCGAATCGTAATGGTGTAGATTGGAATGAACCAGGTGTTCGTCCTGTCATAAACCTAGACAAAAATGTAACAATATCTTCAGGTGATGGCACTATTGATAATCCATATGTTGTTGGAGCTTAGGCTCTTTTTTCTTTGTGCTAAACTTTATAGTTTTTCATATACTTTTAATGGTGATGTATATGTCAAAGAAAGATGAATTTAAAGTTTTTGCTAAAAGTCATCCAGAACTTGTTAGAAGTGTTCATTCGGGTGATACATCTTGGCAACAGTTATATGAAATTTATGATATTTATGGGGATGATGATCGTGCTTGGAATAACTATTTAAAAAAAGATAATGGTAGTAGTAATATTACCCATATTACTGATATAGTTAAGAATATTGATATGGATTCTGTGCAAAAACATATTAATACTGCTCAAAAAGCTTTAGGATTAGTTCAAGAATTAACGGGTAAGAGTACCCCTGCTGTTACAGGTAAAGGACCAGTTACCCCTAGACCAATTAATCATTTCTTTGAGGATTAATATGCAAGTAAGTGCTTTATTAGAATTGAAAAAAGATAAAAGAATGTTTGATTTACTTAAATCTAATTCTTATTGGATTAAAGAATTAAATCGGGATCCAATAAGAATTAAAGCTTATAAAGAGGATATGAAAGTAAAATATAGACTTAGAGCTACCGACAAAATTAGTGATGCTATAGATAATATAGATATTATTAGTAATGTGTTAAGTGCTTTGAAATAATCGTGATTTGTGTTATAATTTTTATATGGAGGTTTTAATTGTGAAAGAAGAAGTTGTTGTAAATCGGGATTTTCCTCATTATTATCCTAAGTTTGAAAATCCTATCTATACTTTAAAGAAACAAAGAGATGAATTAAAAAATGAATTATTACTTAGAATTAGATTTGGGAATTTTAGTGAGCTATATCCTTTAATTTCTCACTTGAATTTAACTCAAGATGAGAGAGAAGAAATTGTTCTTAATTGGTTTATTGATGGAAATTTAAATTTATGCGATGCTTATGGGGAAGCATTAAAGAATAATGATTTGGAAGCAATAAAGAGAATAGATACTTTTTATTCTAAAGAAGCAATGAGAAGGTAGTAGATACTTCCTCTTTTTTTTGATATAATTTAGGAAGGTGGTTAATTATGGATAAGTTTATTCCAGATATGTATCAAAAAAGTATTTATGATATAGATTATGGTAAGTTAAAGAAGAAAGGGATTAAGTGTATATTATTTGATTTAGATAATACCCTAGTTCCTGTTAATGAAGATGTTCCCACTAAAAAAGTAAAAGAATTATTTAACCGATTAGAAAAAGATTTTAAGGTTATTATTTTGTCGAATAGTGGCAGAAAGAGATTAATTCCTTTTAAAGAGGGGTTAAATGTTGATGTTGCAGCAAGCTCTCACAAACCTTTTAAAAAGAAATATTTAAAGATTATGGATATCTATAAGTTTAAGTATCATGAGATTGCAGCGATAGGGGACCAACTTTTGACCGATATTCAGGGTGCTAATAGGGTAGGGATAACTTCAATTCTCATTAATCCAATTGGAGAATATGAAAAAATACCTACTAAGATTAATCGCTTTTTTGAAGGCTTTATTTATCGTAAATTAAGAAAAAAGGGAATCTTACAAAAGGGAGAGTATTATGATTAAGAAGTGTATTGGGTGTGGCCTTCTTCTTCAAGATACAGATAAAAATGCTTTAGGATATACACCAAATATGAAAAATGATTATTGTATGAGATGTTTTCGGCTTAAAAATTATGGAGAGAAAAAAGAAGAAAATGTAGATTTAGAAGGTATTTTTAAAAAGGTAAATAAAGCACAAGGAATGGCTTTTTTCTTGGTGGATTTTTTAAATATTAATGAAAGTACAATTGCTTTATTTAAGAAAATTAATATTCCTAAAGCATTAATTATTAGTAAGAGTGATACATTAAGAAAAGATTTTAAGCATGATAAAATTATTTTATGGTTAAAAAAAGTATATGATATAGATACACCAGTACTATTTATTAGTAATAAGTTATATATGGTTTCTAGTAATATATTTAAAGTAATGGATGAATATCACACAAAAACAGCTTATATTCTGGGTATTACTAATGCTGGTAAATCAACATTTATTAATGGTATTTTAAAAAGTAATCATATTCATAAAGAAATACTCGCTAGTAATAAACCAAATACTACTCTAGATTTTATTAAAATTAGAGTAGGAGAGTATACCCTTTTTGATACTCCTGGGTTTAGTTATGAAAATGATCATTTACCTATAGTGAACAAAGAAATAAAACCAGTTAGTTTGCAAATAAAGGCAGGGACAACTTTAATCATAGAAGATTATCAGATTTATTTTAAGGAAGATAATCGAGTTGTTTTTTATGCTTTTAGTGAGATTAAAAGAGTTTATCAAAATACTTTAAATGATGGGTATTCTTATCATTTGGATGATAATCAGGATATAGTTTTTCCAGGAATTGGTTTTCTTAATGTAAAGAATGAATGTCAGATTTTGGTAAATAAAGATGGTTTAGAAGTGAGAATGGATTTTAGTGAGGTAGTATTATGAGTAAAATTCATGTGATGAGTGAAGCATTAGCTAATAAGATTAGTGCTGGTGAAGTGGTTGAAAGATGTTCTAGTATTGTTAAAGAATTGGTAGAAAATAGTATTGATGCTAAGGCAAGCGAAATTAAAATTGAACTAGTTAAAGGCGGTTTAGAAAGTATTAAAGTTACCGATAATGGTGTTGGTATGGATAGGGAAGATGCTACTCTTGCTTTTTCTAGACATGCAACAAGTAAGTTAATTCGTGATGATGATTTATTTTTTATTGATACGATGGGATTTAGAGGTGAGGCACTACCTTCTATTGCCAGTGTTGCGGAAGTAGAACTTAAAACTAGTGATGGCGAGGATTCCACCTATGTTCATATAAAAGGCGGAGAAATACTAGAAAATACAAGTGGAGATCTTAGAGTAGGGACAAGTATTACGGTTAAAAATCTTTTTTATAATACGCCTGCTAGACTTAAGTATTTAAAGGCCGAAAATACAGAAGCATACAATTCTATTAGTTTAATTGAAAAACTTGCTTTAGCTCATCCTCAAATTAAATTTACTTTAATTAATAATCAAAAGATAGTGGTGAGAACTACAGGGTCTAATGTTTTACTTAAAACTATTCATGAGATATATGGATTAAATGTTTCTAATAAGATGTTAGAATTTAAGAATGGAAATAATGATTTTGATATTTATGGGTATATTTGTAAACCAGAGGTTTTACGCTCTAACAGAAATGATTTTAATACTTTTGTTAATGATCGGGTAATTAGGAATAGTGAGATTAATAAAGCGATTAATGATGCTTATTATACGTATAAACCAGATGGTAAATATCCAATTGTTGTCTTAAAGATTAATACTGATCCAACTTTAGTTGATGTAAATATCCATCCAACTAAACAAGATGTTAAAATTAGTAAGATGCAAGAACTTTATGATTTAATTTATACGACGATTAAAGACACTTTATATCAAAATTTGCTTATTCCAAATGCTTTAAAAGAAGAAAGTGTGAATATTATTAAAGATAGTGTTATTGCAGATATTGTATCTTCTATGACTAAGAGGGAGGATCCTGTACAAACTGAACTTAATTTTCAGGTTGAAGTGAAAGAAAATAAAAAAGAGGTAAGTGCTCAGGAAGAATTAGTGGTGAATAAAGAAATGAAATCTTTAGTGCTATATCCTGTAGGACTAGCTTTAGGTACATATATTATCGCTGAAAATGATGAAGGTATATATATGATTGATCAACATGCTGCACAAGAGCGAGTAAACTATGAAAGATATTTACATGCTTTAAGGAAAAAAGAAGTTACTACTACTTATTTGCTCATTCCTATTACGATAGAACTTAGTGCATCAGATTTTCTAGTTTTAAAAGAAAATTTATCAGTTTTAACCAATATAGGTTTTATTATTGAAGAGTTTGGTGTAAATACTTTTGTTGTTAAAGGTCATCCTACATGGATACTTGAAGATTATGAAGAAGAAAGTATTAGAAAGATTATTGATTTAGTAATTAGTATTCAAGACAAGTTTGATCCAGTTAAATTTAATGATCAAATGGCGAAAACTTTGGCATGTAAAATGAGCATTAAAGCTAATATGAGAATAAGCCATGAAGCTCAAGAAGAATTATTAAATGAACTTGTACTATGTGATAATCCTTATAATTGTCCTCATGGTAGACCTACAATTATTAAGTTTAGTATTTATGATTTAGAGCGAATGTTTAAAAGAGTGATGAATTAGTTGGATTAGAGTTAGAGGCGATCGTTCCTGTCTTTTAAAAGAAGTATATTTGTAATTTAAAGAACTATTTTCTTTATTCATATTTTCGTTATAATTATTTTTACAATATATATCTTTAAAAAGTACAAGTTACTATTACTTTTTTTCATTGCTCTTCACTAATAGTTTATCATTTTTTTGTAAAAAATTAAAATTTTACTAATACTATCGATTTGGTTATAGGTTACTATCAATTTCGTATACGAATACTATCAGTT
>CALVQN010000087.1 GCA_944358135.1 uncultured Bacilli bacterium
ATTTTAATTGTAAAACTTTTTCTTTAGGCATAGTAACATTGGCTCTAAGAGGTGCTAAAAACTTATTTAAAACTTTTTTCTCTTCACTAGTTAAAGATAGTTTATTTATATTAATATCTTGTAATCGTAAATCAGGATAAAGAGTAAAATAGTCAAACAAAGTAAATTTCCGAACTGTCTCTTTATTAGGATATCCATGGATAAGATAAGAAACAATTTCTTTACAATATTCTGCTACATAATCTAAGGAATTTATTTTCTCTTGATTAATTTTTTCTCTTACCTTTAAAACTAAATCAGAATCGCTACTTTTTCTTAATCGAGCTAAAAAAGTAGATCTAGTTATCCCTTTTTGCTTCAAATATTCATCTAAATCTAAAGAACTCTTAATATATTCTTGAAAAAATGGTTCATATGGAGTAGCGTTTAAATGATGAATTTGACCAGCTATATCCAATTTCCTTTGTTGCACAATTCTTAGATGACGCAACAATTTCTTTTCTAATGCTTGTTGATCCTTTAATTCCATTTCACTATGATAACAATAACAAAATACTGATATATTCTGTTGTACAATATTAGCATCTAAAATGGCTTTTTGAATTTTTTCACTATCTTCTTCATTTACTAAAGTATCCAACACTTCATAAGATTTATTACTATAATGATTTTTAGGAAATAAATAAGATTGTTTAAACAAATCAAAATGTAAAATTTTTGTAGAATAAAGATTAGCTAAAGTTAAGAATTGTAAACTACTTAAATGATATTGTAAAGCAAGTCTTTCTATTTCTTGATCATCAAAGTGAACAGAAGAACATAAATCATAATATAATTTTGCTTGACTAACAATAATATTTTGATATATAGACAATTCTGGAACAATACTTATTAAATGATATAAATCATAAAGATTTATAGAGAATTCTTTTAAATAATCAGAAGCATTTTCATTAGCTACTACCTTTTTCTTATATTTTTCAAAAACATCTTTTACAAAGTTCACAAATTTTATTTTTTCGAAAGCAAAAGCATACTTTTCATAATAAATATAAGCACTTTCTTTTTCTTCCTCAGTTTTCTTACCACGAGTAAGAAAATATAAAAAACATTTATAGCAATTTTTATACTGCAAATAAGAATCAATTTGCAAAGTATCTTCTGCATAAGTCTTAAGTGCCTCATCTAGTTCCTCGATAGAAAAATCATAGCTTTGAGCTAACTTCTCGAGCAACTTTTCATTCCATGCTACCTCTTTAGCATAGCCAAAAAAATTCGGTAATTTTTTTTGTTGTTCAAAATATAAACGATTAAAACTATTCATAATTATCCCCCTAAACGAGGTATATTCTAGCACATATTTAAAAAATAGTCAAAAAAAAGAATTCTAGTGCATATATTTAGTCTAGGAGGATAGTCTATGTTCAAAGGTCTAAGTAACGAAGAAGTAGAGTTAAATAGAAAAAAATATGGAACCAATAGCATTACCAACGTAAAATCAAAGGGATTTTTTCGCTTACTATTAGAATCTCTTGGTGATCCTATTATCAAGATATTATTAGTAGCTCTAGCAGTTAAAGTAGTATTTTTATTTCAAGACTCCAACTATTTTGAAACTTTAGGTATTTTAATTGCTATTTTTTTAGCTTCCTTTATATCAACCATATCAGAGTATGGAAGTGAAGCAGCATTTCGTCGTCTTGGGGAGGAAAGTGCCAAAATACTAGTAAAAGTGCTTAGAAATGGCAAAGTAATAGAAATACCACTAGAAGAAGTAGTAAAAAATGATATTATAGTATTGCAAAGTGGAGATAGAATACCTGCAGATGGCTATTTATTAAAAGGAGAACTGCGTGTCGATGAATCAAGCCTTAATGGCGAGACAAAGGAAGCCAAGAAATATCCACCCTTAAATCCCAATAATCTACAAGATCAAAATAAACTTTATCGTGGTTCAGTTGTTTATAATGGAGATGCCTACATGTTAGTAACGGAAGTAGGGGACAAGACTCTTTATGGGGCATTAGCCAAAGAATTAGGAGAAAGTGCTCCAATATCTCCTTTAAAATTAAGATTACAGGGACTAGCTAAGTTTATTAGCAAAATAGGTTATTGTGGAGCAGCACTAGTAACAATATCTTACCTATTTTCTGTAATTGTCATTGATAACAATTTTAATCCTGAATTAATTATGAATACTATAACAGATTTTCATGTAATGGCAAATCATTTAATTTATGCTTTAACATTAAGTGTTACAATTATTGTTGTTGCCGTTCCTGAGGGATTACCTATGATGATCACACTAGTTTTATCTAGTAATATGAAGAGAATGTTAAAAAGTAATGTTTTGGTAAGGAAATTAGTAGGAATAGAAACAGCAGGAAGTATCAATGTATTACTAACAGATAAAACTGGGACATTAACAAAAGGAAAATTAGAAGTAAGTGAAATCATTAGTGCAGACAATATACATTATAAAAATATAGAGAAAATAAAACAAAACAAAAAATATTATGAAGAAATATATAATAATCTCTATTATAATAATGAAAGTAAATTTAATGATAAAGGGGAAGCATTTGGGGGGAACACCACAGATCGAGCATGCCTTAATTTCTTAAAAACAGATGAAAAAATAAAAAGAAGAATAATAGATAAAACTCCGTTTAATAGTGAATCAAAATATAGTACAGCAACATTAGATAATGGAAAAACTTATATAAAAGGAGCGGCTGAAAAATTACTTCCTAACGTAAACTATTATTTAAATCATCAAGGTGAGGAAAAGATTTTACTAAATAGGAAACTAATAACAAACATGGCCGATAGTTTAACTAAAAAAGGTATACGCGTTCTAGTATTATGTTACAGCAAAGATAAAGAGATTAAAAATTTAGTATTTTTAGGCTTAATTGCTATAAAAGACGAATTAAGAGATGAAGCAAAAGAAGGAGTAAGCTTAATTAGAAGTGCTGGAATTAACATGATTATGATTACAGGAGATGCGAAAGAAACAGCTGAATCTATAGCAAGCGATGCTGGATTATTAGATAAAGAAGACATTGTTTTAACAAGTGAAGAACTAGCAAAACTTAGTGATGAAGAAATAAAAAAAATTGCAGGCAATTTAAAAGTTGTTGCTAGAGCCCTACCCACAGATAAATCACGATTAGTAAGAATACTTGAAGAAATGGACTTAATTGTTGGAATGACTGGTGATGGAGTAAATGATGCACCAGCCCTAAAGAAAGCTAATGTAGGTTTTGCAATGGGAAGTGGTACTGAAGTAGCTAAGGAAGCCGCTGATATTGTAATTCTTGATGATAACATTTTATCAATAAGTAAAGCCATTTTATATGGAAGAACAATCTTTAAAAGTATACGTAAATTCATTATTTATCAATTAACAGTAAATATGTGTGCTCTTATTTTATCTATTATTGGACCATTTATTGGTATCAACACACCAATTACCATTATTCAAATGTTATGGTTAAATATGATTATGGATACTTTCTCAGGGCTAGCATTTTCTTTTGAACCAGCACTCAAAAGTTATATGTATGAACCACCCAAACCAAAAAGTGAACCAATTATCAATTCGTATATGATAGGAGAAGTCTTATTCACGGGATTATATTCAGCAATATTATGTATCTTATTTTTAAAGCTACCAATAGTAAAAGAATTCATTAGGGTAGGAGAAGGCTATAAATATTTAATGACTGCTTATTTTGCCTTATTTATCTTTATTGGTATATTTAATGCCTTTAATGCTAGAAGTGAAAGAATTAATATTCTAGCAAATTTAAGTAAAAACAAAGTATTTATAGCAATAATTTTATTTATTATAAGTGTTCAAATATACTTAATTTATCATGGGGGAGACTTATTTCGGACATATGGACTTAAAGCCAATGAATTCTTTATTGTTTTGTTACTCGCTGCCACAGTATTTCCAGTAGATTTTTTAAGAAAAATATTTTTAAGACGTCATCACCTAAAAACGGGAGTATAATTTTTTAAAAGTTTTACACCGTTCGACAAATTTCGCGCTTTTCTTGTGATATGATATTTCCAGGTGATGAAATAATGCGTACATTTTATATATTTAATATTAATAAAAATTTTTATAATTTGATGAAAAATAATCCATACCATTTATTTAAAACAATGGAAGACATTCATAGTTTTGATACAAATGATGTAAGTATAGCCTATGATTTATTTATGCAAATAGTATCCCCATTTGATAAAAGTAAAGTAAATAATCTAATATTTAATGAATGTAAGGATAATGACTTTTATTCTAAATTTCATAATGTACATAGAATCCAAAATAAATACATACCTGAAGATTCATGCTTAATTGTGAGTAGTGCTTTTCTATTACTAGAAAGTAATATTTTAAAGCCTAGTTTTCTAACAGAATTAAAAGAGATGAAAAATCTATTTGTCTGCGATTTTAAAAATAAAGATTATTTTTGGTTAAATGAACTTGTTCGCTTGTAAAAAAGCTTATTTTATAGTAATATATTGATGAGGTGAAAAATATGTGGGCACAAATATTATGGTGTTTAATAGGACTTATTGTTGGTTTATTATTAGGATTTTTCTTAGCTAGATACTTCATGCAAAAATATTTAAAGAAAAATCCACCAATTAACGAAAAAATGATAGAAGTAATGATGACTAGTATGGGAAGAAAACCTAGTAAAAAGCAAGTAAATCAAGTAATGAGAGAAATGAACAAATTTATGTAATCGCTACTTGTATTATTAAAAAAATAAGAACATTATTTTTTACATAGACATTGACTTAAGTTATTTTTAACAATGATGAAGCGTCGATGTCTTTTAATTTAGGAAAAGCAGGATAAATTTCATACAGAAATGAACTTGTAAATTTATATAAAATATGATATATTAAATATGTAAGTGTTATCCAGATTGGATAACGCCTGCAAAATTTGCTTAGGGCGCTACATATCAGCGCTTTTTCTTATGGTCATCTCTAATAATAGAGATTAGCATAATTATTATAATCAGTAATAG
>CALVQN010000088.1 GCA_944358135.1 uncultured Bacilli bacterium
GTGGTAAGCGGAATAGTTTATCGAAGTAGGTGTGGTGGAAATAGAGTATATATACGTGTTACTGTAGGCGGAATAAAATATACAACTTATTATTATCATTTATATTCGATTAATGTCGAAGTAGGAGATGTAGTAAATCAAAATACTGTTATTGGTACTGTTGGAGGTGGATCTACAGCTTCAATTAATGGCGGATACGATACATGTTCTACAGGAACTCACCTTCACTTTGGTGTAGCCGAAGGATGGTATTCTAATGAACCGCCATCAAGCCAAGTAATTGTACCACCAGGATTTAACAATGTAGCAGGATATCGCTTCTCTTCAAGAACAGCATATTATACAGGATAAACATTCTTTAAAAGGAATGTTTTTTCTCTGTACAAAATTATAAAAATAATATATAATTTAGATAATAAAGGTGAAATATGATAAGGTATAAAAAAGCAAAAGCAAAAAATAAACCAATGTTAATAGAATACAAGTTATTAACAATTATTCCTTACACAAAAGATGATTCTAAAAAACTAGAGATCATAGCTTACGTAAATAATATGGTTTCCAAAAATTATAAAGATTTTACAATAATTTATCACTTTTTTAAACCAATAGGAATTTACTTAATTAAGGATAAAGAACTAGATACTCTATTTATTTGTGAAAAATATCGAAATAAAGGAATAGGAAGTAAACTCATGAAAAATATTCAGGATAAAATAGAAACAATAAAAGTTAAAAAAGAAAATAAAAAAGCAATAAAATTTTATAAACAAAATGGTTTTGTGAAAGAAGAAAGAAACAAAGATAGTTTAATATTAAGGAAGGGTGATTAAATGAGAATAAATGATTTTTTAAAACAAATAGCTAGTGACATTAAAACAACAGACAAAGATTTTACTAAGGAGGATTTTTATTATTTATTAAAGTATACAGGAATAAAAAAAGATAAATCTTTAGTAAGTGAAATTGAAGAGTTTTATGATAATTTTCTAGAGAGTTTAAACAATTCTTTAATTCGCCATGTCACCAGAAGAACAGGTAGTAACGAAAATACTACCCATTATATAGGATTCTACACAGACAAAAGGGCTAGTTATACAGAAAGCTATAAAGTATATTTCCCAGTAAAATATGAATATATGATTAGTGCATTAAAAACAATATTTTCCTATTTAATCAGAAATAGTATTGAATCTGTCGTAAAGTTTCATGTTAAAGCAACAAATGAAAACATTGTCATCCGTTTCTATCACAAAGAAGATGTTATCCCATTCATTAATTATTGTAACAATAACTTTATCTTAGATGATTTATTAGAAAAAGTAAATCCCTTTATTGCCACTATATATGGAATAGGGATTGTAAGAGATGATAACACATTAAATACATACAATGGAACCTTAAGTGAAGTATTAGAAGAATATTTCAAATATTTACATACATGTGATGCATTAGATAAAATTAGTGATTTGCACTTTTTAGACTATATCATCCAAAAAGAAAATGCAGAAGAGAATGAAATAATAAGATTTAATTTACAAGCAATTGAAAAAAATATCAAAGCAATTTTATCGAGAACTAGCCCATTAGATTAAAAAGTTCTTGATATAGGAGAAAATATGCGATAAAATAATTAGGCATGGAGAAATTATGAAAAGAGTCTTATTATATTTAAATAGCTTATTAAAAGAAAATGATACAATTATTGTCGCAACCAGTGGAGGGCCAGATTCCATGTGCCTTCTTCATTTAATGTGTGAGTTAAAGAGTAAGTTAAACTTAAAAATAATTGTTGCCCATGTAAATCATAAATTGCGGGCAGAAAGTGAAGAAGAAGCTTTATTTGTTAAAGAGGTAAGCGATAAATATAATTTAATTTATGAATATATGGAAATATTAGAATATAATGATGACAATTTAGAAAATGATGCTAGAACAAAAAGATATGAGTTTTTTAATAAACTTGTCAAAAAATACCATGCAAACTATTTAATGACAGCTCATCATGGGGACGATTTAATGGAGACGATTTTAATGCGACTTACTAGGGGAAGTAGCTTAAAAGGATACAGTGGTTTTAAAAAAGAATTTGCTTATGAAGATTATACGATAGTAAGACCCCTTATTACAGAAACTAAAAAAGATATCCAAAATTACATGGATGAACATGGTTATAAATACTATATTGATCAGAGTAATTTTAGTGAAAATTATACGCGCAATCGCTATCGCATGAAAGTATTACCTTTTTTAAAAAATGAAGACCCATTAGTTCATCGAAAATTTTTAAAATTTAGTGAAGAATTAACTGATGTAAACAATTTTTTAGAAAAATATATTGAAAATTTGATAAATGAAATTAGTGATGAAGAAGGAATAAAAGTTACAGAATTAAGGAAACTAGATAAATTTTTACTAAAAAAAGTTATTGAATATACGTTAACAAAAATATATATTGATGATCTATTTTTAATTAATGACAAACATACAAATTTAATTATTGGTATGATTAGAAGTGATAAGAGTAATAATCAAGTTAATCTACCAAATAACTATCGAGCAGTAAAAAGCTATAATAATTATAAAATAGTAAAAGAAAATAAAGAAAATGAATATGAATATATATTAGAGGATAAAATAATATTACCAAATAATAAAATAATAAAAAAAGTAGAAAAAAAAGAGGGAAAATCCAATTATATTTTGAGATTAAACAGCAAAGACATAGAGTTACCAATAAAGGTGAGAAGTCGCCAAAATGGTGATAGAATGTCTGTAAAGAATTTAAAAGGAACAAAAAAAGTGAAAGATATTTATATAGATGAAAAAATACCTGTTGAAAAAAGAAGAGAAATTCCTATTGTAACTGATAGTAATGATACGATTCTTTGGCTTCCAGGTGTAAAAAAATCAAAATTTGATGTAGAAAGTAATGGAATATATGATATAATACTTTCATATGAGGAGGAATAAAATGAATATAAAAGAAGTTAAGAAAAATAATGCAGTGAGAAACTTTTTCCCTTATTTAGTTTTATTTATCATTATTATTGCTACATTTTTAATTCTAAATATGGGTGGAAGAAGAGTAAATGAACTAACAACAGGAGAATTATTAACTGCCTTAGAAAAAGATGAAGTAACAGAAATTACCATCATGCCTAAAAGTAGTGAATCAGTATATTATATATCTGGTAAATTAGAAGGTTATGCTGAAAATGAATCTTTTGAAACTAGAGTAATTGAAGCAGAAGTAGCTAATATTCTTACTTTAGCAGAAGAAAATGAAATAGCAGAATATGAAACTGAATCTGATCCAGGTTCAAGTCCAGTACTTTACATAATAGTTAATGTATTACCATTAGTTTTATTGATCGTAATTTCATATATTTTATTTTCTAAATTAGCTAGTTCAAATAAAGGATCAATGGACTTTGGTAAAAGTAGAGCTAAACTAAGTGATGACAAACATCAAGCTAAATTCTCAGATGTAGCAGGTCTAAAAGAAGAAAAAGAAGAAGTAAAAGAATTAATTGATTTCTTAAAAAATCCAAAGAAATTCCAAAAACTTGGAGCCAGAATACCTAAAGGAGTATTACTAGTTGGTCCTCCAGGAACAGGAAAGACTTTACTAGCTCGTGCTGTAGCAGGTGAAGCGAACGTACCATTCTTCTACATCAGTGGTTCAGACTTTGTTGAATTATTTGTAGGTGTAGGTGCATCACGTGTAAGAGAAATGTTTAAGGATGCGAAAAGAAGTGCACCATGTCTAATCTTTATCGATGAAATTGATGCTGTAGGTCGTCAAAGAGGAACTGGCTTAGGTGGAGGTCACGACGAAAGAGAACAAACCTTAAACCAATTATTAACAGAAATGGATGGATTTGGTGAAAATGAAGGAATTATCATCATGGCGGCAACTAACCGTCCAGATGTTCTTGATCCAGCCCTACTTCGTCCAGGGAGATTTGACCGTCAAGTAACAGTAAGCTTACCTGATGCAAATGAACGTGAGGCTATATTAAAAGTTCATGCTAAAAATAAAATTTTAGCTAATGATGTAAACTTAAAGAATTTAAGCCTAAGAACCCCAGGATTCAGTGGAGCAGATCTAGAAAACTTGCTTAATGAAGCAGCACTACTTGCTGTTAGAAGAAACAAAGAAGCCATTACAATGGATGAAATTGATGAAGCAACGGATAGAGTGCTTATGGGTCCAGCTAAAGTTAGCCGTAAAATTACAGATAAAGAAAAACGCTTAGTGGCAATTCATGAATCAGGACATGCTGTTATTGGCCTAAAATTAGAAGATGCAAACGAAGTTCATAAGATAACTATCATCCCTAGAGGTGTTGCTGGTGGATACACAATGATGCTTCCAAAAGAAGAAAAAATTGGTATTATGACAAAAAATGAGTTACTAGCTCAAATCACAGGACTTCTTGGTGGTCGTGTTAGTGAAGAGATGTATTTAGGCGAAATTACAACTGGTGCATCAGATGACTTTAGAAGAGCAACAAATATTGCTAGAGCCATGGTAACAGAATATGGTATGAGTGATTTAGGACCAGTAGAATATGAAGAAAAATCTGAAGGAGTATTCTTAGGTCGTGATTATGCTAAATCCAAAAATTTCTCTGATAAAGTAGCTCACGAAATTGATGAAGAAGTTCGCAAGATTATTAATGGTTGCTATGAAAAGGC
>CALVQN010000089.1 GCA_944358135.1 uncultured Bacilli bacterium
AGCACATACGCTATCTGTATCTGGATTACGATGACCAAAAATAAATGTTTGCATAAATTACTCCCTCTTTCTTCATTTACTTTTATTTACTCTACAATATATTCTATCAGAAAAATAATGTAAAGTAAATTAATAACAGATACCTATCATACACCATTTTAAAGAAAAAAACAAGAAAAAAGGAAAGACGGAGTATTCTTTCCTATAAAAGTGTGAGTTTGAGTTTATATGTTTATTTCTTGTAAAGGTTTATAGAGTGTGTAGGTTTGTATTCTCTGTATATCACTTCTCCTTTCATGATTAAAGTATACTAAACGAATGTGTTCTTTTTGTGTATATTTAAAGAAAAATTAAAGAGATATACAATTATTGTAAAATAAAAGAGAAGTTGAAGCCTTCCCTTAAGAGTGTGAGTTTGAGTTATAAGTTTATTTCTTGTAAAAGTTTATAAAATGTGTAGTTTTTGTATTCTCTATATATCACTTCTCCTTTCATGATTAAAGTATACTGAATAAATATGAACATTTTGTGCACGTTTAAAGAAAAATTAAAGATATAATTAGTGCACAACAAAAGGGAAGATTATATCCTTCCCTAAAAGTGTGAGTTTGAGTTTATATGTTATTTTTCTTGTATAGGTTTATAAAGTGTGTATGTTTAAATATTCTACTTATCACTTCTCCTTTCATGACTAAAGTATACTAAACGAATGTGTTCTTTTTGTGTAATTTTAGTGAAAGTATTTAGGTTTACATCACTTTTTAATTTTGAAATAAAATGTTGACCCTTTCTTAGCTACACTTTTAACACCATAATCAAATTTATGTTTAGAAAGGATCTCTTTAACAATAGATAAACCTATACCTGTAGATACCACATTTCTTTGATGCTTTTTATCTTTTTTATAATATTTATCCCAAATATATGGTATTTCCTCTTTTTTAATTCCTTTACCCGTATCTCTTACTTCAAACAAATATTCTTTTTTACTTTCAGTTAAGGTAACATAAACTTTTTTATCATCACCAGTATAATTAATCGCATTATTTACTAAATTATAAATTACCTGCATTATTTTACTACGATCTGCTAAAACTTTTGCTTTTTCTGGTAAAGTCACAACAAACTCATAATCTTCAGTTGTCTTTAAAATATCATAACGTTTCATAACTTCTCTAATTACTTCACATAAATCAAATTCTTCTACAGTCAAGGTATCTGCATCTGCTTGCATCTTAGACAGATCTAAAATATCATTAACAAGTACATTTAATCTTTCTGTTTCCTCAATAATAATATTTAAATCTTTATCCATCTTATTCTTATCTTTATAAGAAATATCTCTAACCATTTCAGCATAAGCCCTAATCATGGTAAGAGGAGTTTTTAAGTCATGACTAACATTAGCCATTAAATCTCTTCGAAGTTCATCAATTTTCGATAAATCTTTTCCTACATGATTAAGAGTATCTGCTAACTCATCAATTTCCAAAACATCACTTCGCTCAAAATGAGTATCATATCTGCCTTCACCAAGTTCTTTAGCTTTTTTTGTAATATTGGTAATTGGCTTAGTAATTTTAATAGACAAGAAATAAGAAATAAAACAAGCAAGTACAATAATAATAATGGTAATATAAATAAGTTGTCCTCTTAAAACAATATTCGCACCATCTAAATCTTCAAGAGTTGAATAAACAAAAACATACCCATCATCTACACGAATTCCTGATAGTAAAGCTTTTGTATCAGATACATTATTAATGAGTTTAATATTAGACGTAGCATTTTCACTTTCCATAGCTTCATCCATCAAAGTGGTAATCTGACTATTATTCTTATTTAATCCACATCCAACCATCAAAGTATTATACAATATTTTATCACCAGAATTTAGAGTATATTGAATACAAACACTATTATTATAAGCTACTTTTTCAAGTTCAGTTAATAACTCATCAGAACTAAATTCACGAATATTACTAACAATGTTACTCATCTTATTTTCTTGATAATTTTCATAAGAAAACTTAAGAAGTATATTTTGAGAAAGTAGAAGTAATAAAAGAATAGTAACACTAAATATAACTAAATATACTAGTGTTTTAAAATTAATACTACTAACCTTTCTCTTTAACATCAAACTTATACCCCATTCCACGAACTGTTTTGATAGAATCTCGGTATCTACCTAAATTATTTCTAAGCGTTTTCACATGTGTATCAACAGTTCTCTCATCACCATAAAAATCATAACCCCAAATATTAGACAAAATAGTATCACGAGACAAAGCTATGTTTTTATTTTGCATAAAATATTTTAATAAATCATATTCTTTAGGTGTTAATACAACCGCCTCACCATCAATTGTTACTTCATGAGCTAAATCATCCAACACTAATGTTTCATATCTATATGTAGCTTCTTCCCCTTTAGTTCTTTTTGTAACTGCTTTTATTCTAGCAATCAATTCTTTTGGAGAAAAAGGTTTAGTTACATAATCATCAATTCCAATATCAAAGCCAATTAATTTATCAAACTCTTCATTACGAGCAGATAACATAATAAAAGGAACATCCTTAATCTTTTTAATTTCTCTAACAGCTTGATATCCATCCATTTTAGGCATCATAATATCCATAACAACTAAATCGACATCATTTTCCTGAATAATATCTATCGCTTCTAACCCATTCTTCGCCTCTAAAACTTCATAATTTTCAAGTGTTAAATATTCTTTAATTACATTTCTAATTAAAGCTTCATCATCACAAACAAGTATTTTCAAAACTAATCGCCTCCAAATACATATATATTATAACAGATTTGTGAAGAATATATGAAAAAAAGCAACCTTAAGGTCGCTCTATTGAACAAGTATATCCTTCTCCTACATAATAAGCTCTAAGTTCTCCATAAGCTGTAGGAAGAGTTCTTCCTTCTTCTCTATCTAACTCTTGTTTAGTAAGAGTTTGTGTTAAAATTAATGAAGTACTTGCATCATCAAAAGAAGGAACACCAGTTATATTTTGATAAGTTACCTCGCTACTATCTTGATTAGCACTCTTATAAGCATTATAATCCTCTACATTATTAAAAGTAAAGGTATAGCTTCTAGTAATATCCCCACTTAAAGCATTTTCCATCATACTAAATCTGATAACCTCATCATTCATAGTACAACTTAAATACATATCAGGAACAACATCATCAGTAACAATAAGAGTACCTGTTACTGTCTCTTCATTACCAACACTATCTTTTACAATAATATCTACATGATAATTAGCAGCCGTAGCAAGATAACCCGCTACTGTATCAGGATCACTAAATTCATAAGTACAAGCACCTGATGCATCAGTACAATTATCAATAAAATCCTCTGGAGTAACTTCACTACCTACTTGAACGGTAACTTGTTGTAATACAGCTACTGGAGCTGTTGTATCAACAATTTTAGCAGTACCACTATAATTAACATTATTACAAGTAATAGTAAAAGTATATTCATTACCAGCTACATTTGTATCTGTAATCGCTGAAGTATCTAAACTACATGAAGAACTAGCAATACCACTAAAAGTAGCATAATCATCTATATTAGTTGAAACCTCACTACCTGCTTCAATCACTACTTCTTTTGGTGTTACTACAACTTTAGGAGTACTACTATTCGACATATTAAGGAAAATATACACGCCAACTCCAACAGCACCAATAAGAAGAACAATAATCAAAACAAATACCATTTTATTTTTCTTTTTTGGTTGTTTAGGACTTTCAGGAGCAGTATTCATAGTTGGTTCTATAATTGGTGTATTAGGAATTGGAGGAACAGTACCAATCTCATTAAACACAGGTGTTGTATTAAATGTATTCATCGCCTCAGGTACATCATAATTAACAGGTTGTACTGGAGGAATCGGTTCCACTGGTGGAATAATACTTACGGGTTCTACAGGAGAAACTGACTGTACAGGCTCAACTGGTGGTACTGGATTTACAGTAGTATCAGTTTGTACTGGAGCCTGTTCTACTGGTGGAACAGGATTATCAATTGGTGTTACTTGAACCTGTTCAGTTGGAATAGTTGGTGTTGCTTCCACAGTAGGAATTGTATTATTTGGAACAGTATTTTCCGTATTTAAACTTTCAACAGGAGGTACAGGTGGAATATTATTTATATTACCAACATCTATACTTCCCAAAGATACAGAGTTTAAATCATTACCATTTCCATTATTATTATTTGGCATATTATTATTCATACTATCTAGCCCCTTTATTATAGCTTAATTATAAACTAAACTTA
>CALVQN010000090.1 GCA_944358135.1 uncultured Bacilli bacterium
AACAAATATGTAAATGATGAAGAGACCAAAGAGTTACTAGCCAAATGGTCAGATTATATTGCAGAGAACAAAGGATACGAAGAAGGCATCGAAGAAGGAAGAATTGAAGGCATTGAAGAAGGCTCTAAACAAAAAGCATATGAAATTGCTAAAAACATGTTAGAAGAAAATATTTCTATTGAAGCAATAGTTAAATTTACTAAATTAAGTATAGAAGAGATTGAACAATTAAAAGAAGAAAACTAATATTCTCTTTTTTAAAATCTTTAAATTATCCTTTTCTTTTTTTTAGTAAATAAAGCATAAGAACAATAATAATAATTGAAAAAATAAGGGATACATAAGGCAAAGCATAGTATAAAAATAGTTCATGTATATAATTAAAATCAAAAAATTTATCAATTAAAACACCAACAATTATAATGATAACTATAGTAAATAAAGTACTATATTTTTTAGGTGTTAACTCTTTAATAGAATAAACACTAAAACTTGCCGTAATAAATAAATCAAATGCCCAAGTAATAGATAAAATGTTTTCAATTTTTTCAATAAAATCTAAAAATTTTACTTGTTTTAAAACCATATATTCAGGGAATCTAAATACGTTGACTAATACTTCCCCAAAAACTCCATTAATGCAAAAAATAACAACAATCACAGATAAAGCAGCTAGTAAATAAATTTTAACATAATTTTTAATTTGATGAGAATTAAAATGAAGAGTAAGTATTCCTGGAAATGCACTAATTCCTGCAAAAGAAATAATTGTCATAAAAAGATCACCTGGAGAGGTTGTTAAAATTGGCAAAAAATTATAATAATCAAAATTACCAAAAATACTAATTATAGCGAGTATGGATAATACAATACTCATAGGAAATAAAGCTGAAGCTAACTTATGAATCATTGGAACACCATTCCAAGCAGCATAGATGATAAGAAAAATCCAAGGAATAAATATCATAAATACAGGGGTGGTTGATAAAAGAAAGCTAGAGACAAAAGTTTTATAAGTAAGTAAGGAATATGTAAGAATAATTATACTAGCGATCAAGAACAAAATTCTAGTTATTTTACCAATAATACTATTTTCTTTAAATATTTGCAGTAATGATTTTTCCTTTTTCTTTAAAATAATATATCGATATCCCAAAACAATGAGTAATCCCAAAAAGGTACCAATTATTGCTCCTATATAAGTATCTTTATCTGTATATTTACAAATAAGAGAAATTCCTAGTCCAAAAAACAAACATCTAGATAAAAAGAATAAAGTAGTAGCATTTTCTTTTTTCATGTTTCCACCTCAAAAGTAAGTCCTTTCTTATTTATTTTTAAATTAATTTCATATTCGATATCCTGAGTTGTCCATAAATAGAAATCTTTTTTTCTATATTTATTATAATAGCTTCTTCCAATACTTAAAGCATTTGATTTATATACTTGAAATTGTTTTAAAACTTTATCCATTTCATTAGCAATAACTTGAGAGAATTCATTTTCAAGTTCAAGATAAGTCTCAGCATTTTTAAAATCATAATCACAAGTCGATTCACTTATGCGAGCATTAATTGTAGCTTTAACAGAAATTTTATCATTACTTGGTTCAATAGATACATCGCTTTTATAAGCAGCGATAATTACATTTTGATTATCGCCACAAGATTTATTAAAGTGTACAGATTCTACATTAAAATTATTAAGTAAATTTACTATGCTAGCATCTTCAGAATTAAAACTATGAACTAGTTCAAAATCTTTAAATATTCCTAAACCATCAAGTTCAATAGCATCATCTTCGTTTATTTTAAAAATAGGGAGCATAGCATCTTCACCTTCACTAAGCATACTATTAATTGTTTTAGTAAAATGAATATAATAAGCAGAATTATAAGTTTGCGAGTTAAATTCTAATAATTGTACTAAATATGAACTAACAATAGGATGCTCTTTGGTGCTAGCACTGATTAAATCTTCAGCACTATCTCTAGTTATAGCAGCATAAAATTCATTCCTAAGTTTTTCTGTTCTAATTAAATAATCAATACAATCATTAAGATGCTCTTTGGCTACATTTTCACTAAAAACAACAACTTCCACATGTTCAAAATAAAGGACTTTATCAATTTTATTAGCAGCCTCTGTAAAAGCGTAAACTATATTTTCTCCACTAGAAGTAATATAATAAGTACTATTAGAACCACTTGTTTCGCCTTCCTTTTTTGTACTAATTACTTCAAAAGTGACTTTAAATTCATGATTTTCATAATCAATTCCTATACCTGATATAATAGCTAAATCATTTAACTGATTATAATCATAACATCCTCCTAAAATAAAAGGAATAAAGAAAATTAATAATATCTTTTTCATACATTTTCTCCTTGTTTTGTTTGATTAGTTTTGGTAAGAATATCACTTCGATACTTATCTTTCTTTATTGGGGATTTAAGTGCTGTTTTAAAAAAGTATGTTTTATCAAAAGGTACTAAAGGATAAAAATAAGGTTTTCCAAAAGTATGAATCTTATTAATACGAATAAGAAAATAAAGTCCAGCCAAAACAAGGCCTAATATACCATAAAAAGCTGCCGCAAAAAGGAAGATAAAACGTAAATTTCGAAGTGCATTTGATACTTCAATTTCGGTAAATATGAGACTTGCCATAAAAGTTAAAGCAATAATAATAATGGTAATAGGGGATACAATTCCTGCAGATACAGCAGCATCACCTAAAACCAAAGCGCCAAGTATCGATATTGCACTTCCATAAGCATTCGGAAATCTTAAATCGCTTTCTCTTAACATTTCGCAAATAAAGAGCATAATTAAAACTTCGATAATGGAAGGAAAGGGGACACCATCCCTTTGAATACTAAAACTAACAAGTAATTGGGTTGGAATAGACTCTTGATTATAATTAACTAGAGCAATATAAATAGCAGGAACTGTCATTGATAAAAAGAAACAAACAAATCGAACAATTTTAAGAAAATTAATATTTTTACTTTTATGATACTGATCAATTCCTGGGTTAATAAAATCAATAAAGAAAGCAGGAAGAATAATGGCAAAAGGGGATGTATCAACAACAATAACAATTTTGCCTTCAAGCAAAGCTTTAGAAACAAAATCAGGTCTTTCTGTAATCATATAAGTAGGAAAATGCGTTTTATCTTCATCACTAATTAATTGTCCAATCATACTAGAGTCTAATATACCATCAATATCTATTTTTTTTAGTTTATCTTCTACTAAATTAATTGTATCTATCTCAGCTATATCTTCAAAATAAAGAAGTCCAACTTTAGTTAAAGTTTTTCTTCCAATAGTAAACTCGTCGGTTTTAAGTTTGCTAGATTTTAACCTCTTTTTTATTAAACCTAAATTAATTTGATAGTTTTCGCAAAAAGCGTCTTTAGGCCCATTTGTAGCAGGCTCAGTCTCAGGTGTGGGGATACCTCTATTAATATCTGCTCTTGTTTCAATTCCGAGAACAGTGTTTTTGTGAATAACAATTGTAAATCCATTAGTAATAAAATATTCAATTTCATCATAGTTCTTAATTTCTTTTGTATTAGGACCAGGAACTAAACTATTAATATCAACTTTTTTAGTGTTTTTAAAACTTCCAAAACTACTTAAATTTTTTAAAATATAATCATTAACTTTATCTCCGCTACTAACTGTTTCTAAAAACACGACATAAATTGTATCTAATAAAGATAATTTAACCTTTTTTATAATTAAATCAGGAGTATTTTTAAACTCATCTTGTATTCTTTTAACAATTTTATTTTCCATATAATCCACCTAAAATTAGTATTGGTAAATTCTTACATTATATACTAAATAAAATTGTAAAAAAAGATGTTAATCATTAGTTAAAATGTTACCGATTTTACTTTAAAGTAGAGAGTATGGCTTTTGTTTTGAATGTAAAAATTG
>CALVQN010000091.1 GCA_944358135.1 uncultured Bacilli bacterium
TCTTCATCAACATTTTTAAATACAAAGAAATCATGATTTAAAAGTTCCATTTGAAGGATTGCTTCTTCTTCATCCATAGGTTTTGTATCAATATTCTTTCTTTTAACAATTTTTGATTCTTCAACTTCTTCATCATCATCCAAAACTGAAAGATCAAACTGAATAATATTTTTATACTTATCATTTAATTTAGTTTTATTTTTACGAATCTGTCTTTCTAGCTTATCCATAACTAAATCTATAGCTGCATACAAATCAGCATGTTTTTCCTCTGCTCTTAAAGTAAACTTGCTTGTTGGTACAGTAACCTCAATGATTTGTTCATTATTCTTAACACGAATAATTACACTAGCTTTAATATTCTTAGCACCTTCAAAGTACTTATTAAGCCTTTCCATTTTCTCAGTAATATAGTCTTTAATAGACTTTGTAACTGCAATCTTATCTCCCCTTATATTTAATTCCATAAAATCACCTTACCTTCTATGAACATTATAACACACTAGGGAGAAAAAAACTACTAAATTAAATAGTAGTTAATTCTTTTTCGCATACATCTACTGCTTGTAAGCCTTTAGAAGTCTCAATTAATTTAAAACTAACGATAGCTCCTTCTTTTAAAGTTTTGTAGCCTTCTTTAATTATAGCAGAATAATGAACAAAAATATCTTCAAGATCTTCATATTCAATAAAGCCATAACCTTTTTCATTATTAAACCACTTAACTTTACCGATCATCATATCACACCTCACCTTCCTACCTCGTATTAAAAATAACACAAAAGCAAGTTTAAATTCAAGAAAAACCGCTCGACAAAGTTTGCAACCAATGTCATATCCTGAGTTATAAACCATTCCAAAGATACCATATTTATTTATAAAATGATACACTTTTGCACCAAACCACAACTATTAAGTTTTAAAAGTTAAAAATATAATTATAAGCTAAAATAATTTTTTTTAAAACATTCAAAAGATTACTTAAAGCAAACAATATTTTTTTCTCAATAATATTGAGTTATACTTAACATGCAGTGAGGTAGTATATGAAAGAAAAATTTGTAAATTCATCCATAAGTTTTATATCAAAATATCAAGAATGTGATGATTTAAAATTAAAACGTTTAAAATATGGATTAGAAGGTATATACAGTTTAATAGTAAAAATAAGTATAGTACTAGTAATTTCAATTCTTACCAAAACTACTATAGAAACATTATTATTCATCTTATTTTATGCTGGAATACGAACATTTAGTTTTGGTTGGCATGCCAAGTCAAATCTTGCATGTTGGATAACCACAATTTTAGTCTATAATATAATTCTCCTATTAATTATAAACATGAATTTCAAAAATTATATAGGATATTTAATCTTAGGATTATCTTTAATATCAATGATATTATGGGCACCAGCAGATACACCAAAAAGACCTTTAATAAGAAAAGAAGCAAGAAGAAAATCAAAAATATTATCAATAACAGTTGTTATTATCTATTCAATAATTTATTTATTTACCAATTCAAAAGCACTAAAAAGTATTATTTTATATGCACTATTAATCCAAACAGTATTAATTAACCCTTTAACCTATAAAATAACAAATACTAGATTCAATAATTATAAATATTATAAAAAAACACATGAATAGCGGTTTAAATTTTTTATATAAATTTAAACAAATATAGAAGTAAAGGAGGTAAAAAAATGTTAGAAATGTTAGCAAACTTATTAAGTGGAGCAGCTTCTTCTGCTACTTCACCTAGTGAAACTTGGTGGTTTGTTTATGATGAACCTGATTGCCCAGAAGATTTATTATAATAAAACAAAAACGGTTTGGAAGTAAAATTTCAAACCGCTTTTTTATTCATTAATATTTAAATTTTGTTTAGCAACTATTTTTGTTACAAACAAATTATTAATAATTTTAATTTTCATACTAACTTCATTATCTCTCAATGCAGAAAATAATCCCAATCCATGCCCTTTTCCATGACCACTGCCTTTAGTAGAATAATTAATATTTCCAAGTTCCTCTAAATTTAAATTGGCAGAAAAAGTGTTTTTAATATCTATAATAATATTACTATCTTCAAAATATAAATTAATTACTAAAACTTTATCCTTACTTTTCATGCAAGATTCAATAGCATTATCTAAAGCAATAATCATCTTCTCTACAAATACATTATATCTTCTAGGCTTTAACTTTTTAAAAATATCAAAATCAATCTTATTATAAATTTTTATATGTAATTTTCCTATATAAGGATATATTTTTTCATAAATAATTCCATTTAAACCATAAGGCATATCTTTAATTTGAATTGAAAAATCCATATTTGTATTAAAAGATTTTATAAAATCATCAATTAAATCCCTTGCCTTTTTACCTGAGACAGATTTAACCGATAGTAACTTTGCTATTAAATTATGTTTAAAAATTCTATTCTCATCTTCAATTTTAAGATAAAATTCATTATTTTCTTTTAACAAATTTAAAAAAATTTCATTTTCAACTAAATTTATTCTAACACGTATCAACAAAATAAAAGAAAAACCAAAAAGGATAAAAACAACTATAAGTAGCAAGCTTAACTTTATATCATTTAAATTCATAAATATTCCCACACTCATTAAAAGGGCAAAAACAACAAAAATGACAAGAGCAAAATCAAAATAATTAATTTGTTGAACTTTTTTAAATAAACTATTAAGAATATTCTTAACCTTTTTACTTCTCGCTGCTATTACAAACATGATAAAAACAAAACTAGATAAAATAATACGAGAAGTATAAGAATAAATATTAAATTCAAATAACAATTCTAAGAATAAAACAAATAGCATAGAAAACATGTCTAAAATAATGCCATAAATCCATACAACAATTAAATGGAATAACATTTTTTCAACTGAAGTAAAATTGATCAGATAAAATAAAAATGGAAAATATAAAAAATATGAAATAACACTTAAATAAGTAAAATCAAAATATTTTACAAAAGTAAAAAGAAATACACCTAAAATAAATATAATTACTATTTTAAAATTAATTTTAACACGTGAATCGGTAATTTTATAATACAAATAGGCTATGCCAAAAGTGGAAAACAAGCTAACTATGGTATAAATAATAAATTTAATCATTATCCATCAATTTCCTATTCATTTTAGATAATAAATAAACCTTCTCTCCTGTGTCTAAGACAAAATAACCTTCTTTATAATTCTTTTCTTCTACTCTATTTTTATTCACAATACAAGATCTATGACATTGTACAAATCGATCATCTAAATAATTTAAGATTTCTTTAATAGTCATAGCAACTTTATATTTATTAGTTGGAGTAACAATAACCAGTTTTCTTTCCTCAGTATCTCTATAAATATAAAGAATAGCTCTATAATAAATATTTAACTCAACATTATTAGCATCATACTTAAACATTTTATTATCAAAGTTTCTCTTTAAGATATTTTTAATTGCTTTTTTAAATCTCCGATCAAAATCATGAAACTTTTCAATAAAATCAAAAACTTCATATACACTTCTATGAGTACTTTCAAACATCTTATCATGATTAGTAATAAAAATAATTTCACTTTCCCAATCTACTTCTCTAATCAATCTAGCAATTGAAATACCACTAACTTTATTTGCTAGCTCAATATCTAAAACATAAATTTTATGCTCATCAACATTTTGAATTTCTGTCTTTAATTCTGAATTAATTTTAGAAAAACTAACAATTTTAGCATCATCTACAATTTCCTGAATTAAAGACTTAACATGTTCAATTTCTTTTACATCATCATCCACTACTACAAATTTTATCATATACCTCACTCCATACCTCATAGTCAAAAAGCATGTTATCATGCTAGTTTACTAATAGTAATTATAGTATAAAA
>CALVQN010000092.1 GCA_944358135.1 uncultured Bacilli bacterium
CAATTTGATAGCATTCACCTATGAAACTGATAGTATTTGCTAGTGAAATTGATAGTATCTATATATCAAACAGATAGTATTAGTAAAATTTAAATTTTTTTAAATTTATTGTAAAATTGGGCTGATTATGTCAGATTTAGATATTTTAATTAACCATAATAAAAAGCATAACCTTATTTTGAAGTTATGCTTCTTTGTTTATGAGCTTAAACAAATACCATTTTTACAGATGTTATTAGTAATAAACTCTCTTGATCCATCTGATCTTAAAATATATTTTGATGATAAAACTCTATATGGATTATCTGGATCTACTACACTTGTAGTTATCGTTATTTGATAGCCTACTAATCCTGTCCCTGTTGTATTTTTAACTTTTATACTGTTTACTTGATGATCAAAATTATTATTTGTAATGTTAATACCTAAAGCTTTTATATCATTTCTTACATTGTAGTAATCATTAGCTGATAGACTTTCATTAGGCTTAGCATTTGGATCTATTGCACAATTATTTTGAGTTAAATTAACAGATAAAATATAATTTGTATTATAGTTAGTATCTCCATATGTGCAAGAACTTCCGCCTGAACCGCTGACCACGATAACCGTTACACTGGCTGATCTTCCTCCTGCTGTTGCTGTAATCGTAGTTGTTCCTGCTCCTACACCAGTAATATTTCCATTAGATACTGTAGCTACATTTGTATTACTACTAGACCAAGTAACTGTTCTATTAGTGGCATTGTATGGATAAACATAGGCGGTAACTGTTTTTGTTTGGCCAACTGTTAAGCCAATTTGACTAAAGTTTAAAGATACACTGGTTACATTAATTGGACCACCTGTAGTTCCACCACCGTTACCTTCATTTCCTCCGCCACTAGTTTCTATTGCTTCCCATCTTGCTGTTAGCGTTATGTCACTAGTTATTTTAGAGTTAAAATCAAATTCTTCATTTCCTAAGTACCATCCTACAAAGTTGTATCCCTCTCTGGTTGGAGCTGTAGGTTCTATTACATTTCCATTTTCAGCTACTCTTCTAGAATCTACTTCACTTCCTCCATTTGAGTTAAATGTTACTGTGTAAATATTTCCTTCTACTTCTAAGATTGTTAATTTTGCTTCTACTGGATCAGTTACATTTCCATAATTATCTGATGCTACTATTTTAATTGTATGTTCTCCTATTTCTGTAATATTTGAATAGTCAATTTGTTCTCCTTCTTCATTGGTGTCTCCTCTGTAATAAGATACTTGACAATCTCCAGTTATATCAAAACATGAATCTATAAAATCGTCTAATTCGTATGTATCATCTTCATATTGTTCTACATCTTTTGTTGTTAGTACTGGAACTTTCGTGTCTTCTACAATTAAATTAACTGTATATTCTTCTTCTTGAAGTTCTATTGTAATTCCATATGTTGCTGGTGTAACTAAATAATTTTGAACACATTCATATCCTTCAAAATTTGGTTCTTCTTCGCTATATATTTCTTTTATTTCTTCTTCACTACATAAAGACGTATCGTAGTTTAATTCGAACTCATCTGGGTAGGTAATTATGATTTCATTAACATCAATATTTTCCAATTCATTAAAATAATCTGTTACTTCAGGTAGTGGTGAGGCTGCCTCTATTGTTAATTCTTCTTTTAATTCAAATGTTGGAATAGCTGGTTCTATTGGTTCTGGTTCATTATTTCTTGTTGCTAATATAACAATTATAACTACTACAATAAGTACTAAAGCAGATAAGCCAATAATTAGCCATTTTAGCCTTCCTTTTTTGGCATATTTTTTTATATAGTTTTCATCAAATATAAATCTCTTTTTCAAGGTTATCCCCGTCCTTATTATATTACTATTTAATATTATCATGTTTTTTTAAAAATTGCTAGATATTATTATGTGTTTCCATTTAAAAATGAGATATTAATATCCCATTACCATATCTAGTGTCTCATCATTGTCAATAAATTCACTTGCCTCAATTATTTCATAATCATTCTTAGTGTTTCTAACAACAATATTTTTAATTCCAGCATTAATAATCATTCTTTTACACATTGCACAAGGTCTAGCATGAGCTACATATTCACCATTTGATGCTTCTACTCCTACCATATAAATCGTTGCATCAATTAAATCTCTTCGGGATGCACTAATTATGGCATTAGCCTCAGAATGTACACTTCTACACATTTCATATCTTTCTCCTCTTGGAATTTGCATTTTTTCTCGCATACAATAATCTAAGTCAATGCAGTTTTTTCTACCTCTTGGAGCTCCATTATAACCTGTAGCAATAATTTCATCATTTTTGACAATAACTGCTCCCCATTTTCTTCTTATGCAAGTGGATCTTTCTAATGCAACTTCTGCTAAATCTAAATAATAATTTATTTTGTCTACTCTTTTCATATAATCACTTCCTATCTTATTTTAACAAATTTGGGATTAAGTTACAATTAAAAATTTTGGTATTATGTTTTGTATTACTTTTTTTAATGTATTATTCACTATCAAATTACTATACAATAGTTTTAGAAAGAGGTTGGAAAAATATGGCATTTAATTTAAATGTAGAAAGAAAGGAATCGATTAATAAATGTGTTAGATTTCCTATTCCACTAATGAATAAAATTGAAACAGTTTTAAAAGATTATGATATATCTTTTTCACAGTTTGTTCTTCAAGCTTGTGAATATGCTTTGGAAGAGTTAGAAACTGATGAAAGTAAGAAGCTCAAGAATTAGCAACAATTGTTGCTTTTTTACTATAATACTTAATAAATTTTATATAGAAAAACTCTTGTAAATTTATAAGAAAAATGTTATATTAATCATGTAAGTGTTATCCAGATTGGATAACGCCTGCAAAAGATTGCATAAAGGCGCTATATATCAGCGTCTTTTCAAATGGTCATCTCTAATAATAGAGATTAGCATAATTATTATAATGAATAAATACTTAACTTCTTCACTCATTTACATCCCTCCTACTTTCGTCAAACCCCCCTGAATAAAATTCAAGTAGTTTAAACTACTGATAAAAAGAAAGCAGACGCCGCCAATAACTGGATAACAGTTATCTATTATCAATGATAATACTTAAAAAAGCAAGAAAAAGCGTTCGACAAAATTTGCATTAAATTCGATATATAAAAATCCCAAGTTACTTCATTATTTTAAATACTTGGGGTTATCTATTTTACCTAAGAGATACTCAGCATAAATGTAATACGCAAAATTAGCAATATAGGAATATTTTTCTTGACTGTGATATATTTCTAATATACTTAAAATAGTTAAGAGTTTTCAATTTTATGAAAGTAGGTTATAAAATTGAAAACTAATGAATTAGAATTTGAAACATTGAAATCTAATAAGAATAGATTATATCTTTTATGTGGTATTATCTGTGTAGTAGTACTTCTTATTACAATAATAGTTAGTAATACATTTGCTTTTTGCATGCCTATTAAAAAAGAAACATTATTCTTCTTTTAATGCTTCTTCTAATTCTTCTTTGGTCATTTTAGTATAGCCTTTTATCCCTTTAGCTTTAGCCTCTTCTCTTAGCTCTGTTAAAGTTTTTTCTGAATCCGTTTTAGCTTCTTCACTTACTTCTGGAGTTAGTTTTCCAGTTGCTACTAAAGAATCAATTTGTTCTTTAGTTAATGTTTCATTTTCTATTAAAGCATCTGCTAGCAACATAACTAAATCTTTATTTTCCTTCAAAATCTCTTGAGCCTTTTCATAGCAACCATTAATAATCTTGCGAACTTCTTCATCAATTTCGTGAGCTACTTTATCAGAGAAATTTTT
>CALVQN010000093.1 GCA_944358135.1 uncultured Bacilli bacterium
TTATGACATGATAAACATCATGTCCGAATCACCTTCACGACTTTGTGTGAAAGTGAGTCAACCAAAACCCCCTGAAGAGTCAGCGAAAGCTGACTCATTTTTGTGTAACGAAAACCCCATTTTTACTGGGGGTTCTAAAAAGCTTTAGCGTTGCAAAGAAAAACCTCCTTTGATAGAATAGATGCTGTTTATCGAATGCACTAAAAATCAAAGGAGGTGTCCTAAGTGGACGTAAATAGTTTAGCACACACGAAGTGGAATTGCAAATACCACGTAGTGTTTGCACCTAAATTTAGAAGAAAAATAATTTATCATCAATTAAGAGAAGATATAGGAAAAATAATCAGAATGTTATGTGAAAGAAAAGATATAACAATAATAGAAGCAGAGTTATGTCCAGATCATATACATATGTTAATAAGCATTCCGCCAAAAATGAGTGTCGCAGGAGCAATAGGATATATAAAAGGTAAAAGTACGTTGCTGATATTTGATAGGCATGCCGATATGAAATATAAATACGGCCAAAGGCAGTTTTGGTGTAGAGGGTATTATGTAGATACAGTAGGTAAAAATACAAAGGCAATACAAGAGTATATAGCAAATCAATTAAAAGAAGATAAGCTGGCCGATGATATGAGTAGTAAAGAGTACATAGATTCATTTACAGGAAAGAGAGTAAAACAATTTAAGCTATTTAAATAGCGAGTAGTAAACGTAGTGCAGACGATGAATGTTTCGGAGCGCAATATAGCGCTGCCAGTAAGTGGCCCTTCGAGGGCAAAGTAAAACTACCAGCTAAGCTGGTAGATTTTTATTAGTTATATATGAATTAATAAAGTATGTTTGTGGTTCAATTAAATATGATTTTTTTATTGAAATTTAGAGGATAATGTGGAAACTTAAAGAATTATGGTATAATTAAGTGGGGGAGGGTCTTATGACTACGGAATTAAAAAAATACATATCGAGTTTTATTAATATGGCTGAGTCAAATGATGATTTTAACTATAATTTTAATACTGAGTCTGAATTAGAAGTTTATAAGAAGGAATTTTCAAAATTTATAAAATTATATAACTGTTTCTTTTTTTCAAATGGTAGATTACATTACTGGCTGAATAGTTATGAGATTATGTTAAAGCAGGATGATGTTGAACAATTATTAAAATTATACTTATATTCAAAGAAATTACGTAATAAAGATTATTTATTAATTTCAGAATTTATAATTTCCTATTATAACACTATCAATAATTTTGAATATAAACAAAATGTTGATAATTATAAAGAGGTAAAGGAGAACTATAAAAATGCTTTGAAAAAATTTGCTCAAATTGATAAACCATATATTACATTTATAAATGATGCTTTTAATTTTTACAATTTAACAATAGATTATTGTATAGAAAATGATTTATTTATTGATTTAGAATATTTAGCAAGAATTTGTACAAATTTAAAACCTGAATTTATTAAGTTAAATTTTGTAATTCATAAATTTATTAACAATAATATTCATTTATCTTTAGTAATTCTTTTTGACAATGAGATTGACAAGCATTTAAATGAGTACAATAATTATATAAAGTCATGTATATGTGAAAAGAATTCTTATAAATATCCAAAAAGTGTTATATTTGAGTTGGAAAAAAACAAACTATTAAGTGAAGATATTATAAAAATTATTATAAATAATATAATCGATAAAATAAATGAATTGTATAAGCAAGTAATAAATAAAGAAAGTTATTTAATTCAAGCATTAGCTTTTATAGATGATTTAAATAGAACCATTAATAAATTTTTACAGAGAATAGGTAGTATGGATGAAACTCAAGCTAATAAATTGTATGAATGTCTTAATAATTTATTAACTATAAAAAGATATATATTATCGGATGATAATTATATTAATTCGCAATTACAAAAATTTTCATATAGTTTTACTATACCAAATGCTAAAAAAGAAGAAATTGTAAAAAATATTAATAACAATATATTTAATTTGTATAATCATTCAATAGTGAATTTTGAGTATCAAATGAAGGCGGCATTAAAATCATATTCTAAATATGCATTGCTAAGCATGGTCAGTACTTTTAGAATAGATTCTAAACAGCAGATGTATTATAAACCAAATGAAATTATTATCAACAATTTTTTTAAAGAGTATTATGATGAAATTGGTAAAGAATTTACTAAAAGAAGCAAAAAATTAGTTAATAGAAAATCCGAAAACTACTATGAAGAAATGCTTAAATATTTAGGAGAAACATTTTTTAACCATCAACATATGTTATATTCCTTTTTGAAGGATTATAATAATTTTGATGATATGGTTGATGAATTTAAAAGAATTTCTAATATTACATTTGATGACGATTATATTATTTTAGCTAGTAATGTTATGCATATAGAATCAACTATATTAGATTTATTAGTGAAATTTAATTTAAAAGTAACTGCTGATGGACGAATTAATTTATATACTTTGGCTTCATATTTTAAAAAAGAAAAATTTATTGTAAATGGATTAATGTATATTAATTATATTTTATATGAAATATCTGGCTTAAATATTCGTAATAATTTTGCTCATGGGAATTTAATAAATAAAAATATTGAAATAGAATTAATGGTGACAATTAGTGTCATAATATTCCTTCATTATTTAATGACAAACAAGGGTGGTATTTAATGAAAAAAATTACTTTTATAGATCTGATAAAGGCAATAGAAGATGAGTCTACTGAGAGAATAATAGGTAAGATTAAAACTGAACTATTAAATGTAAGAGTTGCAGAAAACTTGTATTATATTTTTCCTTTAATAGAAAGAATGGTTGTGGAAATTTATAAACTAGTTCCTGGAGCTAATATAGAACAATATGAGAAAAGAGTTTTGAAAACAATTAATTCGATTTTGGTATTAAATAAAAATTTGGATATTATTCCGATAGAATTATCAAGAATAATTCAAGATTACTTTAAAAGTGATGGCTTAAGAAATAAATTATTTCATATAAATTCAAACAAACAATTTACTTTTCAAATAAATATCGGTGAAATAAATTATGTAATTATGCATTTACTATCAATTTTAAAAAAATTAGATCAAAATTATCAAATTACTAATTTAAAAGTAATAGAAAAATTATAGATTTAGGTTTGTTTTTGAATTATTTAATTTTGTGAGTCTATAAAAAATATTGAAAGTTATTGCAATTTTGTTTATGAAAATTTTGAACCGATTGAAATTGAAGGAATATCTATGTTGATTAAAGAAAATACATTGACTGGTAAAGGTGTAACTGCTGTTATTCATGATACTAATGGTAAAGGAACTTATATTTATGGAAATAGTTTTAGAGTGGATAAGAAAGAAAATGGTGGGTGGGTAAAGCCTAAAGTTTTTATGATACCTATAATTGGTTGGATATTAATTTTTTGTTTGCATTTGGCAGTAAAGAAAAAGTTAATGTTCGTAATTTGGCTAGATCTCGTGTGTGCGTTTTATTTGTTGGTGGAATTTATATATTTAATAATTGCATTATTATAATTGTTTGTTTAAATTGTTATAAACTTTTTAGGTAGCATTTAGGTAGCAAAATTTTGAAATTTTATAAAATAATTTTATTTAATTTTGGTTAAAAAAGGGAAAAGTCATGCAAAAATGAATAAAAATAATTGAAAAAATGGTAAAAGGGACTGAATATGAATAGCTCCCTGAAGTCCAGCAGAAATGCTGAACATTTTTGATTTTTTCAGTATTTATGGGATTTTAGGTAGCATTTTTAATTTTTTTTAGTTTTCTTTGATAACTTGT
>CALVQN010000094.1 GCA_944358135.1 uncultured Bacilli bacterium
TTTAAAATGGTGAAGAAGATTGGTCTTGAAGGAATTGTTGCTAAGAAAAAATCTAGTAAGTATTATTCTAAAGAGAGGACTTGGGATTGGGTAAAGATTAAGAATGTTCATGTGGATAACTTTGTTGTTCATGCATATCTTGAAAAAACAAATACTTATAGTTTATTTCTTGGGGAAGATAAAACTCAAGAATTAAAATTTGTGGGTAAAGTGAGTATAAATAAAAGACATCCCTTAATTCTTGAGTTAAAAGGATTAAAAAAAATTGACAATCAATTTGTCAATTTAGAAGAAGATGCTATCTATGTTGAACCAATAAAAAAGGTTAGAGTTAAATATTTAGAGAGACTAAAATCAGGTGTGCTTAGGCATGCTACAATTGATGAGTAAGTTTTAGTTTAAAATTAAGTTTATGTCAAAAAATCAAGCCTTTTTATGCTTGATTTACTTCCATAATAACGGGTAAAATAATTGGACGTCTTCCTGTTAAATCATTAATGAATGGATATAGTTCTAGAATAATTTGATTTTTTAAATCTGTATAATTGTAAGTTGAACTTGATAAAAATGTATTTACTACTTCAGTTATTTTTTTCTCTATTTTACTGATTAATTCAGGATTTTCGTTTACCATAATAAATCCTCTAGTTGTAACATTAGGTTTAATTAATAATTTTCTAGTTAAAGTATTGATATTTAATATAGTTACTAATATTCCATCACTACTCATTAATTTACGATCTTTAATAATTTGGCTTCCAACATCACCAATACGAGAACCGTCGACATAGACATCGCCACTTTTTACGGTATCGCCACGTGTTACTATACCATCTTTAATATTCACTACATCACCATTTTTACATATAAATATATTTTCTTTTGGTATATCACAAGACATGGCTATTTCTCCATGTTGTTTTAACATACGATATTCACCGTGCATTGGCATAAAATATTTTGGTTTAATAATTCTAAGCATCCATTTTAACTCTTCTTCTTTAGCATGTCCAGAGGTGTGAACATCATTAAATGTTTTATTTGTGTATACTTTTACTCCTTTTAAATAAAGTTTATTAATTACTTTATTGATACTTGCTGCATTTCCAGGGATAGGGGAAGAGGAGAAGACAACTAAATCGTCTGGCATTAAAGTAATTTGTTTATGTATTCCATTAGCAATACGAGATAGGGCTGCTAGAGGTTCTCCTTGAGTTCCTGTACATAATATACAAATCTCATTTTTCTTTAATCCTTTTGCTTCATTATTATCAATGAATATAGTCTTATCTTCAATTAATCCATTATTCATAGCTAGTTCAATGCTTGTTTCCATTGATCTACCAAAAACAATAATTTTACGATTATTTTTTCGACACGTTTCCACTATATGTTTGATACGATATATATTAGAGGCAAAAGTAGCAATAATTACTCTTCCATAATGCTTTGATACAATATCATTTAATGCTTCATCAACACTAGATTCACTTTTAGAAAATCCTTCTGATAATGCATTAGTTGAATCACTTAAAAGTAGAGTAACTCCTTTTTTACCAAGTTCTGCCATTTTATGGATATTTGCCATTGGTCCAACAGGGGTTAAGTCAAATTTAAAGTCTCCTGTTTCAAAAATTACTCCATTTGGTGTGTGAATAGCAAGAGCAAAAGATTCAGGTATAGAGTGAGTCGTACCTACAAATTCTACTGTAAAATATTTAGTTTTTACTACAGTATCTTCTGTAACTATCTCTATATTTTCATAAGATACGTTTCGATCTATTAATTTTTTATTAATTAAATCTGCTGATATTTTAGATGCATATATTTTAGGTATTTTTACACTATTTAATAGAAATGAAATGCCTCCTATATGATCTTCATGTCCATGAGTGATAAATAATCCTTGAATCTTACTTTCATTTTGTTTTAGATAACTTATGTCTTGAATAACATAATCAATTCCCAGTAAATCATCTTCAGGAAACATTACACCAGCATCAATTATAATTATTTCTTCATTGTGGGTAACTACATACATATTTTTTCCCACTTCGCCTAATCCGCCTAACGCAAAAATAGACGTAATATTACTATTATTTTTCATTAAATCTTCCTTTCATAAAATAAGTAATAAAAGTTCTTGACTGATTTATATTATACTATTTTTTTAGTGTTTTGTCTACTGGTAACTTTTTTTGACATAATATTTACATTTATAATTATGTTTTTTACATATTTAAGATTAAATCTTTTATAATATAGGTGAGGTAATAGATATGGATGAGAAAAGATTAAATGAAGAGTTAATGAATTTGAAGAAAAAGAACAACTTAAATAATATCATTATTATTATTTTACTCATTATCTTACTTATTGTTAGTTTAGTAGCAGTTTATGTAAGAGTTGTTTAATCTTCAAGAAATGTTTTACTTTTATGAGGTTCATCAAATAATAGACCCTCATAATTTTTTTGCCTTAAAACTTCATATACACCAATGGCAACACTGTTAGATAAGTTTAAAGCTCGGACATTAGAGGTCATAGGAATACGGTAACATCTGTCTAAATATGGCTTTAGTATTTCTTTAGGTATTCCTGTACTTTCTTTGCCGAAAATTAAATAAATATCTTCTTTTATATCTTTAAAGTTTACAGTAGTATGAGGTTTATGACCATACCTAGTAAAGAAAAAATATTCTCCTTTGTTTTTAGAGAAAAAATCATTAATATTCTCATAAACAAAATAATTGCACTTATCAATGTAATTTACACCACTTCTTTTGATGTATTTTTCATCTAAAGAAAAGCCTAGGGGTTTAATTAGATGTAATGTGGTATTGGTTGCTACACAAGTTCGCATAACATTTCCAGTATTTCCTGGTATTTCTGGTTCAAATAAAACTACATTTAACATAATCATTCTTCTTTCTTTCAAAAATTATAAAACTTTCTTTTTATTTTGTAAATGTGTTTCTTTACTTTTATTATTGATTTTGCTATAATACTTTTTACAAAAAAGAGGGGGAGAAAATTATGATGCAAAAAACACAGTTAGAAGAAATGGCTGCTAAATATCATTTATGGAAATTGCTTTTAAAAGCAAAAAGAAGTTCTAGTAGTATAGAAATAGAAAAATTATTTTTAGAAGCTTTAAAAGAGAAAATAAAATTAGGAACTAATTATTTAAGTTTTAATGATGATTTAAGAGAATATGAACTTGGTAATTGTTATACTTATGCTTTGGGACTTCCTAGTATGAAATCTTTTATTCGATTATTTGTTGGCATAGATTATGAGGATGTTTTTCCTTTTAATGTTGGATTTATGAATCATAGTCCGTATTTTCTTTATGGAAGAGATGAAAACACTTTACTACATTATTTTTTAGAAGATTGTCATGCTTTAAATATAAAAGCTTATGAGACAGATGAACATGGTCCAAATGTTTATGGTGGGTATAAAATTGCTCTTTATGTTTCTTATTGTCATGGTGATATTCAAGATTTTCATTTTATTAGACAAAATAAGGATGGTGTATGGTCTCATAAAAAGGGATATTTTAATAAACCTCAACTTGCTTTTTTGGCTCCGATTTTAGAAAATCGATATGAGCACTTTAAAACATTTGAAATTGTTAAACCAATTATTCGAGAACGTAAGAAGTAAATACTGTTAATCATTAGTTAAAATGTTACCGATTTTACTTTAAAGTAGAGAGTATGGCTTTTGTTTTGAATGTAAAAA
>CALVQN010000095.1 GCA_944358135.1 uncultured Bacilli bacterium
ATTTTATTAAAAAGAAAGGAAAACATATGAAAAGAAAAGTAACTTGTTTAAAAGAACGAAGAGAGTTGTATAATCATAGAATGACGTTAGAAGAGTATAGGAAAATATGTAGAACTTATGGAGAAAAATTAGAGAAAGACGGTTGGATATTAAGTGTAATAGAAGGTGGATGTATTTCTCCAGATAGAAGTACAATATACATTTATTTTAGAGATCCATATGAGGGAGAACTTCTTAATTTTATTCCTAATACTGAAAAACAGTATGAAAAGATATGTAAGGAATTTATGGATAAAAAAGATTTTATTGATGAAGATGATATTTGGAAAGAAATGAACTCTAAGTATGATATGGAAGAAATCGAAAAAAAAATAAATGAAAAAATAGAATATAATAAGAAACTAATTTTTTCATTAGATATAGATGCTGTAAAAGAGCATATAAAGTATTTAAAAGAGGATAAGTTTGATCGAGAATTTTATGTAGCTCTATTATTATATGATGTTTGTGGTATTCCAATAGAAAAAGTAACTGATGATATAGTCAGTAAAACGCATGAATTAATTAGAAATTTTGATTCTATATATAACGAATCTTTAAGAGATAGAGTTAGAGATGAAATTTATGATTATGATAATGACTATATTATAGATAATGATGAACTAGAAAAGGAATAAAGAGAAATTTTAGAAATAATATATTATAATTATTAAAACTATGCTATAATCAATATTGAAAAATATATTGGAGGTGAATGTTGATGAAGAAATCTGAAATGATTGAAGCACTAGCAAATGAAACTGGATTAACAAAAGCTGATGCTGAAAAAATGTTTAATGCAACATTTAATTTAGTTAAAGAAGAACTTGCAAAAGGAAATAAAGTTTCCATAGCAGGATTTGGAACTTTTAAAATTACTGAAAGAGCAGCAAGAGAAGGAAGAAATCCAGCAACAGGAGAAACAATTCATATAGCAGCAAGTAAAGGTGTTAACTTTAAAGTTGGTACTGAGTTAAAAAATATAATTAATAATTAATTTATATAAATCTATAAAGAGGTAGTTTTAATACTATCTCTTTTTATATTGTATATAATTATGAGAAAGGAATCTTATGAGAGTTATCAAGTACGTAATATTACTAATTAGTATAACTATATTATGCTTTAGTGTATATTCATTATATAAAATTAAAGATGAACACAAGAAAAATGATGATTTAAAACAAGAATTAATAGAGGAGATTAATATACCTGATATTCCTTCAGAAGAAACAAAATTTACTGTGGATTTTGAGAAATTAAAAAATATTAATAGTGATGTAGTGGGTTGGATTATTATGGAAGGGACGCAAGTAAATTATCCAATTGTTCAAGGGGAAAATAATTCCTATTATTTAAACCATTCCTATGAAAAAAAATATAGTTCTTTTGGAAGTATATTTTTGGACTATTCTTCTTCATCAGACCTCTCAGATAAAAACTCTTTTATTTATGGACATCACACAAGGAATGGTAGTATGTTTGGTGAATTAAAGAAATATATGAATACAAATTTTTTTAATGAGCATCCATCTTTTTATTTATATACACCAAATGGAAATTATAAAGCTGATATTTTTAGTGTATATACAGCAGATGCTTTATCAGATTCTTATAATCAATCATTTTCATCATTAGAAGATTTTAAATTATATATTGATTTAATAAAACGTAAAAGTAGATTTGCTATAGATGTAGATGTTAATTATGAAACTGATAAAATTATATCTTTATACTCTTGTTCTCATGAGAGTGAATCAGAATACGAAAGATATTTTATTCATGCGGTATTAAGAATTATATAAAAGCAACTAGCAATAGTTGTTTTTTGTTGGAGTAGTTTATGACGTTAGAAATGAAAGGATAAAAAAATGAACGAAACAATGATTTATACAGTTCAAGAAGTTGCTAAGATGTTGCATTGTAGTCCTAATTATATTTATAAGTTAATAGAATATGGTTATCTTCCTGCTATCAAATTGGGTAGTGTTAAAATCCTAAAAAAATCTCTTGATAATTTTTTGATTGAAAATGAAGGAAATGATTTATCTGATATAGAAAATATAAAAAAATTAAATGTCATTGAGGAGCATAATTCATAATGGCTAGTATCAATATAAAAAAGAGAGGAAAAGCATATCAATATTCTTTTGAAATAGCTCCCCAAGACGGAAAAAGAAAATGGATAACCAAATCTGGCTTTAGAACAAAAGCAGAAGCTTTAGAAGCTGGATGTAATGCTCAGTCAGAATATTTAAACGCAGGTGTCCCTTTTAAAGAATGTAAAATGTCCTATGGAGATTATCTTGAATACTGGTTAGATAATTATTGTAGAGTGAATCTTAAATATAATACTGTTCAAAAGTACCAAGTTCTTATAAGAAAATACATTAAACCTAAATTAGGAAAGTATCGTTTATCCACTATAACAAGTGTAAGTTTAAATGCTTTTATTACAGAAGTGTGTGAACAATATGATTTTTCAAGATCATACTTTAAAAATATATTAAAAGTATTAAAGGGAACGTTTAGAGATGCTTGTAATTTGTATGGGTTTCTTAAATATAATCCAGCACTAACATTAAGACTTCCAAAAATAGATAAAGTTAAAACCAATGTAAAACATCTATATACACAAGAAGAGATTGATATTATTTTAAATAGATTTAGATATGATGATACATTTACTTGTGCTTTTTTGACTTCATGTTTTACTGGTATGAGAACAGGGGAAGCATTTGCACTAACATGGGAAGATATTGATTTAAAAAATCGTATTATATATATTAGGCACAATGTTTATAGTAAACCAAAGGACGAAAAAGGCAGATGGTATATAGGTGAACCTAAAACTTTTTCTGGTAAAAGACAAATTTATATTAGTGATACATTATTAATTGCACTATCGAATTATAAAAAGAAACAAGATTATTTGAAAAAGTTGTATGGATATAAATATAAATACTATCATTTAGAAGATGTTCTAAATGAATATGGAAAAGTAGTTGAACAAAGAATTGTAGAAAATACTGATAAAGACGAACCAATAATAGATCTTGTGTTTACAAAAAATGATGGTAAATATGTGGGTACTAATTTGACTAGATACCCTTATAAAATTATTCACGAAGAGTTAGGAATTAAGAATTGCAGATTTTATGATTTAAGAGGAAGTTATGCAACTAAAATATTAAAAAATGGTGTAGAAATAAGAGACGTTGCTGATTTACTAGGTCATAGAGATGTAGAGACAACAGAAAATTATTATATTTCAAGTACAGAGACTTCAAAGATGGAAGCTACTAATGTATTTGATGAAGTTACACATTCAGAGATAATTAATAAGATAATTCAATATGATGTTTATTAGTTATCTCCCTTTCCTTTTTAATTCGATTAGAAGCGTTGAAAAAAACTTAAAAATATAGTATAATTACCATGTAAATTTGAGAAAGGAGTATCTACAACAGTTGTTTGTAAAGTACGAATCAGGAAAATGAGGACATTTACCTCATTTTGTCCTCGTTTAACAAATATTTATAATATTCATAATATCATAAATACTATATATATAAATTGTGTATGGTACTGAAAATTAAAGAAATATCAATAATATTGTAAATACTATAAATATTATAAATACTTGATTGAAAGGAACATGTGGTTCGGGAAAGAA
>CALVQN010000096.1 GCA_944358135.1 uncultured Bacilli bacterium
AGAGATATATTATACTACATATGTTTGGTAACATTTTAACTAATGATATGGTAACATTTTAAAAAAGGATTAACAATAAGTTGAGTCATTCTTGACTTTTTTCTTGGAAAAAATTATAATTAAGTTATGTAGGAATGGCGGAATAGGTAGACGCGCTACTTTGAGGGGGTAGTGAATTTTATTCGTGAGAGTTCAAGTCTCTTTTCCTACACCAAAATGCATTTTATCCCTATATTTACGGGTTTTTTAATAATTAAAAATATTATCAGATAATAATCTAGTTAATTTTTTCTAAACTAAATGAATTGCTAAAAATATAGATCATATAATTTGACATAATATCTAAACTTATACTTTCTAAAAAATATATTGCATAATAATATTTAAGAACTGGTGATAGTATGAATTATAACTTATTAAATAATATGATAAATTACATAGAAGATAATTTAACAGAAAAAATTGATTATAATAAACTAGCAAAAATAGTTGGTGTATCTGAATACGCTTTACAAAGAATTTTTATTTTTATGACGAACATATCTATATCTGAATATATAAGAAAAAGGAGATTAAGTAGTGCATTTGAAGAATTAAAAATGAATGATATCAAAATTATAGATATTGCAATTAAATATAAATATGAATCATCTATCTCTTTCTCTCGTGCATTTAAACAAAACTTTGGAATCACACCAAGTGAATGTAAGAAAAGTAAAGCAAACTATAAATTATTTCCTATTATAAAATTTAATAATAGAAATTATTTATGTAATGAATATAATTATGAAATAAAAGAATGTGAAGAAATAGCGCTATATTGCTACGGGGTAAAGGCTGAAACAAAGAATGATTTATTATACAGGATTAGAGAACTTTATCTAAAACTAATATCAAGTGATATTCATGATAGAATGAATAAGGTAGGAATGTATGGAATATCATTTTGGAATAATAATGAATACATATATTATATTGGCAGTACAAAAAAATTTGATAATAGTGAAAAAATTATTATCCCCCGAAATAAATATGCTGTATTTAATGTAGGTGCTAGAACACAGGAAAAAATTGTGGAATTGGAAGAATTAATATATAGTCAATGGAATAATTCAACAAAGTATAAAATATTAAATGGCTTTGAATTTGAATTATATAAAGATGAAATTTGCTATTTATATATACCTATAGAAGATAAACAAAAGTAGTATTAAATATGTTTATTATTAATTCTTAATTTTTGTTATAATTATTTAGAGATATGTGGAATTATAGGAAATTTGTTAATGATTTAGCCATGTACTAAAACATATTGATTGAGAAGAATTAGAGAAATGCTAGAATAACTCAAATAACAAACTGAAAAGCATTAATAATTTAATATTTAGTAAAATATAGGAAGTAGGTAAATAAATGGAAACATTAAAAGTAATACAAGAAAGAAAAAGTATTAGAAGTTATACAAGCCAAAAGCTATCAAAAGAACTTATTGAAGATATATTAAATTGTGGAAGGCTAGCTCCATCTGCCAAAAATAGGCAACCATGGTACTTTGTAGTAGTAGAAAAAAATATCAAAAATAAAATAGCTGATCTTATGCTAGAATATGTAGAGAATAATATTCAAAATTTGAAAAGTAGTGTAGAAACAACTGCCAAGATTATTAAAGAAGTACCAATATTAGTTTTGATATTAAAAGATAAAAATAATGATACTATAATTAGTGATACCTTATCTATAGGTGCATGTGTAGAGAATATGTGTTTGAGAGCAACTGACTTAGGAATTGGATCTTTATGGATTAGAGATGTCATATATGTTGAAGATGAAATAATAAAAATATTAAATCATGAAAATAGGGAATTAAGTTGCGCTTTAACTCTTGGTTACACTAACCAAATTCCAAGACAAAGACCAAAAAAAGAATTAGAAGATATAGTGGAGTGGCATAATGAATAGTAAAATATTAGATTTTTACAAACAAACTAGTTTGTATACAGATTTAGGATTGTATAAAGACTTTATGAAAAATCAAATAGATGATATAAATGAATTATGTTTGCTTCAAAGAAAGCAAATCATTCATCCAGCAGCCTTTAAAGACAAAGAAATTAGAAAGAAAAATGATGGCTTTTGGGGAGATATGAGTAAAGTACCAATGACAAGACTAGATTATGAAGATGATTTATTTCCTACAGCGATAAGCATGATTAGCGAATTATTAAGAAGAGATGAATCATATCATAAAGAAAGAAGGAATGAAGATAAAATTCATGTTACTTGTCGGGGACAGGCAATTTTACTTATAGCCACTTTAAAGGCAAAAGGATACAGTGCAAGAGTTAGAAGTGGTTTTGCCAGGTATTTAAAAGAAGATAATATTAATTATGATCATTGGATTGCCGAATACTTTGACAAAGATAAATCTAAATGGATATTAGTTGACCCAGATATGCATGGCATAGAAAAAGAATTTGATTTAAATGATATACCACGAGATAGATTTATATTTGGCGCTGAAGCATATCTAGGAATGAGAAATGGCAAATATAAAACGGAAGAGATATATTATGCATCTGATCCTGCAACATTAGGATTAAAAGCATCATTAAGAGGATTATTTTATGATTTTCATTCTTTAATGAATGATGAAATAATATTTTTACATTTACCCAAATACATGCAAGATAAGAATTTAGAATTGAGTGAAGAAGAGTATAAAGAATTAGATGAATTGGCGACATTAATGCTTAATCCTGATTCTAATTTTGATAAATTATTAAAAATATGGAATAATAACTTAAAATTTAGAATGATGTCAGGTGCACTAAATAGTTGAAAAGAGGAAGATAATGAATCAAAAGTTAAAACTAGTTATATTTTCAGATTTACATTATTTAGATAATCAACATGAAGAAGAAAATAATAGCAAATTAACCAAACTAGCATTACCTATATTAGAGGCTTTAACCGACAAAATAAATAACCAAATAAAACCAGATGCTTGTATTTATTTAGGAGATTTAATCGAAGATACTAATAACTATAAACAAGATATAAAGAATATAAAGTATATTTTAAATAAATTGAACAAAATCAAAGTACCATTATATATTGTTTTAGGAAATCATGATTTACGCACTATACCCAAAGAAGAATTAGAAAACATATTAGGATATTCTAGTTTTAGTGTAAACATAAAAGGATTTCATTTAATACTCTTAAATCTGGATACCAAAAATCATTTAGGAACAGGTGAGGGTGGTATAACCAAAACTAGGTATATTTCTGAAGAAGATTTGAAATGGTTAGAAAATGATTTAAAAGGAAATAACTTACCATGTCTGATATTTAATCATTATGGTATTGCTGAAGACAACATGGAAGGTAATTATTGGTTTTCACACGATAAAGAGCAGGCTTTACTTGCCAATCGAAAAGAATTAAAAAGAATATTAAAAACAAATAAAAATATTATAGGCATTTTCTCTGGCCATCAACATTGGACAAAAAGAATCAAGGAAGAAGGACTAGATTATTATGTAGTTGGTTCTATTACAGAAAACATAAACAATGACGGTACACCTGATGGCATATACTTAGAAGTAGAAATTAATGAAAATAAAATGAAAGTAAATGAAAACCATTTAAATTTATAGATAACCAAAATGAA
>CALVQN010000097.1 GCA_944358135.1 uncultured Bacilli bacterium
TTATTTAATTCATTATTTGGTTTAGCACATCCTTAATCCTATAATTTAATTTTCCCGACAATAAATTACACTATCTAATCAATTTTAATCAGTCATCTTCCATGGTATCGCCACCAATCTTTTTAACATCATCCATGGTATTTTCCAATATCATCCATGGTTATCACCCCGATAATTTTCAACATCATCCATGGCATTTTTTATAAATGTATCATTTGCATTGGCAATGTATTTTTGATTTTTACTTTTTGGCTTATCTGGTATTGTTAAAGAAAGCAATCCTTACTTCTTCAGATTCTGGAACTTCAATATACAAAAGCTTTTTCCCATTTGTTTTAACTTCTTGCATATTTAAATGTATAGTAGGAGTTATTTTTTCAGAGTTATTACATAAATTAGCAAAATCTCTTTTTAATTGTTCAACCATTAATAACTCCTCCCTAATTTAATTATACCATTAACTAACATTAAAACACAAACCTTTTGTACATGAAAAAAGCCTAAATTTTCTTTAGACTCTTATGATTTTTCATGAGTTTTCTAATACCAAAATTTTTAGCAAAAGCAATATTTACAAATTTTTCATCAACATCCAATACTACACCTTTCCCGTAAATCGTATGCATAACAATATCTCCCTTTTGATATTCTACATCATCATCAATATAAACATCACTTTTGTCAAAAGGTTTTTCTTCTCTAAAATTATTATTAACGGTTTCTAACACATCACCTTGAATTTCACTAATAAATCTAGAAGGAGAATTATTCGTAGTTTTACCATAAAGCATTCTTTTCTTAGAGTTAGTTAAATATAGTCTTTCTTTAGCTCTAGTAAATCCAACATAACAAAGTCTTCTTTCTTCCTCAATTCCCGCATCTCCTTCAATAAAAGCATTTTGATGAGGGAAAATTCCTTCTTCCATACCAATAATAAATACTACAGGAAACTCTAAACCTTTAGCACTATGTAAAGTCATTAACGTAATTACATTATCATCATCTTGATGTTCAGAGATATCAGCGATCAAACTAACTTCATCTAAAAAATCATTTAAATTAACTGAACCAGTTCTAGCCTCAAAACTAGCGGTAATACTCTTAAACTCCATTAAGTTTTCTAATCTTAATTGTGAATCTAAAGTATTTTCTACTTCAAGTTCTTTCTTAAGACCACTTTTATCTAACACATCATCAATAAGTTCTGTTAAAGACAAATTAAGAGCATCCCTCTGTAATTCTAAAATAAGTTCTTTAAACTCTAATTCTTTCCCCTCTTCTATCGCATCAAACATTGATATTCCTGCATCATAAGCTCTTCTTTCTAAATCAAGTACACTTTTATTCCCAATTTTTCTTTTAGGAGTGTTGATAACTCTTCTTAAACTAACATCATCATCTTTATTATTAATAAGTCTTAAATAACATAACAAATCTTTAATTTCTTTTCTATTATAAAAATAATAACTGCCAACAACTTTATAAGGAAAATTATGTTTAAGAAGCACTTCTTCTACATTTCTTGATTGAGCATTAGTCCTGTAAAATATAGCTATGTCTTGATAAGTATATCCTTCATTTAAAAGCTTCTTTATCTCATCTACAATTAAAGCTATCTCATGTTTCTCATCATAACTACGCATATACTTAACTTTAACACCATCACCCAAAGTACTATATAAATCTAAATCTTTTCTCTCTTTATTATTTTTAATTACACTATTGGCTGCATCCAAAATATTTTTTGTACTACGATAATTCTGTTCTAACTTAACTACTTTAGTATCTTTAAAGTTTTTCTCAAAATCAAGTATATTTCTAAAATTAGCTCCTCTAAAACCATAAATAGATTGAGAAGGATCACCAACAACAAATATATTCTTATATTTAGCTGCTAGCATCTTACTTAATTTATATTGTACTTCATTAGTATCTTGATACTCATCAATTAAAACATATTGATAGTGTTCTTGATAGTGTTCAAGTATATCTTTATTCTTCTTAAATAATTCTACAGGAAGTAATAATAAATCATCAAAATCAACAGAATTATTTCTTCTTAAAAGTTTTTGATATTCATGATAAATCTTTACTACTTCCTTTTCAACAGGTGTATTAAAAAACTTATCTAATTCCACATCACTTAAATTTTCATTTTTAATAAAACTAATTTTATTACGTACAAAATAAGGACTAATCTCTTTAACATCTATTCCTAAATTCTTCATAATCTTCTTAATTAAACTTAATACATCATCACTATCAAGTATCGTAAAGTTCTTAGTCATTCCAAGTTCTTCAATATTTTCTCTAATAATTTTAAGTCCAAAAGAATGGAACGTACCAACAAAGACATGATTATTAGGAACTAGTACATTTAACCTTTCTCTCATCTCTTTCGCAGCTTTATTCGTAAAAGTAATTGCTAAAATATTATAATCACTTATCCCCTGTTCAAGTAGATATGCTATACGTGTAGTTAATACTTTAGTTTTACCTGACCCTGCCCCTGCTATAACTAAACATGGTCCATCTATATGCATTACTGCTTCTTTTTGTTTATCATTTAATTTATCAAACATATACTTCACCTTCTTATTAATTATACCAAAAGGAATGTTTGAAAAAAAGATACTTTACACCAACTTAAACAAAAAAGTGAGCTTTTTGAAAGGCTTTTCCACGGTTCGACAAGCATCGACACCCCCTTGTGTTATGATAGAAGCTATTCCTAAATGAGAGGAGGTGAAGATGATGAAGACTGATACATTTGTTAAATTAACAAATGATATCTTATTTAAGTATGTCTTTAGTCATAAAGATGTGACTTTTGATTTAATAAAATCTTTCTTTGATTATATTGGTGTATCTAAGAAAATAGAAAACTTACAAGTATTTAAAGATTATTCTATATATGGAGCTAATCTAGAAGATAAAGTGTTCTATAGTGATGTAGTAGCCATTTTAGAAGATACTGAGTATATGTCTATAGAAATGTATACATCCTTTTCACAAGAAGAATTTATGAAGAGTGCATCATATTTATCTAGATTATTTGCTAATCAGTTAAAAAGAGGAGATCTTTATATAAATGCTAAAAAAGTATACAGCATCAACTTTATGACAGGAGATTATAGAGAAGAAAATAAAGACATAGTAAATGATTATGGATTTGTTAGAAAAATTGAATCACCTAACTTAAATAATGAATTCATAGTTATGTACCTAATAAGACTTGATAAAGTCAACAAAATGGTATACAATAAAAGAGAATCAAGATTAGTAAGGTGGGTAAGACTAATGAACGCAGAAAGTATAGAAGAAATGGAAAAAATCGCGAAGGGAGATGAAGCTATGGAGCAAGCGATTGCTTATGTAGACCAGTTTTTAAAAGAAGAAGGAACAACATTCCAAGATAAGATAGAGTATGAAAAAGCTAAGTCAGAAGCCAAAGGTCGTGCTGAAGAACATGAAAAAATGATTAAAGCTGCTAAGAACATGCTTCAAGACGGAATAAGTATGAAGGCTATTATAAAATACACTGGTCTAAGTAAACAAGATATAGAAAATATAAAACAAGAGTGCTAAATTTAGTACTCTTGTTTCATTCTTTCTCTCATATTTCCATCATAA
>CALVQN010000098.1 GCA_944358135.1 uncultured Bacilli bacterium
TCGACTTGCATGTCTTAGGCATGCCGCCAGCGTTCATCCTGAGCCAGGATCAAACTCTCAATAAAAAAGATTTATTTTTAAATCTTGTAAATTTTAGTTTAATCTAAGCTACTCAAAATTGACTTTTTAACTTAGTTTTCAAAGATCATTTCTTGCGTTGCCTTTTTGCATCGCGTAGATATACTATAACATCTTCGCGATATTTTGTCAACAACTTTTTTTAATTTTTTTACACTTTTTTTCAGGCTTTTTGAGGCCTTTTTGTCAAGTGCATAAGTAATATAACAAACTCCGCGAATTATGTCAACATTTTTTTGTATTTTTTTCGATTTTTTTTGCATTTTTTCAATTTTTATATTAAAAATCAAATTATTATAGCTTTTTTCGCTTGTTTTTTATATTTACTTTCTTATACATTATATGTTTAAATAAAAAAAAATTACATATTTTTTGTAATTTTTATTTTTTCTTATTTTTCTTGTTTTTTATTATTTCTTTATATATTTTGTAATATTTTTTTATTTCGACTTTAGTAAATGGACTTTGATTGTTTTTTTTCATTTCTATTAAATAAGACAGTTCACTTTTTATAATCATTTGAATTTCTCTAGAATAGTGCATTATTTTTTTATGATAATTATATTCATTGTAATCTAATATTTTAAACCCACCATCTGGAAATACCCGCAAATCTAAATCATAATCAATGTATTTAATGATTTTTCCATCTATAATATAAGGAGTGGCAATATTGCAATAGTAAAATAAACCAAATTTTTTTAACTGTCCAATTATATTGAACCAATGTTTCTTATAAAAAAACAGTATTGCTGGTTCTTTGGCGTGATAGCTTCTTCCATCTGCTTCTGTTAATTTAGCTTTATTATTGGCAACTACTATTTTTTCCTCATCAATCGATAAAACAAGTGCTTCATCACATAATTGATGAAGTTTTCCATCATGTTTATAACAGTGGATTTCTAATTTATCGCCTACCTTTATATTTTCATTTTCTCTATTCATGTTTACTCCTGGCTTTCTTTGTAATCTTATTATAACAGAGAAAAGAAAAAATAACAAATCTTAGTTTGTTATTCCTCCTAAAAGTTCAATAGCTTTATTTAATTGTGTATCTATAATACTTGTTATAGTTCCATTTTCATCAGTGACTTGCTCATTTTTAACATAATAATCAGGATTTATTCCTATTTCGTCGATACATGTTCCAGATGGGGTTAACCAAAGTGCTGATGTATATTTTACCATAGAACCATCATCTAATGGCATAGTTTGTTGAACTTTTCCTTTACCAAAAGACGTTTCTCCCACTATTGTTGCTCCATAACTTTCCTTTAGAGCTGCGGTCAATATTTCTGCAGCAGAAGCTGTATTTTCATTAATTAATACAACAATGTTATATTCCTTATGCTCTCTTGTTTCGTCATTATAATTTGTAATTTCATTTTGATAGTTTAAACTATAAATTCTTGATCCTTTTTCTAAAAAGATACTAGCAACATCTGTTGCTGCTGTTAAGTATCCTCCTGTGTTATTACGTAAATCAATGATCAATGAAGTCATCCCTTCATCCTCTAATTTAGTTAATGCTTTTTCAACTTGTGTAGCTAAAGTGTTAGAAAAAGTTTCCATATATAAATAACCTGTTGTTGTATTTTCTATCATATAATAATCTACATTAGGTGCAATCAAAGTTTCATTTTTTAACGTTACACTGATCACTTCACTTCCTCTTTGTAATTTTAAAGTAAAGTTTCCACTACTATTTTTTATCATGTTTACTACTTCTGTTGCACTTAGACTAGTTACATCATTATTATTATAACCAATAATTATATCTCCAACTTGTATTCCCGCTTTACTTGCTGGTGTGTCTTCAAACACTTCTACTATTGACTTATCACTATTATTAATAGATACTCCAATTCCAGTATATTCCCCAGATAAAGTATCAATTAGTTCTGCTGTTGTTTCATCATCCAAATAAGTGGAATAGTCATCACCTAAGTAATCCATCATTCCTGCTATGGCTTTATCTAAGAGTTGACCTGTATCAACATCTTCATAGTAGCTTGATAAAATATTAGCATATACGCTTAAAAATTCATTTAAATTTTCATCCTTAGCTAAATCTCCATAGGTCAAATCATAAGACAGTCTGTTATTATTATAGACAATTACTCCTGTAGTTAAAGCAGAAATAATGCTTGTTACAACTACAATGCCTAGCACCCATGCCAAATTAAAACCTCTATAATCATTCTTTTTTTTCATGCATTCACCTTCTACTATAAAATAATACCATAAATTTGTGAAAATATAAAGAAAAAAGATACTAAATTTCTGTATCTTCATTTTCAATATAAGCAAGTTCTGTAGCAATATCTTCTTCGCTATCAAATATTTCAGCTATTTCACCATTTTCTACTCTTACTAATGTTAAATCTCCTACTCTTAAATCAGATATTTGATTAGCCTCTAAATTAATATTTTCAGGATCATAAAATTTTTGATTTAATTCATTTCCTAAATTAGCATAGTAAACTGTTAATGCTTCTTCATTTCTATTATAGTTAGAAACTAAACCACTATAGTAAACTGATCTTATATCGTGAGCATTATAAACTATTACATAGTACTCATCTTCAGGTTTGTTTAACATTGAGCCAATTAAAGTCATGGTGTAGTTTATAGTACCTTCTGTAATTTCTGTATTGTCTTCTTCTTTGTTTAATAGATCTTTTGTGACAAATATTCTTGTGAAAAAATAGATACCTAAAATTATGATTATAACAATAATTAAAATACGTATAAAGCGAATCATCTCTAATTGTTCTTCACTGCGATACTTTTCTTGCTTTATTTTCTTTGGTTTACCTTTTGTCATTATCCATCACCTGACTCAATTATAACAGGTAAAATTAAAGAAAGCAAGTTTTTACGGTATTTTTGCTTTCTTTTTTTATTTCTTAAATTATAGACTTCGTGATTTATCTATATTACGAGTTTGTATTTTTCTTATTTCGGCAATTAAATTAGCATAATCTGTAAATAATGAATCCATTTTGCTTGTTTCTCTTACTAAAGATAAACGTTCTAAGAGTCTTAAATTCATTTCTATTTCTTCTGGAAGACATATGCCTCGATAAAATCCTTTTTGAGTCAATTCGATATATGTTGTATTAACTTCTTGTAATAGCATTTCTAGTGCTTTTTCGCTAATAGTAGCGACTAAATCGTGTTTTACCATATATACTTCTTTTTCTTCGCCGTTTTCTCTTTTTAAAAATTGGATATTTTCTAATTTTGGAAGAAGGCTGTAAATTGTAGTTTTTTGATTCCCCTCTTCTATTTTTTGTATAACACCAACATAAGAAATGTCAGTTAAAGTCATGCATTCTTTTTTAGCAACTTTTAATTTATTTTTTAGTTCATTGCCTAATGTATCAATACATTTAATATTCATAATTTTTCCCCTTTCTTGTAGCGATATATTCTAGCATAATTATTTTTACTTGTCAAATCTTTGTTTACTAAT
>CALVQN010000099.1 GCA_944358135.1 uncultured Bacilli bacterium
CTTTTATTATAGTTTCCTTCTTCATCTTGTAACATAAACACTAATGAAGTGTTATCTAACTCTTGTTCTTCTGTAATCATTACTTTTTCTGTATCCTTTTGATTAAGCAAAAAGATACAACCAACCACTAATACTACCCCTACTAAAACTATTCCCATTCTTTTCATAATCTCACCTTTACTCCAAACTATTTTACAACATTTATAAATACTTTTCATGGTATTCGACAAATGTTGTCAAAACTTCCTAATATACAATATTTTTATATCTATGATATCTATCTATTGTATAATTCTAATATACATGATTATTGAGTAATAATCAATATTTTTATGTTAATTTACAGCATTTTTATCAAAATATTTACAATATTTCAGCCAAAAAGTGTCAAATAAAAAATCACTTAATTAAGTGACCTATTTCTATTTATATCTGTATCAATTACTGGTTGTTCACTACTAGATATTTCTTTTTCTATTAAGTTATCTAATATTGGATTTAATACTTCTAAATCTTTATTTGATGCATTAAGTAAAGCATTAACTATAGCTTGCTTAATCTTTTCTATATCTTTTTCTTCTTTGATTATTTTTAATACTATAGATTTACTTTTATTATATACTTCATCATAACGTTTTCTAATTTCTTGTACTTGTTCATTAACAAGTTGTATTTGTTCATTTAATAAAGTTATTTCATCTAGATGCTTATTTCTTTTGCTTTGATAATACTTTTTAGTTATTCCCACAATACCAAAACAAACACCTAAATTAACAAGATTAAATCCTAAAATTCCTAAAACCGCTATTAACATATTTATATCTAAAAAAGCAAAAAAAGGTAAACCAGCTAAAGATATAACTAATAATAAAGCACCAATTGCTAATACTGCTGCATTAACAGTATATTCTCTTTCATAGTGTTCATAATAACCTAATTTTTCATAATTACTAATATTTTTATCACTTACAGTTTTTTGTTCCTCTAAAATACCTGTAAGTTCTTTATCTATAGCTTCTTTTTCTTTAGTTAACTCATGAATATATTTCTTCTTCTTAAGAATTAATTCGATATAATGTTCCACAATAAACCACCCCTTAGGCCATTTATTTTAACACAAAACTAATCTAAAAACAAGTTATCCATTAAGTTAGAGATATGCTCTTTCCTTTTTTTAGTTGTATCATGATCAACAAGTATTTTAACAACATCTCCTTCTTTAGCACCTGGTACTAATACTTTAGGTAAACTCTCAAACTTATCTTTATCTATTTCTACTATTGCATATTCTCCTTCAAATCTATCGATAATAACTTCCATCCCTATCACCTTTCACTCTTAACATCTATATTTACACCATCACTAGAAATAACAACAGTACCATTTAAATCTGTTCTATAAATATTATTTGTATATCCCTCTAATAGCTTTATTGTACTTTCTGCTGGATGTCCATAACTATTACCCTCTCCTACACTAATCACTGCATAACTAGGACTAACACCCTCTAAAAACTCTTTAGTTGTACTTGTATCACTACCGTGATGTCCAACTTTTAGGACATCTGATGATAAATCCATTGTAATTTCACTCAAATTTTCTTCTTCAGCATCTCCTGTATAAAGAAAAGATACATCTCCATAAGTAATTTTAAGAACAATAGAATAATTATTTAAATTAGAATAACTGCTACTTACAGGAGCAAGCATTTCAATTGTTAAATCATCACTACTATATACTTCTACCCCCTCTTTTCCAGTATGAATACTCAAGTTTTTATCTTGGATAGTCTCAAGTAAATTTTCATAAGTCTTACTTGTTGTAACAGCTTTTGGCATATAAATAGAGCCAACATCAAAAGATTCTATTACTTCTGCCATCCCTCCAATATGATCAGCATGAGGATGTGTAGCAACAACATAATCTATATCTGTATATCCTAAATTTTGAATATAGTCTATGATATCATCCCCGTACCCCGAAGTACCAGCATCAATAAGCATGACTTCTCCTGTTGGTAGTTCAATAAAATTAGCATCTCCCTGACCCACATCAATAAAGTGAGCTACAATCATATCTCCATTTGAAGTAAAAGGAGTACTATCTTCATTATTATTACTTGATGAAGGCACATCTAAATTAAGTTGTGCACACCCACTTAACAATATAACGATTAATAAACTTAATAATATCTTTTTCATTTTTCTACACTTCCTATTATCATTATAAAAGGAAAAGAAAAAAAGAACAATATTCTAAACACTATTCTTTACACATTTTTTAATCCTTCTTCTTTAAAGTTCTCGATAAAACCTCTTCTTTTAACTCAATACTTTCTAACTGTTCCAAACAAATAGTAAGCCACTTCTTTTTTTCTTCTCTGTCTATATCTTTGCCTCTAAGTTCATCAATATAGACATATAACTTTTCTTGCTCTTCTCTTGTTAAACTCTTAAAAGCAGGTGAAGAAAAAATATCAATAATAAGAGTAAACAATTCTAAATCTCTCCATTTTTTCACCACTAAAAAAGATTTTTTACTTATATGATAAGATAAAGCACTTAAAGTATTATAGACAAAATGATTCATACACTTCACCTATTATAATGTATTCCAAAAGAAAAAAGCAAACACTCTTTATGCTTACTTTAAAATCTTCGCTTATAAACAGGAACTCTTACTCTTGTATAAGACTTAATAGGTTCTTTAGCTTCATCAAGTATTTTCATCGCCTCAGCATTATAGCCCCTGCTAGCTTCCCCAAAACTCATTTCTTGATAAGTTAATTGATGAGTAATAGTAAACTCTAGCTTTTCGAAATCTTCTAAAGGAGTATCATAAATCATATCGATCATTTCTAATAGATGTCCTTCTTCAATATCCCCTTTTCCTTCTAATAAATTACTAACCAAATAAATATGATCTATACTTGGAGCTTCAAATAATTTAAAAATAAAAGGTAAATCTTTTTTATTAGTAAGAAATAAAGAAATATAACTAACTAATTCTGCTTTAGGTAAATGAGTATTAATAATACCACTAATAACTCTCTTAATTTTTTATTTTTTACAATATTTTCAAATTCCTTAGTATAATAACTAAAATCTTCTTCTAAAGAATACAATTTAGCTTCTATTCTTGTATAATCTAATAATTTTTGATCATTTTCATCTGGATATTCTGCAAACAAATAAACATCCATAATTGGAAATGTAGGATAATCCAGTAAAACATCTAAATAATAATAAAAATTTTCACTAGTTGTTATTGCCCAATTTCTAAAAAATTTCCAAAATATCTTTAATGCCTCTTCTAAATCAAAATAGTTTAAATCCATCTCCTGCAATTGGTTTAATGCCTGATAAACTCTATTTTTA
>CALVQN010000100.1 GCA_944358135.1 uncultured Bacilli bacterium
AAAAGAATTAGTTGATGCAATGAAAGAAGAATTTGGAGTAGATCCTAGTGCTGTAGCTGTTGCTGCTGCTCCTGCTCAAGCAGAAGAGGCTGGTTCAGCTAATAAGACTGTAGTACTTAAGAGTGCTGGTGGAAACAAGATCGCTGTTATTAAGATCATTAAAGAAATCACTGGTCTAGGACTTGTTGAAGCTAAAGGTATCGCTGATAATGGTGGTAACTTAAAGGAAAATATTCCTGCTGATGAAGCTGAAGCACTAAAGAAACAATTAGAAGAAGCTGGCGCAGAAGTAGAGCTAGTTTAATTAGAGAACTCTTAGGAGTTCTTTTTTAGTAGAAAGACATGTAAAAAGAGAGTTAACTACTCTCCTGATACATGTCTTTTATTATGCAACAACTTCAAATGGTGAATCTACAGTTCCAATTCCTGTAAATTTAGTATCAGCCTTCAGATTAATTACTGGGCGCACACCAAACGCGTTATACACGCCATTCCAGCTGAGATGGCCAGACGAATTCACAAAGAACACGCTAGCATAACTGATTGTAGCATTAAAGCAAGACGGAGACATTGTCCAATAGAGTTGACCATTAATTAAGTAATTTCCTGTGGCATTTTCGCTCCATGGCACTCCTCCAAACATTGCTTCATCTGCAGTGATGAGTCCTATTGGTTCTGCGATGATATCGCTACTTGTACATGCCAAACTTGGATTTTGATTCTGTACTATTCTTCCATATGCTGCATAATAAATTATACTACTTGGCTCACTACTCCATGATGAGCCACTTCTCATGTTTCGATCGCTACAAAATCCTACGCTAGTATCGATATACTCTTCATAATCATCTAGATTACTACTTGTATACCATAACTGTAGTGTATTATTGAGTATTGGACTATCTGTATTTTGTCCATGTTGACTTCCTGTTGTATATTTTAATCCTACATATTCACTTCGATCTCTACTGCTATTGAAAGCTTGAGTTGCTCCATTATTGATTAGAGTTCCTGTTGTTGTCGTACTTGTTCCGTTATAGATGAGTCTTACTGATCCATCTCCATTGACTCTTACAATTCTCCAATAGAATCCTCCAAATTTTACCCAGTTGTCTGTTGGTGCTCCTGCAAAGTAATAACTTGTTCCTTCCCAATCTGTTGTTGTGAATACTGTATTAGTTGTTGCTGTTGTATATGCACTACTAAAACTTCCTCTATTCCCTATGTTATATCTTGCTATGATTTCTGACATAGTATAAGAGGGAGTGTAATCATCAAAATACAAATAACATTTAGTACCTTTTTTAGTTATTCCTAATACATTAACTTGTCCATTTTTCATATACTATACTTACTGTATCATCTTTAATTATCTCTCCATTATTAGATATTCCACAATAACTTTGTTCAGTATTTAATGTGTAGCCACTTGAAGGTATAGTATCTGCTTCTTCATATGTTCCTTCTTCATTTGCTACATATAATGATACCATATTTAAATCAGGTACTTTATAATTTATCTCACTATTTATTATAGGTACACTATCACTTACTCTATATCTAGCAAAAGTATTACTTACTATTATTGTTATAAAAAGTACTACTACACAGACAATACCACATAAAAGATATAATCTATTTTTATTAGATTTTATTGTTTCAAATTCTAATTTATTATTTTTCAATTTTATAACCTACTTTCATTATAAAATTGAAGACTTCTAACATAAATATTATACTATTGTGTTATTTTGAAGTCAAGAAAATTCTCAGTATAGGTTAAGTATTTTTGCTTTAATAATTTGTGAGTGAGAAAATGTTTTTGGTGAATAAAATGTATAAAAATAGACTAAGCCAATTGGAATATAGAAATAATATTAAACAACGTGAAACAGCTAAAAAGCTAGGAATATCTGAGGGTTTATATAGCAGATATAAAAATGAAGTTCAAATTTTTCCTATTAAGAAACTAGTTAATTTATGTAATATTTATAATATTTCTTTAGATTACATTTTTGAGTTTACTGATCGAATGAATTATCCGTATATTGATTGTGAAATAAATATTGAATTACTTTCAAAAAGGCTAAAAGAATTCAGAAATAAAAGTAAACTTACTCAAGAAAAACTTGCTAATATATTAAGTATTGGAAAGGGAACAATTGCAGAATACGAAAATGGAAAATATACATTATCTACATATTCACTTTTTATTATTTGCTCAAAATATCATATTAGTGCTGATTATTTATTGGGGAGAACTGATATTAATATGAGAATGTGTTAAAAATCTTCAACTTTATATTTATATTATAATTATAAAATTTTTTATTGTCAATAATTTTTCTCAGTATAGGTTCACAAAATTTGAAACGCTGTAATGGGTCTGAGAAAATAAGATTGGTGATAATATGTATACTGATAAATTAAAACAATTAGAGTATAGATATGAATATAAACAGAAAGATGCAGCTAAAAAATTAGGAATATCAGCTAGTTTATATAGTTCATATAAAAAAGAAAAGAAGATAATGCCTATTAAGCATCTTAATACATTGTGTAACTTTTATCATATATCGATAGATTATATTTTTAGTTTGAATAAAAAAACTAAATATAATGGTTCAAAAGAAATGATTGATAAAAAATTACTGTCTCTAAGATTAAAAGATTTTAGAAAAGAAAATAAGCTTACTCAAGAAAAATTAGCAGAGATTTTAAACATTGGAAAGGGAACAATAGCGGAATATGAAAGGGGAAATTATATTATATCTACCACTAGTTTATATACAATCTGTAAAAATTACAACATCTCCGCTGATTATCTTTTAGGTAAAATAGATAATCCCAAGTATTTAAAATAACTTGGGATTCTTTTTATACTTTTGACAATGTCAGAATTTGTCGAACACTTTTTCTTGCTTTTTTCTTTGTATTATTTAATAATATAGTCTTGAGCATTGGGACTATGTCTATTAGTGTTTTTCTTTTCCTGCTATGCTTATCTCCTTTT
>CALVQN010000101.1 GCA_944358135.1 uncultured Bacilli bacterium
CCAATTGCTTTTTCTTGATTAGCTATCTCACAGTTATTTAGTCTATTGACCATGTTTTTATGATCTCTATAAATTCTGATATCTTCAAAATAAAAATAAGAGTTAGTTGCTTTAAACATTTTGATGATATCCCCAATAACTTCTGCATTTTTAATATATACCATGTATTTAGAATTTCTTTTTATATGTTTAGAAGTTATGCCTATATCCTTAAATAATTTAGTTATAAATACTGCTTCTCTATTCATATCTGTGACAATTTCTAAATGGTATCCACTGCTCGCTGGGTCATTAATCGTTCCGACTGCTAAAAATACTCCTTCTAGGTAAGCAATTTTTTCTTCATTGTTGGTTAAAAAGAATTCATTTGGTAATATCTTTTTCTTTCCTTCCATTAAATTCAAAAACTGTAAAATATAATCTACTTTTTCTTTAATTTCTAAAATATAGATTTGTTTTATGCGAAACCTTCTTTGATTTCTTATTGTAATTTTAGGACGAATACCAAATACTTCTTTGATGTGTGTATAAATTCGACGAGCTACACTAGCATTTTCAAGCGTTATTGTAATATTTTCTTTAATTACAGCGCTAAAGCGAATGAATCCTGACAATTCGCATATTTTTTCGTTTTCATTTAATTCAGTTTTAGATATTTCTTCTTTTACTTTGGTTGTATAGGTCATTCTTTGTTCTCCATTAAAATTGAAAAGACTAAGTAAGCAGTTTTTAGGGTATCATGTCTTAAAAAGCCATCTTCAACTGTGTATATTTTGTCTTTTATTACTTTGATTTTTCTCTTTTTTAGCACTGCTTCATCTAATAAAACGGGATCTTTTTGTTCTTCGGTTGCATATTTTAAAACTAGTTCATGGGGAATTTCGACATTATTTGCTAAAACCATATTAATTGTTCCCCTACCTAAATATTCTTCTAATACATTTATATGGTCACTTACTTTAAAGTCGTCTGTCTCTCCTGGTTGTGTAACTAAATTGCTAATATATAATTTAGGTGCTTTACTTTTCTTTATTGCATTTACCACATCATCAATAATGATATTTGGAATTATACTTGTTAATAAACTTCCTGATGAAAATATTATTAAATCGGCATCTTTTATTGCTTTTATAACTTCTGGATTGGCAGTTACTTCTTTATCATAAGTTATCCGTTCTATTTTTTTCTTACATTTAGTAATACTTGTTTCACCATAAATCCTTTTTCCGTCAGAAGTTATGCCTACTAATTCTGCATTATCTTCAGTAATTGGTAAAACTTGGCCCTCTATATCGAGCAATTTTGCTAAAACTGGTATAGCACTAGCAAAATTCCCTTTCTGTTCTAATAAAGCTGTTAATAGTAAATTCTTAATTGAATGATTACCTAAACTTTTAGATTGTTTAAAACGGTAGTTCATTAAATTTACTATATCTTGATCTGTATTACTCATTGCCATTAATACTTTTGATATGTCTCCTACTGCTGGTATATTAAAATCCTTTCTTAATCTAAGTGTAGATCCTCCGTTATCAGATACTGATACTACTGCTGTTATATCAATAGGAAACAATTTTAATCCTTTTAACATTTGAGATAGCCCACTACCTCCACCAAATATAATTATCTTTTTCATACTCATCACATTATAACTTTATCACAAATTTTATAAAAATAGAATACTTATTCTTATTAAAAGTCATACTTTTTGCTGTTTTCCCTCTTTTTTGTAATAAAATACAAGTCCTTTTCTATATTATACCATTTTACCTGGATATAATTTTCATCAATTTTAGCTGCTTCTTTTCGTTTTAAGTTGCGGTTGCGGCTTTGGATAAATAGTGGTCCTACTTTCACATTGATTGTATCTCCATCAGGATAATCTATTAGATATTTTAATACTTCACTTTTTGTTGCCCAAAGAAATTTATTAGGAGTTCCATGTATGATCGCGTCTGCATCGTATAATTCACTTTCTTTTCCTTTAAATAAGAATCTAATAATTAAGCTCACTTTAATGTATAAATCTGACAATGCTTTTTTTATTTCTATTATATCTTCTTTTTTTAGTTTTTTATATGTTGCTGCATCTACGCGTTTACCATTTATATCTCCAATAATATAGTCAGCTAATTTATTCACTATAGCATTATTAACTCCAATATTTAATAGGTAGTTTGTGATACTTGTTAAGTGCTCTTGGTGTATAGAATTTGACTCTCCCATTTTTATGCTTATTCCTTTTATATCTCCATTTATTCTAATTTTTATGTCTGCTTTTTCATTAAATTTACTTTTCCAACATTCTATATATTCTTCTCCTGTTAGTGGCCCAAATAATTTCAAAAGTAATTCTCTTAAGCTTTTATTCATATCTCTTACTTTTTTTCCATCAAATAAACCCACAAATTTTATTTCATTATAAATTCCATCATTATTATATTCTGTAAATATCATTTTTTCACCTCATCATATTACTATAGCATATTTATAATCTAAAATTTGTCAAATAATGTCGAATGGTCCTTCTTTTTTCTTTTAAATTTAAAATATATTGTTTTTTTTATTAAAAAGACTTGATTTTATAATTAGTACATAATATAATCATTATGTAAATGCATATAAGCGTTTTACAAAAGAGAGATAGTTTGGTATGGAAGAAAGGCTGATATCATTGTGGTATCAGTTTTTTCAGTTTGCTGCTTGTTTTTTTACCAAATGAATTATAATGTAGTTGGAGGTATTAAATAGGAGAAAAAATATGTTGTTCCTGATACTAGTGGTGGTTGGAATATCATTGGATCTAGTAATTGTAAAATACCTAAACATATTGTAACTATAAGAGAAGTCATAGATGTGGCTATAAAGATAACCAAAAATTTAAAGTCTATATAAAGATTCTTATGATAATGAGTCTTTTTCTTCTTGCAATACTAGATTCTAGATTAAAATTCAAAAACTGATAAGCTATCAACTTTTTAG
>CALVQN010000102.1 GCA_944358135.1 uncultured Bacilli bacterium
GATAATGAGTCTTTTTCTTCTTGCAATACTAGATTCTAGATTAAAATTCAAAAACTGATAAGCTATCAACTTTTTAGTGTGATAATTTATCAGTTTTTATATGCCATTTATTGAAAATAATAAAATTTAATGCAAAAAAAAATACGCAACTTCCTATTTTCGCTTATCACTATCTTCGGCGTTCTAGTGCTTAACTACTCTGTTCGGGATGGACGAATTACACTATTATTATATCTTATTCTACCTTGTTTTAAAGTGGTTTTTAATTTATTGAAGATGTCCTAAAATATTACAAATTATTATACTTTATTTTAGTTTTTGGGACACCTAATGGGACACCTTTAAACTTACTTCTGCGTATTTCTTATTTATGATTATTATACCTCTTTTTGTTTTGTGTTACAACTTATAAAAGTTATTATGTTATATTATTTACAGATGTTAGAAATAATATAACATCTAAAAATATTATATTAGAATAATAATAAATTTGTTGATAAGTACTTACTTATAATATTCTTATTGTTCTTTATATCTTGGTGGGGTTTGTAACGGTGTATTTAAAAAGAAACAACTCAAACTTACATCTAATACACTAGCTAATTTATCTAAAAATATTACAGATACTCCTTGTTCTACTTTCTTGGCTGTTAAGTTATAAAGCATATTTGGACTACTGTCTATTTCTTCGGCTAGCTTTTCAATGGTTACAAAGCCTTTATCATTCATTATCTTTGTGTTATTACAATGATAACGATAGTAATTGATGTTTTTTCCTATTTTCTGTAAAAGTTCTTTTCTGTTTTCGTCGGTATAGTTCATATAAGCCTCCTTTATATTAAGTAAATAACTTAATAAATATCAGTAATATTATCGGTAAAAAGCAAGAATTTAACCATAAATTAAATGCTTAAACAATTTAAGTAAATAACTTAAAAAATATTTACAATAAAAATTGATGATGTTATAATTATTAATAGAAAGGAGTGAGTTTGTATGGTAAAAAAGGACAAGATTAAATTAATAGTCGCAATAGTATTAGTGTTGGTTGTAGGTGGAAGTGTAATTCTACTAAACACTAGAGATACAAGCGAATTTAAAGAAAACAATGAAAATCAAAGTGATGAAAACAATATTACAAACGAACCTGAAACTTCAACAACTGCTACTATTACGTGCATATTAGGAACACAAGAAAGTAGTAATTTAACATATTCTAATGTCTATTATTTTAATTACGAAGAAAGTACATCTAAGTTATTAAACATAGTTCAAGAAGAAAGCATAGAAGCAAATACAGCAAATTATAGCGAAACACAGAAAGAAGCAGTTAATGATATGTTACTAGATTTCTATAATGAACGATTAATAGAAATTAATCAAGTAAATGAAGATAATAGCGATGTAAATGGTGTTTATGCTGATATAGAATATGATAGGAACAATTATATTGTAAAAACATTATTCACAAGAGATTTTGAAAAAATGGAAAGAAATGTTATAGAAAATTATCTTACAGGAAGCGGGTTAAGTGCTTATATTGATGAGAATTTGACATTGAACAAAGATGGTTTTATTTCTAGTATGAATAATGATGGTGCATATTGTTATTAATGAATTGGATTGGAGGAAATATTAATGAATGATGAAAAAACATCTACAAAAAAACAATTACTTTATATTTTTGGGGGGATAGGTGCTTTTTTGATTTTTATTTTGGTAGTTGCTTTCTTTGCTGATGGAAGTTCTAATACAACATTAACAAAGGAAGAAGAAGAATATGGAAGATTATATGCAATAAGGGATATTAGTAATGGTAGTGATTATATCAGAGAAAATTTAGGATGTATAACTGATAGCAAAACATCTGATGGAATTATACTGGTTAAATGTACTGATTATGGAAATAACATACGTGTTGAATATGGGAGCAACGAAGTTTGGTATGGTTATATTCCTACTGGTGATGGTATGTATTCATATTATATAGATAAGGATAAAGACGTGGTACTATCAAGATTAAGATAGTATGACTAAAGGAGTGAATGTTTGATAAAAACTTTTTTAAAAAACAAGAAATTAATAATTTTTATAATAGCACTAGCTCTAATTGTTGCTGTTGGCTTAATTATTCTATTTACTGATAATAAGCAGAAACCTGATAATGATATTGAAAATCAAACTGAAGTTAATGAAGAAGTTAAACAAGAAACAAATGATCAACAGAAAGAAGAATTAATTAATCTTGATTATGTTGAATTAGAAGGTACTATATCAGAAGCTTCAATTATGTATGTGTTTGATAATTACTCATTCATGGAAAATACTATTACAGAGGAAATCAGTTTATCTGTGCTTGTTGATAATAACTATATAGAAGACGAAACAATATTAAAACTGTATAATGATGGTGTATGCGATGCTTACTCTATTGTTAAAGCAGATGCAGTTGAAATTGGTGGAAAGGCATACTTAAAATGCGGTAATTATACATCTGAAGGATACGAAGAAAACCATTTAAAAAATAGATATTGATGTTAATAACATAGGTGAAAATATCATAATTGCAAAAGATTAAATACTCATTGTCCGAACTGGATAATGGGTTTTTGTTTTGTGTTACAACTTATAAAAGCCATTATGTTATATTAATTGTAGGTGTTGGAGATGAAAAAAGATTTTGAAAAAGAGGTCTATTATTTTTTAGACTTAGTTTTTAACAATATTCAAGTTGCAAAGACTAGTAAGAATAAGACAAAGGCAGTTTTTACTAATCTTAAAGTTAAACCAAATGGAGAAGAAGTTATTGTATATAATAAGGAAAAAAATTATTCTTATGTTTTATACACTAAGCAAATACAAGATTTTGATTTTAAAATTGAATTTACTAAACATATAGCTCTATA
>CALVQN010000103.1 GCA_944358135.1 uncultured Bacilli bacterium
AATAACAGTATTTTGATTTACTACATCTCCTACTTCGACATTAATCGAATATAAATGATAATAATAAGTTGTATATCTTATTCCGCCTACAGTAACACGTATATATACTCTATTTCCACCACACCTACTTCGATAAACTATTCCGCTTACCACTCCTGATGCTGCAGCATAAACAGGTGTTCCTTCAGCATTTCCTCCAATGTCTATCGCTGCATGGAATTTGTATTTTTGCCCTGTTGTTGGATGAGTACGGTATCCCATTGGACTTGTTACTACTCCAGAATTTAACGGCTTTAACCAACCACTATTTAAAGGAACGTCACTACATGTACTTAATACTACATCATCAGCAGTACTTCCTACTGTGCTTGCACATGTCTCTTTGTAACTTTCGTAGTAATCTTTGGCATTTTCTACTTGTGTTTCTAAATCTAGAGAGAATTCTGAATATTCTTCGATATTTCCGTATTGTTCGGCAATTACTTTTTCATATGAAGCTATTTGAGATTCTAATTCTTTTTGCTTTTCTACTAACTCAACTTTTAATTCTTCATTTTTCTTTATTTCTTCTTCTAAGTTCTTAGTTGTTGTTTGTATGTAGGCAGTAACTTGATTTACCGCTTCAACTCGCATAATCATTTCGGTCATGCTAGATGCACCAGTTACATATTCAACATAAGCATTTTGTCCTTGCATTTGTTGCATATATAATAATACTTTTTTGGTTTCTTCTTCTAGTGAAGCAATATTAGCATTGGATTCTTCTATTGCAAGTTCTGCTTCATCATATTGTCCTTCAGCCTCTGTTATGTCTGCTTCAGCTTGATTAATCGCTGCTTCTTTTCTAGCAATCTCTGCTTTGGCAGCATCTGTTTTATTTTCATATTCCCTTAGTTCTGCTAAAAGTGATTCATACTCTCTTCTTAAGTCTCCTAGAGTTTCAGCTGAGGCAGCTGAGGCAATATCTGGACTTACATAATATGAAAATATAACTGCTATAATTAGACAAACTCTTAATAAATAATTTAAACTTTTCTTTATCATATCTTTAAATACTTCCTTACCGCGCGAGCAGAACCAAACATACCTACTAATGAACCTATTAGTAATAAAGCTAGTGATGTAAGTAATACGAATGGCATTGGTTTTACTAACTCAATAATACTGAATGATGAAGAGGTACTAATTTGTTCATACATGATCAAATATCCATAAATTGTGACAATAATCGGTACTATTGAACCTAAAATTCCTAGTAAAAAACCTTCAAAAATAAATGGTAATTTTATACTCGTATTACTGCTTCCTACTAAACGCATAATCTCAATCTCACTACGTCTTGAAAATATTGTTAATTTAATTGTATTGCTAATTAAGAAAGCAGTTACAACAATTAGTGCAATAACCATGATTATTGTTACTGTTTGAATAATATCAAAAACAGATATAATATCTTCAACCATTCCTTCACCATAGTTAGCACTTTCGACATTATCTAACTCTCTAATTGCTAGTGCTGTTGGTCTTAAATCATCAACATTTTCGACTGTAACAATAAATGAATCTAATAGAGGGTTTTCTTCAAGATAATCTAGAGTTGTATTTAAAGTATCAGAATAACTTTGCATTTCTAGACGCCATTCTTCTTTGCTCTTGGCTTCTACATTTGCTACAGCATTAATATTCTTTATTTCTTCTTCTATTTCATTTAATCGTTCATCTGATGTTTCAGCATCAGCATATACCACTATTGTTAATTCTTCTTCTAAGTCTTTGGTAATATGATTTACATTTACCGTTACAACTATTGCTATTGCTACAAGTATTAATGTTATTGTCGTACATAAAATACTTGCAATACTTAAACTAAAATTTCTAAATACACTTTTAAAGGAATCTCTAACACTCCTTGCTAAAATTCTAAACGCTTTCACTGGCTTTATAACTTCCTTTCTCGTGATCTTCAGATAGGATACCACTATCTAGGACAATTACTCTTTTCTTCATCCGATTGACAATATCTTTGTCATGGGTTGCCATGATAATTGTAGTTCCTAATTCTTTGTTGATGGTTTCTAGAACGTCCATAATTCCTTTAGAAGTTTTAGGATCTAGATTTCCTGTTGGTTCATCACAAATAAGTAATTTTGGATTATTTACTATTGCTCTTGCTATACATACTCTTTGTTGCTCTCCACCAGAAAGTTCATTGGGAAAACTTCTGATTTTTTCTTTTAATCCAACGTGGTCTAAAGCTTTAATTACTTTAGGCCTAATTTCGCTGCCTTTCATTCCTAAACATTCTAGTGCAAAAGCAACATTTTCATAAACTGTTAATTTAGGTAATAATTTAAAATCTTGGAAAACAATTCCTAGTTTTCTTCTTAATTTATAAACTGTACGATTTCTTAATTTTCCAACGTTAATTCCTCCAATTTCGACAGTTCCTTTAGTTGGCTTTTCCTCACGATATAACATTTTTATCAATGTAGATTTACCTGAGCCGCTGGCACCTATAACAAACACAAATTCCCCTTTATTAATACTGAGAGTTAAATCAGCGATAGCTGCTACACCATTTTTATATACTTTGTAACAATTTTTTATTTCAATAAATCTCATGTATACCTCCTACTAGTTTAAAATTATTATAACATAAATTCACATTTTATTAAATACTAAATATTTAATCAAAATAAAACTTAGAATTTCTTCTAAGTTTATGTCGTTGCTCTAAATCCAACTTTTGCACTTAATGAACCATT
>CALVQN010000104.1 GCA_944358135.1 uncultured Bacilli bacterium
TAGTATCCTGCAAATTGTACCCAATTATCTGTTGGTGCTCCCGCATACACATAACTTGTTCCCCAGTCATCTGCTACGCTATATACTGTTCCTGTGGTATTTGTTGTAAGTGTTCCTGTGATTGCTCCATTTCTTGCTGTTGATATTGTTTTATCTGCTAGTATTATGTCTGCCGCTTGCATTTTTTGTTCATCAAAATACAAATAACATTTTGTCCCTTTTGTTGTTAGTGGGGATACACTTAATGTTTTGGTTTCTGCATCATAACTGATTGTTGCATCAATATTACTGTCATTTACTTTACAATAACTCTTTTCTTGATTTAGTGTGTATCCTTCTTCTGGTATGGTATCTGTTTTAGTGTAATCTTCTCCTTCTTGTATGTAGACTCCTACTAAGTTTGTGTTATTTAGCTCATAGTTTTCTGCATTATTTATGAGAGTATTTGTTGTTGATTTTTGATACATAACTTTGTTATAAGTTAGTATGCCTGCTGTAAGTAATCCTATTGATACTGCTCCTATTATTAGGTTTTTCTTCCATTTCCTTTCCATTCTAATTTACCCTTTCTCTTTTTAGACTATACATCATTTTAAATTCTTTTTCATTAACTTTGACAAAACATGTCAAAAGTTCTCTTATTTTGCTATGATATAAATTTAAATGATATTATTCTAATATATTTTTATTATACATTATCATTGAGTTTTAATCAATAATTTTGTTACTATTTTCGTATTATTTGCTTTTTCTTTCTTTTTGAGTATAATAGTATTTCAAAAGAAAGGGGACTAGCTATGAGTGTTAAAGAAGAAATATTATATATAGATAGTGATTATGAACGCTATCAAAGAGTATTAGAGTTAGATAAGGATACTCTTAAATTAGATTGCTTGCCTTTAATTAAAAGTGAGAGTTATCGTGCTTTTGTTATAGCTAGTTTAAAAAGTGATAAAGAAAAGATTTCTTTTCTTAAAGATGGCTTAGGGGATCATAGTAAGTATTTAATTGTTAAAAGTTTAAAGGATGAATATTTAAGATATTTATATATTCCTTTGATTCAGTCTGAAGATTTTAGAGTAACACTTATTTCTAGTTTAAGTGTTGATGAGTATAAAGAGGAATTATTAAATAGCATTATAAGTGTTTATTTAAGAGCTCAAGTAATTACTACTTTTAAAAGTGATACTCTTAAAAAGAAATATTTAGATGAATTTAATGAAGCTTCACTAGCTAGAGTAGTAGCATCTTTATCTAATGACGTGGATAAGTATGAATATTTAAATAGATTAGTTAATGAAGATGCTATTTCTTTAGTTGTTAATAGCTTTATAAGTGATGAGTATATCTTTTTGGGTTTAAATAAATTAAGTAATGAAGAATTAAAGATTGTTGCTATTTCAAAGATGAAAAGTTTTAAAAATATGGCTGTAGCATTAGAAATGATAAAAGATTATTCAATTAAATTATGTATAACTGATTATTTAGATAGTGATACTAAAAAGAAAGAATTAGTAAAATATTTACATGGTAGAATAAAAGTGGATTTAATTGCCTCTTTATCTAGTGTTTTAAAAAAACAAGAATATTTACAGAGTATTGATAATTCCTTTTATCGTATGATTATTTTAATTAGTCTTCCTGATAAAGAAAAAGAAAAGTATATTATGAAACTTTCTAATTATGAAGAAAAGATGGCTCTTATTTATTCTTTGCAAAATAAGAATAGAAGAGAGTGGTGGATAAAAATAATGGAAAAACAAATATCTTTTGATTTGGGAATAGATCCATCAATTCTATTTGGACTTGAAATAGAAGTTGAAGGAATTAATCATGGTGTGATCGAAAAAAGTGATTTTGGAGAGGATAATTATCAAGGAACGTTTGATGGTACTTTGATTCAAAGTTTAGAGTTAAAAACGCCTAAACTTAGCAATTGTGTTAATTCTTTAAATAGTTTATATTATATTTTTAATATGCTTCATTATGCTGGTTTTTCTTCTTCTTGGAGATGTGGGGGACATATTCACTTTGATGCTAGTTATTTAACTAAAAAGCAAGAATATTTAGCTTTATTTGAACTTTGGGGTTCTTGTGAGAAAATATTTTATTTGATTAGTAATCCATCAGGGGAACTTCCAAGAAGGGATGCCACTAATTTTGCTATGCCACTATTTAAAAGTTTTGATGAACGGTTAAAAGATGGTTCTATTTATCATGATTTAACTTTAACGGATGATGAATTTGTAGGAAAAATTCATTCATGGCAAGATAGTAAAAATAATAGTTTAAATTTAATACATGTTAGAAATGGAATGAATACGATAGAGTTTAGGATTAGTAATGGCTCTAATAGCTTTGTTACTTGGATGCAAAATATAGCATTATTTGCTAGACTTTTAATGGTAAGTAAAAGACTTGGAGGTCTTTCTTCTAAAGAAGAACTCAGTGGTGTTGAACAGAATTTTTGGAATTTAAAAGAACTTTTAAAGTTGGATTTAAGAGAAGAAGAAAAGTTAGAAATTCTTTTGGATTTATTATTTGGATTAGATGCGAGAAAAGAAGTTTATCGTGCTAGATATTATGCTAATAAAGAATTGCTAGCTATGGATGAGAAACATCCTCTTAATCAGTTAGAGTTGTCTAGAGTAAGAAAAATTTGAAAAAATTAAAATTTTACTAATACTATCGATTTGGTTATAGGTTACTATCAATTTCGTATACGAATACTATCAGTTT
>CALVQN010000105.1 GCA_944358135.1 uncultured Bacilli bacterium
TAAGGAGGAAGCATAATGGGTCAAAAAGTAAATCCTATTGGTTTTAGATTAGGTGTTAATAAAGACTGGGAATCTAAATGGTATGCTGGTAAGGACTATGCTAAAACTTTAAATAAGGATATTAAAATAAGAGGATACTTAGAGAAAAAACTTAAAGATGCAGCTGTTGCTTCAATCCTTATCGAAAGAAAGAAAAATAGAGTAGATGTAACTATTAATACTGCTAAACCTGGTGTTATCATCGGTCGTGGTGGTGAAGATATCGAAAAACTCCGTAAAGAAATTAAAAAATTAGTTGGAGAAGATGTTTATATTAACATCGTAGAAGTTAAGAATCCAGATTTGAATGCAAAACTTGTTGCTGGGAATATTGCAGCTCAAATTGAAGCTAGAGCACCATTTAGAAGTGTTCAAAAAAGAGCAATCAGAAATACAATGAAAGCTGGAGCTAAAGGTATTAAGACTGCTGTATCTGGACGTTTAGGTGGAGCTGAAATGGCTAGAACTGAAGGTTATACAGAAGGAACTGTTCCCCTTCATACTATCAGGGCTGATGTTGATTACGCAACAGCTGAGGCAGATACTACTTATGGTAAGATTGGTGTTAAAGTTTGGATTTATAAAGATGAAATTCTTCCAACTAAAAAACAATTGAGAGGAGATGGATCTCATGTTAATGCCAAAAAAGACTAAATATAGAAAGCCTCATCGTTTAACTTATGATGGTCATGCAAGAGGAAATACTGAATTACATTTCGGTGAATATGGTCTTCAAGCCAAAGAAGGAGCTTGGATTACTGCTCGTCAAATTGAAGCTGCTCGTATTGCTATGACTCGTTATATGAAACGTGGTGGTAAAGTATGGATTAATATCTTCCCTCATTTAGCATTAACTCGTAAACCACTTGAAACTCGTCAAGGTAAAGGTAAAGGTAATGTTGAAGATTGGGTTGCTGTAGTTAAAGAAGGAAAAATTATGTTTGAAATTGGTGGAGTAAGTGAAGAGATTGCTCGTGAAGCATTAAGGCTCGCTTCTCACAAATTACCAATTAAAACTAAATTTGTAAAAAAGGAAGGTGAATCTCATGAAAATTAAAGATTTACGAGAACTTTCTACAAAAGAATTAGAGGGTAAAATTATGGAAACTAAAAAAGAATTATTTAGTTTACGTATGAAACAATCTACTGGTACTTTAGATAAACCTTCTAGAATTAAAGAACTTAGAAAAGATGTTGCGAGAATGAAAACTATTTTAAGAGAAAGAGAACTTGCAGGAGGTAATACTGATGGAGAATAGAAAACAAGAATTAGTTGGTAGAGTTGTAAGTAATAAGAATGATAAGACTATCACTGTTTTAGTAGAAACTTACAAGACTCATCCTCTATATGGAAAACGTGTTAAATATTCAAAAAAATATACTGCTCATGATGAAGAAAATAAAGCTGGAGTTGGCGATACTGTTAGAATCAGAGCTACAAGACCACTTTCTAAAACAAAAAGATATGAACTTGTAGAAATCGTTTCTAAAGCAGTTATTTTATAGGAGGTACTTATGGTTCAACAAGAAAGTAGATTAAAAGTTGCGGATAATACTGGTGCTCGTGAATTACTAGTTATTCGTGTGCTTGGAGGATCTAAGGTTAAATATGCTAACATCGGTGATGTAGTTGTTGGTACTGTTAAGAAGGCTATGCCTAATGGAAATCTTAAAAAAGGTAAAGTTGTAAAAGCAGTTATCGTTAGAACTACTGAAGGTGTTAGAAGAGGCGATGGCAGTTATATTAAATTTGATGACAATGCTTGTGTAATTATTAAAGATGATAAATCTCCAGTAGGTACAAGAGTTCTTGGACCTGTAGCTAGAGAACTTAGAGAAAAAGACTATATGAAAATTGTGTCTTTGGCTAAGGAAGTTATATAGGAGGATATATTTATGATGAAGATTAAAGTTGGAGATGAAGTGCTAGTTATTGCTGGTGCATATAAAGGTAAGAACGGTAAAGTTATTAAGACTTTAAGAGATAAAGACAAGGTTGTTGTTGAAGGAATTAATATTGTTAAAAAACACGTTAAACCAAGAAATGGACAAGATAAAGGTGGAATATTCGATATCGAAGCTCCTATTCATGTATCAAATGTTAAGAAAATAGAAGAAAAAAAAGATGCTCGCAAAACAAAAAAAGAAAGTAAGAGTAAGTAGGTGAATATTTATGAGTAATTATAGAAAATTATATGATGAGAAGATTGTAAAATCACTCAAAGACGAATTTAAATATTCAAGTGTAATGCAAGTACCAAAGTTAGATAAAATTGTTATTAATATGGGTTGCGGTGATGGTGCTCGTGATCATAAATTTATTGATGCTGCTCAAAAAGACTTGGAAGCTATAACTGGTCAAAAAGCAGTTGTAACAAGAGCTCGTCATTCAATCGCTGGATTTAAACTTCGTGAAGGTCAAGCTATTGGTGTTAAAGTTACTTTACGTGGAGAGAAAATGTATGAATTTATGGAAAAATTAATTCGTGTTGGACTCCCTCGTGTGAGAGATTTTAGAGGTGTTTCTAAGAATGCATTTGATGGTAAAGGTAATTATACTTTGGGTATTAAAGAACAATTAATATTCCCAGAAATAGAGTATGATAATGTTGT
>CALVQN010000106.1 GCA_944358135.1 uncultured Bacilli bacterium
AATTTTTACATTCAAAACAAAAGCCATACTCTCTACTTTAAAGTAAAATCGGTAACATTTTAACTAATGATTAACAGAATGACTCAACTTATATTCCACTAGTGTGTGACTCAACTTATATTCCACTAGTGATAAATTTAAAGCTCTGTTTTAAATAATCAAAGAAGCCCGCTTTTTCAATATCTTCTTTTACAATTATTTCTGCTTCTTTTACTATATTACCATTATTATCAATAATTTCTGCAGTACCTACTACTGTTCCTGCTTTTACTGGAGAAACAATTTTATCTACTTTTATATTAAAAGAATAATCACTTGGTTTTTCTGTAACACTTAATATTTCCGTAGCATCTTCTTTTAAATATACATCAATTTCTTCTATTTTCCCTTTTTCCACTTTTACTTTTCCTAGAGACTTGTCTTTACTATAAATAATATTATTTTTAAATGAATTAAAGCCATATGTTAATAGCGTTGATGTATCACTACTCCTTTCTTCTGCACTAGAAGAAGCCATGACTACACTAATTAGGCGTAAATCACTTTTCTTAGCTGTTGCTGTAAGACAATACCCTGCTTCCGTTGTATAACCTGTTTTTAGGCCATCTACTCCATCATAGAATCTCACTAGTCTATTGGTGTTTACAAGCCATACTTGAGAGCCATCTGGTTTTGTTAAATAATCTTCATATATAGATGTGTATTTTAAAATATCTTCATGTTTTAATAGTTCTCTTGCCATTACCGCCATATCGTAAGCTGTTGAATGATGATTTTCATCATCTAGTCCATGGGGATTGGCAAAATTCGTATTTTCAAGACCTAGTTCTTTAGCACGTTCATTCATCAAAGTAACAAAAGCATCTACACTTCCACTTATTTTTTCAGCCATCGCTACTACTGCATCATTGGCACTTGATACAGCGATACATTTGAGCAGGTCACTAACTGTATATTCTTCTCCTGCTTGTAAGAATACTTGAGATCCTCCCATACCACTAGCATTTTCACTAATTAATACTTTATCTTCATAAGTTAGATTTCCTTCTTCAATATTTTCCATAATCAAAAGCATACTCATAATCTTAGTCATACTAGCCATGGGAAGTTGTTCCTGAGTATTTTTTTCATACAAAATTTTACCACTTTCTGCATCCATTAATATAGCAGCTTCACTACTTAAATTTAAGGAATCTCCTTCAGCTTTTACTGCTGGAATAAATAATGATGCTACTATTAAAGTTAACATTAACTTTTTCAATATTAACACCTCTAATAAAGAGTACGCTTATTATTTTCTTTTATGACTCCTTATTCTTCTTTAGTAATAAGAAATTTGCTAGCTAATGTGTATTTCCTTCTATTTTTAATATAAAAGTAGCCTAATATCGAATAAACTGTAGCACCAATAAAATTGACAAATAAATCTTCCATTGTATCATTTAATCCAATATCTAAATATCCCCCTTCTATTGTCATAATCTCCTCATTATTAGAATTATATAACACTGTATTATTAATATCTTTTATTTTTTTAGCTTTATTACTTTTATTAGTATCAAACTCTACGGAGGTAATGCTAGTTATAATCTCGTCTTTTTGCATATCTACTAATGTAGTTTTATCAAAGGCATACTCAACAAATTCCCAACATACACCAATTGTCATACTAAAACAAAATGATGCTAAAGCAACATAGGCAGGTGATAGTTTAATACTTTTACTGTTATTATTTAATAAATCTATTAAAGATAAACTTATTGCAGCACATAAGAAGCCATTTAATGTATGAAGCATTAAATCCCAATTAGGGATGTTTCCATAAAAATTGTAAATCTCACCTAGTATTTCTGCTGCAAAAATAAAGATATAGATAATTACTTCTAAAGTATTGGGTAAAGTAATTTTAAATCTTCTTTGAATAATTATTGGAAGTATAAGTAAAAATAAAGACAATATACATAGTAATGCACTATCAAAATGTCCTAGTATTATTTGTCTTATTAAACATAAAATTACTAAAAAACGTAAAATAAAATAAACTAACAAACTGCTCTTCTTTGTTTCTTTATATTCTTTCTTTAACTCATCTACTATTTTTGACATACTACTCTCCTATTAATTTAGTTATATTTTCACAATATAATATTAATTTATTATCGTTTTCTTTAAATGTTATTATATTTTTCCCTTTTGTATATTTTATTGTATTTATTTCCTCTAAGTTTAAATCAAATACTACTTCTAGATTTTCAGGGATGGATACCATTCTAGAAGCTAGAAAATCATTAAATTCTAATTCCTTATTTACATCTTTTAACAGTACTAACCTTTTAGTAGTAAGAAATATTGTTAATATATATTGATTTTCATTTGCTTCTATTTCAATATCTTTTATCACTTTAACTAGTTCTTCATTACTTTTTAATTTAAAATTTTTCATATGCTACTCTCCTTAAGTATATTTTAACATAATTATACCAAAAGAAAAAGCTCTAAAGGCTCTTAAACATTGAGGAGTGATGAAAGAAATTTTATCATTCTTTTTATTGCAAAAAAAATAGACATCAACAACAATCC
>CALVQN010000107.1 GCA_944358135.1 uncultured Bacilli bacterium
GTTGTGTTGATAGCCAAGTGGAAATACCCTTACCCATCCCGAACAAGGAAGTCAAGCACTTGAACGCCGAAAATAGTGTATGCGAAGATAGGAAAATGCAACTATTTTTTTTTGCTTAAAAAAGACTAAACCATACAAAAATTTAGTCTTTTTATTATGTCATTTTTTGCTAGGTGTCCCACTAGGTGTCCCACTTTTTTGAACTTTCTCTAAGATTAGTACGAAAAGTAGTTAGGTCATTTGCTAGTGATATTTTTCTTTCTTTGTACATATGTCCATATTCATTTGATGTAGTCCTAATATCTTTGTGTCTTAATCTTGCTTTAATATCTTCTAATGTTTTACCCATATAAATTAGTAAAGCAGCATGACTATGTCTTAATTTATGTGGAGTAATGTTTTTGTCAATTCTTGCACGTTTTAGATACTTTTTAAGCATATCTCTAATAGCTTTATCGCCTATTACTTCACATTTACCTCTATTATTAGCAAAAAGATATTTACTAGTAATGTTATGAGCTTTCCTATATTCAAGAAAGGTTTTATATGTTTCAACTGTAATGTCATCGAGAAATAAATCATCCATTGCTTCATCAGTTTTTGCTTTTTGTCTAATTTTACCTTTATAATAGGTTTCAGTAATATTTAAAGATGTACCTTGCTCTGTAGTAACTATACTATCTGTTGAAAGAGCCAACATCTCACTAATTCTTAAACCAGTATAAAATAGAAGTTGAATAATGAATAAATCTCTAATATTATTCACAACTGATAACAACTGCATAAACTCTTGATAAGTAAGATATTCTTTTTCTTTCTTTACTTTTTTAAAGTTGCCTACAACACCTGCAGGGTTATAAGGTACTAACTTCTTTCTAACGCAATAATTAAGAAAAGCAGATAACTGTTTGTGAACTTTAATAAGTGTTTGATTACTTAGGCTTTTATCTTTTTCTCGTAAACAAGTCATAGACAATAGATCCTGATGAAACTTATAAATATGTTCTTCGGAAATTTCAGAAATTTTAACATTACCTAGTTTCGGAAGTATTTGATTTTTAAATATTGCTTTTTTACCATCTACAGTAGATTCGGCTAAATTACCTTTTTTGACTTCTAATTCACATTCTTTAATATATGAAGCGAAAGCATCTTTAAAAAGACTACCCTTTTTAGGTAGACTATCTAATTGTTTAAATTTTACTCTTTCTTCGGCTATATAATTTTGAGCTTCCTTTATAGTTTTTAAATTAATCTTTCTTCTTTTAATTCGCTTATTATATAATTTATCGTATAATGCAAATGCAACAGCATAAGTTCCATTAGTTTTATGTTTATAGATATAATCATAGTTCGTTTTTTGGTAATCTTCTTTAAAATTAATCATTAATTTACTTCTCCTATCTTTTCTAATTTTGAAATTAGTGCTATAATAGGAGTACAGAAAAAAAGTTGTTCTTTGGTAGATTAATTTTTTATTCTGTACGCTATTATTAGCGGTGAGTTAGTGTTGGCGCACTAGCTCTTTTTTTATTATTTAATCATATCAATAGTTGTTAATATGTATTTTAGTTTTTGCTTATCTAATTTAGACAATTCACTAAGGCATTTATATAGTAATTTACTATCTTCAGAATTATATATTATGTTTTTAATATTTAATAGTAATTTACTTTCTTCTGTATCATCTACTATATGCAAGCTGTCATCAATATCATGTTCTTCAGTAAGCATAGGAATTGAAACACCTAAGCATTCTGCAATTGCTTTAATTTTACTTGACTTTGCATAGCAATAACCTTTTTCATAATCTCTTATTGAATTATAAGGTATGCCTGTATCATCTTCTATATCCTTTCTGCTTTTTCCTTTTAATTTCATATAATATTTAAGATTTTTACTAAAAATTTCTTTTTTTCTTGTGTTCATAGTATCCCTCCGACAAAAATATAATACCATAAGAAAAATCATTTTTCAAGAGATAAAAATATAAAAAGTTATGAAAAGTTGCAAAAAATGTATTGACATAAAAAAAAATATAATTATAATAGATGGCATATCAACTCATTTAATTGAGTTTAGAAAGGAGTAATTATGAAATTAGAAGATATTAGGAAAAGCAAAAACTGGACATTAGAAACAGCTTGTAAAGCCTTCTGTATTGATGCAGAAACACTTATCAACTATGAAACTGGTAAAGAAGTTCCAGATATGTGTATATTAAATATTATATTAAATGTGCTTGAACTAGATTATGACGACATTATTTTTGATTTCTAATTGTTTTAGGAATGAAAATGTAAAAAATTAAGCTAACATAGAACAACTTTAAATAAGGAGGGCAAGTTTTGTGGCTATTAATATGTTTGATGTTAAACAATTAGCAGAATATTTGAATGTTAGCATCAGCCTTATAAGAAAATTAGTAAAAAACAAGGATATTCCTTATGTTAGATTAGGAGTGAAAATATTATTTTCAAAAATTGAAATTGACAAATGGTTGTTAGAACAACAAAAAGATAATTTGAATTAAAGAAAGGATAAATGTATATGGATATTAAAGATATAATAGGTAATTTAAGTGTACCCTATAATGATTATAGGGTACTTACAACCCCTTCAAAGGAGTTAGACATAGTCGACTACTATTTTGATAGTGTTACTTGCCATAATAAGGAAATGGAAACCTTACTATATGAAGTAATTGGTTATTCTTTAACTAAAACAGCCAAACTTGCAAAGGGTTTTATCCTCAAAGGAAAAGGAAGAAATGGTAAGAGCTGTATGTTTAGAATACTTGAGGGTCTTTTGGGAGAACAACAATGTTCTTATGAAACTTTAGAAACTCTTTCGGGAAATAAATCAGGTAGTAAAACAAATGCT
>CALVQN010000108.1 GCA_944358135.1 uncultured Bacilli bacterium
ATTTGATCATCTGTTCCGCTTGTTGAAGTACTTGTTCCTGCATAGATCATTCTTATACTTCCATCTCCATTTATTCGAATGATCCTCCAATAATATCCTGCAAATTGTACCCAATTATCCGTTGGTGCTCCCGCATACACATAACTTGTTCCCCAGTCATCTGCTACGCTATATACTGTTCCTGTGGTATTTGTGGTAAGTGTTCCTGTGATTGCTCCACTTCTACTATTATCTATTGTTTTATCTGCTAATATATATTCTCTTCCTGCATAGGCATTGTATTCATCATAATATAATGTACATTCTGTCCCACTATTACTTAAACTTTCTATATATATCCTTTTATTACTTTTATCCCATCCTACTGTTGCATTATTACTACATGTACTCATACTTGTATTTAATTCATATCCCTCTGTTGGTATATCTTCTACTTCCTTGTATTCTCCATTTGACTCTATATAGGTTCCTGCTATAATGATATCTGGTTCTGTATCATTTAATTCTACTAATACTTTCCCACTAAATGATCCTCCTATATCACTATTCTGATTCTCTTCTAAGTTTGGATATTCTAATATTACATAATAATATACTTCTGTTCCTTCATTACTTGATGTTATAAACTCATCTGATATTATTGTTTTCTTTGTTTCTCCTTTTGCTATTGTTCCGCTACTTACTATACTTCCTAAACTTTCTATATTACTTATTGTACATTCTTCATAATATAATCTTGCTCCATCTACTACTCCATTTTTAGCTTCACAACTTGCACTTACTTCTATCTCACTTGTTGTTTTATATATGGTATAGTTTAGTGATGTATTTAATGTATTTTCTCCTTCCCATATTACATTATAAGGAATTAAGGTATTATCTCCTGTTGCTGTTGCTTTTATACTAGACACATTCTTATGTCCTGGATATATATTGGTATCATTAAATTCTAATGATCCTTCTACACTTAATACTGAATCTTCAAGTGTTGCCGTAGTACCACTTACATTTGCACCATTACCACCAAAAATGGTAGAAGCAGTAAAGTATGCAAAGGTTACACCTACCACTAGAAGGAGGGATGCTACTACTATAATTAATTTCTTATTCTTATCTTTCATACTACATTGCTCCTTCCACTACATATGGATCAGTACTTGTTCCTGAACCTGTTAATGTAACATTAGCATCTAGGTTTATGACAGGTCGGACACCAGCAGAAAATGTTGGTAAAGTCCATACTAAGCTACCATATAGACTCACATAAAGCAATTCTGCCGCTGTCATAAATCGATGAGGAGTTATTGTCCAATAAGTCTGTTCAGTATTTAAAAAAGTATTATAAATATTTTCTGTTGTTGACATTCTACTACCTGCATAAGCTACTTCATCCGCGGTAATAAGCCCTATTGGATAATCCAAAACTTTATTTCCTTTTGTACTAGAATTTATAGTATACAAATCATTAAGATTGTTGCACTTAAATGTAGGAGGAATTCGATTAGTTTGTAATCTGATATATGCCCCATAGTAGGTTTCGGTTGTTCCTGTGCCTCCTGAACCATTACTTGTTGATGAACTTGTGCTTGGCTGTCTATCTCCACAGAATTCTGTTTTTACACTGATATAAGTAGAATAGCTCAATAAGTTATTTTGATACCAATTATCTAATATTATTTTTATTGTACTACTATTATTATTCGCATGGGTTGGTGCATAGCTACTTTGTCCTGTGCTTCCGTACATATATCCTACATACGCATTATCATTATATTGTTCATTAAATGCACTTGTTCCTATTTGGGTTTCTTTTCCAGTTGTTACTGGCCCACTAGAACTATCTCCACTATAGATTAGTCTTATTGAACCATCGCCATTAACTCGGATGATTCTCCAATAGAATCCTCCAAATCTTACCCAATTATCTGTTGGATTCCCTGCAAAATAATATACTTTTCCATCATTATCATATTGTGTCTCATCTAAAGATGCATATATTACTCCTGTTGTTGTTTCTGTAATAGTTGTACTAAAATCACTTCTTGTTCTTATTTCTTTATTTGCTAATATTGTATTCATTGCCATTGGTTTCTTATCAAAATATAAATAACAACTAGTTCCCTTCTTTGTTAGATTATTTATATATAATTTATTATCTTCCCATGTTGGTGTTGTATTATCTGAGCATACACTTTTACTTGCATTAAGTGTATATCCTGTACTTGGTAATGTATCACTTTTATCATAGTTTCCTTCTTCATCTTGTAACATAAATAGTATTCTCTAACTCTTGTTCTTCCGTAATTAATATTTCTTTTGTATCTTTTTGACTAAACAAAAAGATACAACCAACTACTAATACTACCCCTACTATAACTATTCCCATTCTTTTCATAATTTCACCTTTACTCCAAACTATTTTACATCATCTATAAAGATTTTTCATGGTATTCGACAAAACATGTCAAAACTTCCTATATGTTATTATTCATAATAATATTATAGGTAAATTTTAACTATATGTCAATATACTTTTGGA
>CALVQN010000109.1 GCA_944358135.1 uncultured Bacilli bacterium
TTATCCAACAATTCTGCTAACTTAGCAAATCTTGGATCAATATTATCTTTATTTTTATCTTCACCCAAACTCCAACCATCACCAGATAGGTGTGCATCTTCGGTTTTTGTAAATCTCATGGGTACTTCCAGAACAATATTTTCCCACAAAATCTTCATAATATCAAGTATATTTTGTGATTTTTGATAATATTCCAAGAAATTTTCGTCATTTATATCAAATTCTTCATCTATTTTGCATGTAAATGGATAATCTATTGGTTCATTAGTTACACTATCAGGCAAAATCATAGCACCCGTAACAGTAAGATTCACTACTAACATAGATAAAGAATTTAAATGAACAGTACCTGAAACATGCAAATTCTTTAAATCAAGTATACCTACACTTGAATACAATGAAGGATCTATATGAAAATCTTCATCATAATTAACAACTTCATTACTTAAACTAGCTAAATTAAGTTCCATTAGTACCAACTCCTATTAAAAGTATATCAAAATTATTTAAAAAAGCAAGAGCGAAACACTCTCACTTAACATCTTGCCTATACATAATTACAAATATGAAAGTGTTAGTTTATATATTTGTTATAAAATGTGTTCTAGCTGTATAGGCAAGGAAGGGCTAGGAAGCTCCAACTACTGTGTATGGATCAGAGGTTGTGCCACTTCCTTGAAACTTTGTATCAGCCTTTAGATTTATTACTGAACGTACACCGCCAGAACCTCGAACAGTCCAATGTGTAAGTTTCCCTTCTTCAGTTAGAGCTAAAACATATGCTGGATATTCATATGAAGAATTAAAATAATAGGGGGACATGGTCCAATATTCCTGATTTGAATATAAATAATAATTTTTGTTGTTAAAAAATCCTCCACCAGCAAAGGCTACTTCATCTGCTGTAATGAGTCCTACTGGTTCTTTGATGATATCACTACTTGTACATGCCAAACTTGGACTTTTACTGTTTTTTAATCTTCTATGTACTGCATAGTAATGACTAGACCCCGTACTACTCCATGAATATCCGCTTGCCATGTTTCTATCACTACAGAATCCTATACTTGTATCGATATACTGTGAATTTTGTATTGCTGATAATCCGCTACTACTATACCATAACTGTAGTGTGTTTAGTATTGGACTATCCGTTGTTTGTCCATGCTGCTCACCAGTGGTGTACTTGAGTCCTACATACTCACTTCGAGTATAACTACTATTGAATGGATATGTTGCACCACTATTAATTAAAGTTCCTGTTCCTGTTGTGGTTGTACTTGTCCCATTATAAATGAGTCTTACACTTCCATCTCCATTTACTCTTACGATTCTCCAATAGAATCCTCCAAATCTTACCCAATTATCGGTTGGTGCTCCTGCAAAGTAATATGAAGTTCCCTTCCAATCACTTGTTGTGAACACTGTATTGGTTGTACTTGATGTATATGGTGTACTAAAGCTTCCTCTATTTCCAACATTGTAACCTGCTATGATTTCTTGCATGGTTCTTTCTGCTACTTCAGTCTCAATACTTTGTGATGCACTATTTACATTTCCTGCTTCATCCACTGCTTGTACAACTATATTATATGTTGTTCCCTCATTTAAATTATTAAATGTATAGGTGTAACTTGATTCTGTTGTATCTATATCTGTATAACTACTTCCATTATTACTACTGAATTTGTATTGTACTATTCCACTATGTGTATCACTTCCATTTACTGTTACTGTGATACTGTTTTCTGTTACACTTGTGCTTGCTATTGTAACATTTGGTATCTCTCCATCTACTTGATAAGACTCACTACATCCACTTGCTATTTGATTATATTCATCTGTCACTTGGACACATACTTTTTGTGCTGAACTATTATTATTGAGTGTTACACTAAATGAATTATCACTTATGTTTGCACTTGTATTGGGGGTACAACTGTCTTCTGTTGTGGTACAGTATAATGCTTCATATTTTCCTGTTTGCGTTTCTACATTGACATTGATACTTGCACTTTTTACCCATCCATTATTTCCACTTACTGTTGTTCCTGTTAAGGTTACTTCTGGATTCTTGTATTCGTCTCCTTCTTCTATTGTTATATTTCCACTTATACTACTTCCTATATCATCATTTTGATTTTCTTCTTCATTTGGAAATTCGATTACTACATAATAATATACTTCTGCTCCTTCTTCTGTTCCTAATATGATCTCACTATCTAATAATGTTGTCTTTCCTTCATTGGTATGAATTGTTCCACTTGATACTTCTGTTCCTAATTGTTCTATATTATTCCCTGTACATTCTTCATAATAGATAGTATTTACTCCTTGTCTTTCTTCTTTCTTTGTACATGTATAACTTACATCTATTTCCGTTGTTGTTTTATATACTGTGTAATTTAGAGGTGTAGTAAAAGTATTAGTTCCATTAAATACTACGTTATAGATCATTGGGGTTGTTCCTGTTGCTGTTACCTTTATTCCTGCTATACCAATATGACCTGGATACATATCTACATTATTAAATTCTATAGTTCCCTCTGCATTAATACCCTCTGATTCTATTACCGTAGTAGTACCTACTGCAACCCCACCTTCACCTGATGTATTAGTTCTACTTGTGAAGTAAGCAAAAGAGACACTAGTAGATAGTAGTAATACTCCTACTAGATATAGAATAAACACTTTCTTATTCTTAAACTTTTCTACTAAACTCGACATTTTATTCCTCCTATATAGGAA